>NZ_JBKFBF010000016.1:0-101315 GCF_053346035.1 Methylobacterium sp. A54F | reverse complement strand
GAACCCGATCCCATCTCGAACTCGGCCGTTAAACGCACCAGCGCCCATGGTACTGTGTCTCAAGGCACGGGAGAGTCGGTCGCCGCCAGGCCCGCACAGCGCAATCCAGCAAACCCTCGACACGATCCACTACCGCAAAAGGCCGCCCCTCACCGGGCGGCCTTTTCGCGTTCAAGGCCCCTCGGATCGCCGATCAGATCGCCAGGCCGAGCTGCAGCGGCGCCCGCGTCGGGCCGTGCTGCAGGCTCGACAGGGAGACGCCGAGGAGGCGCACGCTCCGGCGCAGCGGGAAGACGTCCTGCAGGAGCGCGAGGCTCACCTGCTCCAGGGTCGCGCGGTCGGGGACCGGCTCGGGCAGCGAGCGCGCCCGGGTGATCTGCTCGAAATCCGAGAACTTCACCTTCAGGGTCACGGTCCGGCCGCCGACCTCGCGGGCCGCGCAGGCCGCCCAGACCTTGTCGAGGATCGGGGCCAGGCGCTCGGCCAGCACCGGGAACGTCGCCGCATCGTCCGGGAAGGTGTTCTCGGCGCCGATGGACTTGCGGATGCGGTGCGCCCGCACGGCGCGCCGGTCGTCCCCGCGGGCGACGGCGTGGTAGTAGGGCCCGGCGCTGCCGAAGGCGGCCACGAGCTCTTCCAGGGTGCGGGCCTTCAGGTCGCGGCCGGTCTCGATGCCGAGGCGCTTCATCTTGGCCTCGGTCACGGGGCCGACGCCGTGGAAGCGGCCGATGGCCAGCGCCTCCACGAAGCCCGGGCCCATGGCGGGGGTGATCACGAACAGCGCGTTCGGCTTGCGGTAGTCCGAGGCGACCTTGGCCAGGAACTTGTTGTAGGAGACGCCCGCCGAGGCGACGAGGCCGGTGCGGGCCAGGATGTCCGCGCGGATCGCGCGCGCGACCGCGGTGGCGGTCGGCAGACCCTGGCGGTTCTCGGTCACGTCGAGGTAGGCCTCGTCGAGCGCCACCGGCTCGATCAGGTCGGTGTGCTCGGAAAAGACCGCGCGGATCTCCTCGGAGATCGCCCGATAGACGTCGAAGCGGGGCTTCACGAAGACGAGGTCCGGGCAGAGCCGCCGCGCCGTGACCGAGGGCATCGCCGAGCGCACCCCGAAGGCCCGCGCCTCGTAGCTCGCCGCCGCCACCACCCCGCGCTCGCGCGAGCCGCCCACGGCGATGGGCCGGCCCCGCAAGGCCGGATCGTCCCGCTGCTCGACGGAGGCGTAGAACGCATCCATGTCGATGTGGATGATCTTCCGGACGTCGGGACAACCCCCGGACGTGTCCTCCCTGCTCATCGCGATCCCGGGATGCAGCTTTCCGTTCGGTCTTTGTTCCGGAAACCGCCGCCTCCGGTCAAGCCGCGGCGGGGGCTTGTCGACAGGCTCCTCGAAAGTCCTCTGGCCTCCCGGAGGCGCGGATCCGCCGTCAGGCCGGCGCCGGAGCGCCCCCGAACGCCGCTGCGGCCTCGGCCGTCCGCCAGCAGGCGGCGGCCTGTCCGGGCGCGACGGCCATGGGAGGCGGGGCCTCGCGGCCGCAGCGGTCCTCGGCCAGGAAGCAGCGGGGGGCGAAGGCGCAGCCCGGCGGGCGGGCGGCGAGGTCGGGCGGGCTGCCCGGAATCGTGACGAGGCGCGCGCCGCGCGCCATCGCCCCGTCGGCCCGGCTCCTGAGCAGGCCGATCGTGTAGGGGTGGTGCGGGGTGCGCACCACCTGGCGGGCGGAGCCGGATTCGACGATGCGGCCGGCGTACATCACGGCGATGCGGTCGGCGACCTCGACCGCCGCGCCGAGGTCGTGGGTGACGAAGATCGTCGAGAGGCCGAGCTCCGCCTGCAGCTCCCGCAGGAGGAGCAGGATCTGGATCTGCACGGTGGCGTCGAGGGCGGTGGTGGGCTCGTCGGCCAGCAGCACCTCGGGCCGGCAGGCCAGCGCCAGCGCGATCATGGCGCGCTGGCGCATGCCGCCGGACATCTCGTGCGGATAGGCGTCGAGGCGTCGCTCCGGGCTCGGGATGCGCACGCGCTCGAACATCGCGAGCGCCCGCGCCCGCGCCGCGGCCGCGCCGACGCCCTCGTGGCGGCGCACCGCCTCGGCGATCTGGCGGCCCACCGTGTAGACCGGGTCGAAGGCGAGCAGCGGCTCCTGGAAGATCATCGAGACCGTGCGGCCCTGGAAGGCGGCGAGCGCGCCCTTCGAGAGGCCGAGCACGTCGCGCCCGCCGACGCGGATGCGCCCCTCCGTGCGGCTGCGGCGCTCCGGGTGGAGGCGCAGGATCGCGCGGAGCGTCACGCTCTTGCCGGAGCCGGACTCGCCGATGAGGGCCACCGCCTCGCCCTTGGCCAGGGTGAGGTCGACGCCGTCGACGGCGCGCACCGGCCCGAAGGAGACCCGGAGGTTCTCGATCGCGACGGCGGGCTCGGTCGCGCTCATGCGGCCTCCGCGGCTGCGGCCAGGGTGTGGCCCGAGCCCGGCTGGCGGGCGAGGCAGGCGGCGCGATGCTCCGGCCCGATCGCGTCGAGGGGCGGCTCGGTCGAGCCGCAGACGCCCTCCGCCAGCCGGCAGCGCGGGTGGAAGCGGCAGCCGGCCGGCGGATCGATCGGGTTCGGGGGATCCCCGGCGAGCAGCGCGACCTGCGTGCGCGCATCCGGGTCGAGGGAGGGCATCGCGGCGAGCAGCGCCTCGGCGTAGGGGTGGGCGGGCCGCGACAGGACCCGCTCGGCGGGGCCGATCTCGGCGACGCGGCCGAGATACATCACCATCACCCGGTCGCAGATGAAGCGCACCACGTTGAGGTCGTGGCTGATGAACAGGTAGGTCAGGCCGAACTCCTGCTTGAGGTCGAGGAGGAGGTTCAGCACCTGCGCCTCCACCGACTTGTCGAGGGCCGAGACCGCCTCGTCGAGAAGGAGGAGCCGCGGCTCCAGGGCGAGCGCGCGGGCGATGTTGACCCGCTGGCGCTGGCCGCCGGACAGCTCGTGCGGATAGCGGTCCGCGAAGCGCCGCGGCTCCAGGCCCACCCGGGCGAGGAGGCCGCGGGCGCGCTCCGTCGCGGCCCGGGCGCCGAGGCCGTTGACCCGCGGCCCGAAGGCGATGGACGCCTCGACGCTCATGCGCGGGTTGAGAGAGGCGTAGGAATCCTGGAACACCATCTGGGCCTGCCGGCGGAAGCTGCGCCAGGGCAGGGCCCGGCTCCCCACCGCCTCGCCGTCGAACAGCACCTGCCCGGCATCGGGCGCGATCAGCCCCATCAGGAGGCGCGCGGTGGTGGACTTGCCGCAGCCGGATTCGCCGACGATGCCGAGGGTCTCGCCCTTGAGGGCCGTGAAGTCGACGCCGTCGACCGCCCGCACCGCGCGGGCCGGCCCGCGGGCGAGGCCCGTCCGGACGGGGAAGTGCTTCACGAGGCCGGAGACGCTGAGGAGCGGCTGGGCCGGGCCGCCGCGGTCGCGCGGGTCGGTCGTCACCGGGGCCGTGGCGGCGGTCATGAGCGGATGTCCATGGCGGCGCGCAACCCGTCCGAGAACAGGTTGAAGGCGATCGAGACGATGAAGATCGCGAGGCCGGGCAGGGCCGCGACGAGGGGGTTCACGTAGATCGCGGTGCGCAGGGTGTTGAGCATCAGGCCCCATTCGGGCTCCGGCGGGCGCACGCCGAGGCCGAGGAACGACAGGCCCGAGGCGAGGATCATCGAGACGCTGATCAGGCTCGTCGCGTAGACGAAGATCGGCCCGAGCACGTTGCCGAGCACCTGCACGCGCACGATGGTGAAGGGCGAGGCGCCGGAGAGCCGCGCTGCGTCGACGTAGTCGCGGGTCCGGATCTGCGTGGTCACGCTCTCGGCGACCCGCGCGATCTGGGGCACGAACACGCAGGTCAGCGAGACGATGGCGTTGAACACCCCGGCCCCGAGCGCCCCCGACAGGGCGATGGCGAGCAGCACCGACGGAAAGGCGAAGAACACGTCGATGGTGCGCATCACCACCGTGTTGAGGAGCCCGCCCGCGTAGCCGGCGACGATGCCGAGCCCCGAGCCGAGCACGAAGGCGATCAGGACGGGCGTGACGCCCATGAACAGGGAGAGGCGCCCGCCCATCATCAGGCGGCTCAGCATGTCGCGGCCGAGCTCGTCCGAGCCGAGCCAGTAGGTCGCGTCGCCGACCGGGCGGAGGCGGCGCAGCATGGAGCCCTTGTAGGGGTCCATCGGCGTGATCCAGGGCGCGAGGAGCGCGACCGCGACGATGAGGAGGATGATGCCGGCCGCGCCGAGGGCGACGGGGTCGCGCAGGAGCTTGGCGCCGACATGCCCCCAGTAGCCGCGGGAGGAGCCCTGGGAGGAGCCGTGGGAAGAGCCGCCTGCGGACAGGGCGGCCGCCCCGCCGGCGCCGAGGGGCGCCCCCTCGGCGAGGGCCGCGACGTCGGCGGCCGTGACGGGTGCGGCGGTGACGGGTGGGGTCATCGGTTCAGCCCCGCGCGATGCGCGGATCGAGGGCCGTCTGCATCACGTCCACGATCAGGTTGAGCGCCACGAAGAACATCGCCAGCACCAGGATCGCCCCCTGCAGCAGCGGCAGGTCCCGCTGGAAGATGGCGGCGTTGAGGAGGAAGCCGGTGCCGGGCCAGGCGAACACCGTCTCGATGAGGATCGACCCGCCGAGCAGGTAGCCGAGCTGCAGGCCCATGATGGCGAGCGCCGTGGGGGCGGCGTTGCGCACCACGTGGCGGAACACGCCCGGTCCGGTGAGGCCCTTGGCGCGCAGAGCCTCCACGAAATCCTGGGCCAGGATGTCGCCGACGAGCGCCCGCACGGTGCGGGCGATGATGCCCATCGGGATCACCGACATCGTGACGGCGGGCAGGATGAGGTAGCGCAGGTGCTCGAGGTCCGGCCGCCAGTTGCCCGAGCCGTCCGGCCCCGCGCCGGTCGGGGGCAGCCAGCCGAGATGGGCGGAGAACACGATCACCAGCACCATGCCGAGCCAGTAATGGGGCACGCTGACGCCGAACACCGCCACCAGCGAGGCGAGACGGTCCGGGAGCGTGTTGCGCCGGTAGCCCGCCACGAAGCCGAAGAGGGCGCCGAAGGTGAAGCCGATCAGCGTCGCGACGCTCGCCAGGATGAGGCTGTTCACCACCGCCCGCCCGACCTCGGAGAGGACGGGGCGCCCGGTCGCGATGGAGTTGCCGAGGTCCCCGTGCAGGACGCGCCAGAGCCAGAGCCCGTACTGCACGGGCAGGGGCTTGTCGAAGCCGTAGGCCGCGCGCAGCTCCGCGATGGTCTCCGGCCCGGCATCGACCGGCAGCACCGCGCTCAGGGGATCGCCCGGCGCGAGGTGCACCAGGAGGAAGCAGACGAGGCTGACCCCGAGGGCGACCGGCGTGACGTAGACGAGGCGTTTCAGGACGTAGAGGAGCATCGGGGACCTCGGGCGTGCCGGGCATGCAACGGGGCCGCCGCTTGCCCGCCCCCCTCCGCGGGGGCGGGTGGGCCGGCCGTCGGGCCGGATCGGGCGCGGGGCGCGCCGGCCCCGCGCCGCGCCTGCCCCGCGGGGGCCCGGCCCCCGCGGCGGCGGGCGGGTGATCCGGCGCCGCCCATCACCGCCCGGCCGTCGCCATGGTGATCGGCGAGAAGTCCTGGAACCAGTTCTGCGCCTGCACGAAGCCCTTCACCTTCGGGCTCATCGCCCGCGGGTTCACGTCGTGGGTGATCATCAGGAACAGCGCGTCGTCCACGAACTTCTCGTGCACCTTCCTCAGCACGGCGTTCTGCTCGGCCGGGTCGAAGGCGTTGCGGATCCCGGCGAAGAGCTTGTCCATCTCGGGGTCGCAGAAATAGCCCCAGTTGGTCCCGCTCGGGGGCGTGAGGTCGCATTGCAGGTGGCGGCTGAAGGCCGTGAAGGGGTCCTGGATGAAGTAGGAGTAGTTCAGGCCCGTGGCGCCGCGGGCCATGTCCGACTTCGCGCCCGCCCGCCAGATGTTGATGAGCGTGTTCCACTCCACGACCTCGAACGCGATCTCGATGCCGACCTCGGCGAGGCTCTGCTGCACGAACTCGTTCATGGGCAGGGGCTGCATCTGGCCCGAGCCCGAGGCCGAGATCAGGATCTTGGTCTTCAGGGGCTTGCCCGGCCCGTAGCCGGCCTCGGCGAGCAGCTTCCGGGCCGCCTCGGGATCGTAGGCGAGCTTGAAGCCCGGGCTGCCGAACCACTGGTGGCCGGGGGGCATGAAGCCCTGCGCGGGGATCGCGAGGCCGCCGAGCAGCTCCCGCAGCCCGTCGCGGTCGATGGCGAGGTTCGCCGCCTTGCGCACCCGGATGTCGTTCCAGGGAGAGCCCGGGACCCGCGAGAGGTGCCAGGTCCAGTTGTGCGGATAGCTGTTCGTGACGATCTGGAAGCCCGCCCCCTTGAGGGAGGGCACCGCGTCGGGGGCGGGCGCCTCGATCCAGTCGACCTGGCCGGAGCGGAGCGCCGCGACCCGGGCGTTGGCCTCGGGCAGGGGCACCAGCACGAGCTTGTCGAGCTTCGGGATCCGCGCCTTGTCCCAGTAGGCGGCGTTCGGGACCATCTCGGCCCGCTCGCGCGGGGCGAACAGGGTGAGCTTCCAGGGTCCGGTGCCCGAGGGGGTCCTGGCGAAGGCATCCCAGCTCCGGCCGAGCTTCTCCCACTGGGCGGGCGAGGACATCATCACCCAGGCGATCTGGTAGGGCAGGGTAGCATCCGGCGCCTTGGTGCGGATCTCGACGGTGAGGGGGTCGACCACCCGGTAGCTCGCCACCGCCGGGATGCGCGAGCGCCCCTGCGCCGACTGGCGCGGATCGAATTGCGGCGCGTCGTTCTTCAGGAGCTTGTCGAGGTTCCAGACCACCGCGTCCGCCGTGAAGGCCGACCCGTCGTGGAAGCTCACGCCCTCGCGCAGCTTGAAGGTCCAGAGGGTCTTGTCGGCGGCATCCACGGCCCAGCTCTGAGCGAGGCCCGGGGCGAGGTCGGAGGGCTTCGTGGCGCTCGACAGGTCCCAGTTCACGAGGCCGTCGTAGACCGTGTAGCCCATGAACCGCATGCCCTCGCCGCCGTTGTCGGCCTGCCCCGTGGTGAGCGGGATGTCCGAGGCGGTCATGCCGATGCGCAGCACGCCCTGCGCCGATGCGATGCCGAGCGGGGCCGGCGCTCCCGCCAAGCCGAGGGCCGCGGCGAGCGCCAGGCGGCGCAGGCGCCATCCGTTCGCGCGGAGCCCGCGCGTCGTCCGAGTGTGAGGCCGCATGCCGATCCGCTATCCGTTCTCCGCCCGCACCCCTCCGGCCGAGGGGCGCTGCTGGGCCGGCATCTTGTATGCAAGCCGGTGGCCAGTTCGGCCGGGCCCGCGGGGATTCCACCGCGCGGACGGATGCGGCAGGGTCGACCGGGCGCCGCACGATCGGGGGGGTCATGGCCGATCTCAGGAGCCTCGAGATCTTCTACTGGACCGCGACGCTCGGCAGCTTCAGCCGGGCGAGCGAGCGGGTGAACACCACCCAGCCCGCCGTCTCCCAGCGCATCGCCGCGCTGGAGGCCGAGTTCGGCGCCGCCCTGTTCGAGCGGCGCGGACGCGGGGTCGCGCTGACGCCCAAGGGCCGGGCGCTGCTGGCCTACGCGGAGCGCTTCCTGGCGCTGCGGGCCGAGATGCGCGCCGCGCTGGCGACGCCGGAGACCACGGCCGGGGCGCTCCGCCTCGGTGTCTCCGAGACGATCGTGCAGACCTGGCTGCCCCGCTTCCTCGAGCGCATGAGCGCGACCTACCCGGGCGTCACCATCGACATCGCCGTCGACATCTCGCCGAACATGCGCGACGCCCTGCTGTCCCGCGAGCTCGACCTCGCGTTCCTCGTCGGGCCCATCACGGTGCCGAGCCTCGTGAACCATCCCCTCTGCCGCGTCGGCCTCGCCTGGATCGCGGCGCCGGGGCTGGAGACCGGGGCGGGCCCCCTCGACCTCGCGGCCCTGACCCGGCACCCGGTGATCACCTACCCGCGCAACACCAGCCCCTACGCCGAGCTGCGCGAGCTGATCCTGCGGGCGAACCTGCCGCCGCCGCGGCTGCACACCAGCGCCTCGCTCGCCACCATCGTGCGCATGGGCATCGAGGGCCTCGGCATCTGCCTGATCCCGCCCGACGTGGTCCGGGCGGAGCTCACCGCCGGCTCCCTGCGGGTCCTGCCGAGCGCCGTCGGCCTCTCGGACATCCCCTTCACGGCCACCTACGCGGCCGGTCCCGACACGGAGCTCGCCGAGCGTGCGGCCGGGATCGCGCGCGCGGTGGCGGCGGAACCCGACTGGCGCCGATAAGGGCGGCTTATGGCTCCGCATCGCCAATGACGATTGGCGCAGATCTGGGCAGGCTGCGAACCTGCCGCATCGCGAGGCAAGGGACGAATCGCCGTCAGGCCCGTCCCGCAGCCCGGAGGACGAGATGCCCCATCCCGCTTCCGTCACCCACCCCCGCTTCCTCGATGCGGGCGAGGCCGCCCTGGTGGTCGAGTTCGGCGACGCGGTCGACCCCGCCCTGAACGACCGCGTGCTCGCCCTCGACGCGGCGCTCCGGGCGAGCCCGCCCCCGGGGCTCGCCGAGACCGTGCCGACCTACCGCTCGCTGATGCTCCACTACGACCCGCTCGCGATCGGCCGGGCCGACCTCGTCGGGGCGGTCGAGGACGCGCTGGGCCGGGAAGGCCCCCGCCGGGACGGCGGCGCGGGCCGGACCTGGATCCTGCCCTGCTGCTACGATCCGGCGCTCGCCGAGGACATCGGCGAGGCGGCGCAGGCCCTCGGGATCACGCCGGAACGCCTCGCCGAGCGTCACGCGGGGGCCGCGTACCGGGTCTACATGTACGGCTTCGCGCCGGGCTTCGCCTATCTGGGCGGCCTGCCCGAGGAGCTCGCCGGCCCGCGCCGCCCGAGCCCGCGCCCGCCCCACCCCGAGAACGCGGTGATGATCGGCGGCGGCCTTGCGGCGGTGGCGACCGTGCCCATGCCCACCGGCTGGTACGTGATCGGCCGGACCCCCGAGCGGCTCTACGCTCCCGAGCGCGCGTCGCCCTTCCTCGTCGAGGGCGGCGACACCCTGCGCTTCGAGGCCGTGGACGCGGCGGCCTTCGCCGACCTCGACCGGCGGGCGCGCGCCGGCGAGACCGTCTCGCGCGCCGGCGAGACGCGCACCGGGAGGCCCGCATGACCGCCCTGCGCATCCTCGCCTCGGGCGGCGCCACCCTGCAGGACGGCGGCCGGCACGGCTACCTGCGCTACGGCATCACGCCGGCCGGCCCGATGGACCCCCTGGCCCATGCCACCGCCAACCGGGCGCTCGGCAATGCCCCCGGCGGCGCCGCGGTGGAGGTCTCCCTCGGCGGCCTCTCGGTCACCGCGGAGGACGGCGCGGTCGACGTGGCGCTCGCGGGCGGCGCCTTCCGGATCGATCTCGACGGGCGTCCCCTGCCGGGCGCCGTCGCCCTGACGCTGCGGCCCGGCGCGCGCCTCACCCTGCGGCCCGGCCGCGCGGGCGCCTGGTGCACGCTCGCGGTCGCGGCCCGCATCGCGGTGCCGGCCCTCCTCGGCTCCCTGGCCACCCACGCCCGCTCGCGCATGGGCGGCCTCGACGGGCGGGCCCTGCGGGAGGGGGACGCGCTGCCCTTGGCCGATGCGCGCGCGGGCGTCGGCGAGCCGGTCCGCCTCCTCGCCCCCTGGCTGGAGCGGCCGGCGGACACGATCCGGGTCGTGCCGGGCCCGCAGGCCGACCACTTCTCGGGGGACGCCGTCGCGGCCTTCCTGGACGGGCCCTGGACGGTGAGCCCCCGCGGCGACCGCATGGCCTGCTTCCTCGACGGCGCGCCGGTCGCCCACGCGCGCGGCCACGACATCGTCTCGGACGGCGTCGCCATGGGGGCGGTCCAGGTCCCCGGGTCGGGGCACCCGATCGTGCTGATGGCCGACCGCCAGCCCACCGGCGGCTACCCCAAGATCGCCACCGTGATCGGGCCGGACCTCGGCCGCCTCGCGCAGGCGCAGGCGGGCACGCGGCTGCGCTTCCGCACGGTGAGCCTCGACGAGGCCGTGGCGGCCCGCCGCGCCGAGGCCGCCTGCCTCGCCCCCGCCATCCCGACGGAGCCGGTGGTCCGCACCGCGTTCACCCCCGAGTTCCTGCTCGAACGGAACCTGATCGACGGGGTGGTCGGGTGAGCGGGACGAACGCGACGAGCGCGCGCAACGAAACGGAGGACAGGATGATCCCCAAGGTCGACCCCGCCGGCACGCCGGCCGAATCCCTCGCCGACGCGGCCGCCGCGCGGCGCGCCATCCGCTCCGGCGCCTGGCGGGGCCACACCAGCGGCCTGGCGCCGGCCCACGTGCAGGGCAACCTCGTGGTTCTGCCGGACGCGCTGGCGGGCGACTTCCTGCGCTTCTGCCAGGCGAACCCCAAGCCCTGCCCGCTGATCGGCGTCTCGGAGCCGGGCGCGCGGGGCATCCCGGCGCTGGGGCCTGACCTCGACATCGCCACCGACGTGCCGGCCTACCGGGTCTTCGCGGACGGCGCTCTCGTCGCCGAGCCCGCGCAGGTGGCCGACCTCTGGCGGGACGACCTCGTGAGCTTCGTCCTCGGCTGCTCGTTCTCGTTCGAGCACCTGCTGATGGAGGCCGGCATCCCGCTGCGCCACGTGGCCGAGGGGCGCAACGTCGCGATGTACCAGACGAGCATCGCGACCCGCCGGGCCGGCGCCTTCCACGGGCCGATGGTGGTGTCGATGCGGCCGATGCGGGCGGCGGACGCGATCCGCGCCGTGCAGGTCACCGCTCGCGTCCCGGCGGTGCACGGGGCGCCCGTCCACCTCGGCGATCCGGCGCTGATCGGCATCGCGGACCTCGCCCGCCCCGATTACGGCGACCCGGTCGCCGTGCGGCCGGACGAGATCCCGGTCTTCTGGGCCTGCGGGGTGACGCCCCAGGCGGTGGTGGCCGCCGCCAAGCCCGACTTCTGCATCACGCACGCGCCGGGGCACATGCTGATCACCGATCTCCTCAACCGCGACCTGCCCTTCGCAGCCTGAGCGGGCACCTCCAACACCGAACGGGAGCCTCGAGCCATGTGGTTGAAAGACACGAATCCGGGTGAGCGCAAGGTGCTCGGCGCGGCGTTCGCCGGCTACGGCGTCGATGCGTTCGACTACATGGTCTACACCTTCCTGATCCCGACGCTCGCGATGGTCTGGGGGCTCACCAACGTCCAGGCCGGCAACATCGCCACCGCGGCGCTGGTCACCTCGGCGATCGGCGGCTGGGGCGCCGGCATCCTGGCCGACCGCTACGGCCGGGTGGTGATCCTGCAGGTGACGGTGGCGTGGTTCTCGCTCTTCACCGTGCTGTCGGGCTTCACGCAATCCTACGAGCAGCTGCTGTTCACCCGCGCCATGCAGGGTTTCGGCTTCGGCGGCGAGTGGTCGGTGGGCTCGGTGCTGATCGCCGAGACCATCCAGGCGCGCTACCGCGGCAAGGCGGTGGGCCTCGTGCAGTCGAGCTGGGCGGTGGGCTGGGCCTGCGCGGCCATCGCCTTCTGGGCGGTCTTCGCCTTCGTGGAGCCGGCCACCGCCTGGCGGGTGCTGTTCTGGCTCGGCACGGTGCCGGCGGTGCTGATCTTCTGGATCCGCCGCAACATCGGCGACCCGAAGGTCTACACCGAAGCGAAGGCCGAGGCGGCCCGCACCGGCGCCCGCGCCAACGCGCTCGAGATCTTCACCGGGCCGCTCCTCGGCCGGACCGTGCTGGCGAGCCTGCTCGCCACCGGCATGCAGGGCGCCTACTACGCCGTCACAACCTGGCTGCCGACCTACCTGAAGACCGAGCGCCACCTCTCGGTGCTCAACACCAGCGGCTACCTCCTGGTGCTGATCCTCGGCTCGTTCATCGGCTACCTGACGAGCGGCTGGCTCTCGGACCGGATCGGGCGCCGCCGCGGCTTCATGCTGTTCGGCGCCTGCGCGGGGGCCCTCGTCGTGGCCTACACGCACCTGCCGATCACGGACGGCATGATGCTGGTGCTGGGCTTTCCCCTCGGCTTCTTCCTCTCCGGCGTGTTCTCCGGCATGGGCGCCTTCCTGAGCGAGCTCTTCCCCGTGCGGGTGCGGGGCTCGGCGCAGGGCTTCTGCTACAATTCCGGGCGGGCGCTCGGCGCGGTCTGCCCGGCCCTCGTCGGCTACTTCAGCGGCACCATGGGCCTCGGGGTGGCGATCGGGACGCTCGCGGTGGCGGGCTACGCCCTCGTGGTGGTCGCGGCCTTCTTCCTGCCCGAGACGGCCGGCCGCGACCTCGAGGCCGCTGCGGCCGAGGAGGCGGTGGCCGACCGGCCCGGCGCCCTGCCGCAGGGCTCGGCCTGAGGCAGCCCCTCGACCAGCAGCCTCTTGACCAGCAGCCCTCGGGCCGCGAAGCCAGCGGACGACAAGCCCTGGCCGCGCCCGAGGACCGCCCCCTTGACCCTCACCCAGATCACCCACCACGACCTCGACGGCTACGGCGCCGCGACGATCGTGGCCGCGTTCGCCGCGCCCGCGCGGATCGTGCACGTCCCGCGCTACTCCGACGTCGGCCCCGTCGTGGAGGCGGAGCTGAAGCGCCTCGACAAGGCGCGGGAGCCGGAGGGGCTGATCCTCACCGACCTCGGCCTGGAGGCCGTCGCGGTGAAGTTCCTGCGCAGCTTCGCGGCGCTCAACCGGCGCCGGGAGGAGGGGCTCCGCCATCGCCTGACGGTGCTCGACCACCACGCCTCCTCCCTCGACCAGCTCCGCGAGCAGGGCCTCGCGCCGGCCGTCCACCCGGAGCGGACGGGCCTCTGGAGCGTCGATCTCGGCGATCCGCTGATCACGGTCCTGATCGACGAGGGGCGCTCGGCCACCCGGATGGCCTACGAGCACCGCGACCTCTACGCCGACCGCGAACCCGCGGCGGAGACGGCCGACCTCGAAGCCCTGGTGGGGGCGATCGACGCCCTCGACCTCTGGCGCAAGGACAGGCCGGAGTTCCTGGGGGGCCTCGCCCTCGACGAGGTGTTCTGGGACAATGTCGGCACCCTGGTGCCGGTCGGCCATCCCTGGCACGACCCGTTCGTCGCCCGCCTCCTCCTCGGCCTCGCCGGGCTGCTGCGGGGCGGCGCGAGCCCGGCCGAGATCGAGCGCGGCGTCAGCGCCGTCCGGCTCGCGGCCTGCGACGCCCTGCTGGCGGAGGAGCCCGGCGACGAACCGGCCCTGACGACGCGCATGCGCATGGCCCGGGCGCTCGCCCGCTCGGACAGCCTGTTCCATGCCCTCTCGGACGGCACGCTCCTGTCCTTCGGCCTCGATTCCGGCACCTTCCAGCGCGTCTCGGACCACGTCATGGCGCTCGGCCGGGCGAAGCGGGTCGTGAACGTGCAGAGGGTCGGTACCCTGTCCTTCCGCTCGAACGACGAGACGGCGCTGGACGGGGCGCGCAGGTTCCGCGGCGGCGGCCACAAGGACGCGGCCGGCGGCAAGCTCACGAGCGGCTCGGCCTACTCGCTCGCCGACGCCGTCGCCCAGGTCGAGCCGGTCCTCAACCCGCCCCCGCCGGACCCGGCCGCGAGCCCCTTCGCGGCGCTCCGGAACTGGAAGGGCTAGGGCGGGCCCGAAGTTGCCGGGCCGCCCGCCAAGCCGCCCCTAGGTCGCCCTCAGGCCGCCGTGGCGGGCTTGTCGGCCAGGCCCGCGCGGACGCGGTCCAGGCCCTCCGGTCCCAGCGCCAGGGCGAGGCGCACCGCCTCGGCCACGAAGGCGTCGGGCGTCGTGCCCGCGCGCCGCGCTGCGCGGGACACCTCCAGGCCGAGGGCGAGGTCGAGGGCGACCGGGGCTGTGCGGGGGGGCGGCGCGGCGGACGCGGCCGGTGCCGAGGGCGCCCGCGGCGCGGCCGGCGGCGTGCCCTCCTGGGCGAGCCCGAGCGCCTGCCGGCGCCCCTGCGTGGCGAGGCGGTCGGCCCGCTCGTTGCGGGGGTCGCCGGCGTGGCCCCGCACCCAGGTCCAGCGCACGTCCCGCGCGGCCGCGAGCGCGTCGAGCTCCTGCATCAGGTCGATGTTCTTCACCGGACCGGTGGCGGTGCGCCAGCCCCGCGCCTTCCAGCCGCGCATCCACTCGGTGACCGACTTCACCACGTACTGGCTGTCGCAGCGCATCTCGATCTGCGCGCCCTCGGGGAAGTGCGACAGCGCGCGGATCGCGGCGGTCAGCTCCATGCGGTTGTTGGTGGTGGCGCGCTCGCCGCCGCAGAGCTCGATGGTCTCGTCGGGGCCGGAGATCACGACCCCCCAGCCGCCCGGGCCGGGATTGGGGTCGCAGCCGCCGTCGGCGTAGACGATGGTTCGCATGGGGTTTCGGCTGCCTGTCTGATGCGGGTCGGGTCGAGCCTACCCCAGCGGGGCAAGGGAGTCAGGCCGGGGACTGGGAGTCAGGCCGGGGACGGGGAATCAGGCCGTCGCCGGCGCCGTCCCGGGCTCGACGGGCGGGGGCGGTTCGGCCGCGGGGCGCCGGTAGGCGCCGGGCCGGAAGGGCAGGAGGAGCTGGTCGAGGAGGCCGAGCTCGCTCACCCCGGCGACGCCGACCGGACCGTCGCAGGGGCCCGGCACACGGTGGGTGCCGAAGGCGCGGTCGAACAGCGAGAACACCGTGGCGAAGTTGGTGTCGAAGGCCGCCGGGTCGGTGGCGTGGTGCCAGCGGTGCATGGCCGGCGAGACCAGGACGGCCCGCAGCGGCCCGAGGGTCCAGGGCAGGTCGGCGTGGATGAACTCGCCGTAGAAGTGCTTCACGAGCCAGGCCACCACCAGCGCGTAGGGGGGCAGGCCGAGCAGGCTGAGCATCAGGCCGTCGATGAGCACCGTGGTGAGCCGGTTGATCGGGTGGAAGCGGAACACCGCGAGCCAGGTCATCTCGGTGTCGCTGTGGTGGAGCGCGTGGGCGGGCCAGAGCCAGCGGGTGTGCTCCAGGCGGTGCCGCCAGTAGCCGATGAAGTCGGCCGCGAACACGGCGCAGAACGTCACCAGGGCCACCGGCAGCGCCTCCCAGGCCGCCGGCGGCACGAGGTGGAGGCCGTTCGCGTCGAGGGCGCCGCGCATCGCCACCAGCATCAGGCCGAGGGGCGGCGCGATCAGCAGCGGGTCGAGCCCGATGAGCACGAGATTGCGCAGGATCTCGGGCACGGCGCGGCGGCCGTCGGCGATGGCGGCGCTGCCCTTGGCGATCAGCGCCAGGGCCCCGAAGAGGAGGCCCGGCAGGGCAAGCTGCTCCAGGGCTTCGGCGAGCGTCGTGCCGGTTCGCAGCAGGAGGTCTTGAACCGGCAAATCTTGGAGAAGCGGGAGCATCGGCGGCAACGTCCGGCGGAGGCCGGCACGATCCCGCCTTCCGGTTAATGCGGCCTTAGGGCCGGGTCGGCGGCCACCGCGCGGGCGAGGGCGGCGGCGTCGTTGCGGATGTCGGGCACGGCGGTCGCCTCCCACAGGACCCCGCGCAGCAGCGGGCCGAGGAGCCAGAGCGGCCGCGCCTCTCCGGCCTGCAGCCGGTAGGCCGCGTCGGCGTCGAGGCCGATCCCGAAGGGGCCGGGCCGCACCAGGCCGCGGGCGAGGAGCTGGCCGAGGAGCGGGTCGGTGCTCTCGGCCGCCTGCCCGATGCCCGTGGCGTCCAGGATGCACTGGACGGCGAGGGTCTCGAGGGCCGTGCGGCCGCGGGGACGCAGCGTCACCAGCGCCTCGGCGGGCGCATCCTCGATGGCGACGACGCGCCCGGCCCGCACCGTGAGGCTGCCCCGCGCGATCTCCGCCTCGATGGCGGCGCCGGCCGGCGGGGCGGTGCGGTGGCGGTGCACGTCCCAGAACGGGCGCAGGTGGCGCAGGAACCGCGCCCGCTCGGCGGGCGGCAGGCCCCGCCAGAGCGGGTTCGTCGCCGGGCGCAGGGCGTCGATCACCCCGCGCCAGCCGGTGCCCTGCGCGTCCGCGGCGGCGGCCTCGGCCCGGACCCGGCGCAGCAGCCCCCGCAGCGAGGCGGAGTCCGCCGCGAGGTCGGGCGCCGGCCAGGGGCCCGTCGCCGCGTGCGGATTGGGCAGGAGCCCCCGCCGGGACAGGGCGATCACCGGCCCCGCGAAGCCGTGCCGGCGCAGCGTCGCGACCGCGTCCACCATGGTGAGGCCGGTGCCGAGGATCAGCACCGGCCGGTCGGGATGGAGGCGTCCGAGGGATTCTGCGCGCCAGGGATCGAGCCGGTGGCGGCTCGGCGGGCCGCCCGAGGGCGCGAGGTTGCCGACCGCCAGCACCGCCCCCGCGACCCGGTGGCCCGAGCCGCCCTCGAGCCGAAGGGCGAATCCGTCCGGGGCGGGCGCGAGATCGACGACCGCCTCGTTCACGAGGCGCAGGCGACCCGCGTCGCGCCCGGTGACAGCCTCGGCGAGGAGCTCGGTGAGGTAGCGCCCGTAGAGGCCGCGGGCCGCGAAGGTGCCGGCCGGCGTCGCCCGCACGCCCTCGGTCCCGGGTTCGAGGGCCGCGAGCCAGCCCTCGAAATGGCCGGGCCGGTCGGGGAACGCGCTCATGTTGGCCGCGCGCACGTTAAGGAGGTGGTCCGGGTTGCCGGTGGCGTAGGCGAGCCCGCGCCCGAACCGGTCGGCCCGCTCGCACAGCAGCACCGGCCGGTCCGGGGGCAGGGCGGCGAGGAGCTGGAGCGCCGCCATCGTCCCGCTGAAGCCGGCGCCGATCACGGCGATGGGAAGCGGGCGCGCCTGCGGGTTCACGGAATCGATCTCGGCTCTGGATGGGAGCCCGGAGGGTAGGCGGCGGGCGCCGTGCCCGCAACAAAGGATTGATGCGCCGGATCAATCCTTTAGTGCGATGCAGCGAGTTTGGGAGGATCATCCCCGGCCGCCGCGGGCCGGGGGTGATCCTCCTGCGGGCCACCGCATCGGGAGACGGTCGACGCCCTCAGGCGTTCGGGGCCGCGACCGGGCTGCGCAGGCCGGCGATCACCGCGCGCAGGATCTCGTCGCCGCCGGTCTGCGCGCCGTCGGCCCGCATCGCGTAGATGCGCTCGTGCACGAAGGCGAGCTTGGCGATCACGGCGGGCGTCAGCTTGAACGGGTATAGCGCCGGCTGGCCCATGCTGCGGGAGAGGGAGTTCACCGCGTAGGTCAGGGGCAGCCACGCCTCGATCAGCCGGTCGAGGTCGGGGGTGCGGTGCGGGTCGAAGTCGATGATGACCGGCGCGTCCGGCCCGTGGCGCAGGCGCGGGCGCACGTGCAGCTCGAAGGTCGAGGCGGTCTCGATGGTGTCGACGATGTGGAGGTAGTGCGCCCAGGTCTCGGCGAAGTCCTCCCAGGGGTGGGCGGTGGCGTAGGCCGAGACGTAGGCCTCCTCCCAGCCGGGCGGCGCGCCGTTCGCGTAGTGGCGCTGCAGGGCGCCGGCGTAGTCCGCGCTCTCGTCCCCGAACAGGGACCGGAAGGTCCACAGGCTCGGGTCGTTGCGCACCAGCACGTTCCAGAAATAGTGGCCGATCTCGTGCCGGAAGTGGCCCAGGAGGGTGCGGTAGTACTCGCCGAACAGGAGCCGGCGCCGCTCGCGCTCGACGTCGTCGGCCTCGGCGATGTTGAGGGTGATGAGGCCGTCCTGGTGCCCGGTGAGCACCGGCGGGCCGATCAGGAAGCTCTCCGCCGGATCCACCAGGAAGTCGAAGGCGAGCCCGTCCGCCGCCTCGGCGCGGGTGGCGAGCGGCAGGTCGAGGCGCAGCAGCGAGTAGAACAGGCGATGCTTGGCGGCCTCGATCTGGCGCCAGCGCGTCAGGTTCCAGGGCATCGTCAGGTCCGGCACGAGGCGGTTGTGGCGGCAGGTCGTGCAGAACGGGGAGGGGTGGTCCTCGGGCACCAGCCAGTTGCAGGCCCCGTGCGCGGCATTGGCGCAGAAGCGGTACTTGCGGCCCGGCTGCGCGTAGGCGTGGAAGGTCTGGGCGCCGCCCATCTGCGGGTGGGCGGAGTGGCCCGAGGGCTCCAGGGCGGAGACCTCGTGCACCTCGCAGACGTAGCCGAGGCGCCGCTCGCAGCTCTCGCAGGCCGTGCTCTCGAAGGTCACGGGCTGGTCGCAGGCCTGGCACTGGAAGATCTTCATCGTGGGCCCGGTCCGGCGTCGGGAACGCGGCGGCAGCCCCGGGGCGGCCGCGCGGGACGGTGTTCGTCACGACGCCTCTGGCCACAAGGGCGCTTGGCCGCCAAAGTTCCCGCGGCGGGGACCCGATTGAGAATCGATACCTGCCGGCGCCGGTTCGGCGCCGGGCCCGGACGCAACCACGCCTGGAAACCCACGCACGGAACTTGCTAGGGTCCGGCCGGGAGCGGCCCCGCACGGCGGCCTCAGAACGGCCCCCCCGCGGGCCTCAAGCGCACGCAAGCGCATCCATCAGCCGAGAGCGGAGTGCCCGTGTCGATCAAAGCTGCCCTCCACCACGTCACGCACTACCGGTACGACCGCCCGATCGCCCTCGGCCCCCAGGTGGTGCGTCTGCGCCCGGCCCCCCATGCCCGCACCCGGATCCCGGCCTACGCCCTGAAGGTGAGTCCCGAGAACCACTTCGTGAACTGGCAGCAGGACCCGAGCGGCAACTGGCTCGCCCGCTTCGTCTTCCCGGAGAAGACCGACGCGCTGCGCATCGAGGTCGACCTGACCGCCGACCTGGCGGTGATCAACCCGTTCGACTTCTTCGTGGAGGACTACGCACAGACCCGGCCCTTCGCCTACGCGGAGGACCTGCAGGGCGAGCTCGCGCCCTACCGCGTCACCGACGATGCCGAGGGCCCCGAGATCGACGCCTTCCTGGAGCGCCTGCCGGAGGAGCCCGGCACCGTCCAGTTCCTGGTGGCGCTGAACGGGCTCGTGGCCTCGAAGATCGCCTACGGGGTGCGCATGGAGCCGGGCGTCCAGGCGCCGGCCGAGACCCTGACCCTGGGCAGCGGCTCCTGCCGCGACTCGGCCTGGCTCCTCGTGCAGGTGCTGCGCCGGATCGGCTTCGCGGCCCGCTTCGTCTCCGGCTACCTGATCCAGCTCGTGCCCGACACTACGGCGGTCGACGGGCCGGAGGGCACCAAGACCGACTTCACCGATCTCCACGCCTGGGCCGAGGTGTACCTGCCGGGCGCCGGCTGGATCGGCCTCGACGCCACCTCGGGGCTCCTCTGCGGCGAAGGGCACATCCCGCTCGCCGCCACGCCCCACTACCACTCCGCCGCGCCGATCTCGGGGCTCGCCGAGCCCGCGAAGGTCGAGTTCGGCTTCGAGATGACCGTGACCCGCGTGGCGGAGTCGCCGCGCATCACCAAGCCCTTCTCGGACACCGTGTGGACGGCCATGGACGCGCTGGGCGAGCGCGTGGACGCCGACCTCGCCGCGCAGGACGTGCGCCTGACCATGGGGGGCGAGCCGACCTTCGTGTCGGTGGACGATTTCGAGGCCCCCGAGTGGAACGCCGCCGCGGTGGGGCCGACGAAGCGCGGCCTCGCCGACCAGCTGATCCGCCGCCTGCGGACCCGCTTCGGGCCGGGCGGCATGCTGCATTACGGGCAGGGCAAGTGGTACCCCGGGGAGAGCCTGCCGCGCTGGGCCTTCGCCCTCTACTGGCGCCGGGACGGGAAGCCGATCTGGCAGGATCCCGCCCTCATCGCCGCCGAGACGGGGCCGCGGGAGGCCGGAATCGGGCAGGCCGAGGCGCTGATCGGAGCGCTCGCCCGCCGCCTCGGCCTCGCCGACTACGTGATGCCGGCCTACGAGGACCCGCAATACTGGGAGGAGCGCGAGGCGGAGCTGCCCGTCAACGTCACCACCGACAACCCGGAACTCGCCAATGCCGAGACCGCCGCCCGCATGAGGCGGGTGTTCGCGCGGGGCCTCGGCGCGCCCGCCGGCTACGTCCTGCCCCTCGCGAGCCTCGCCACGGGCCGCGACGGCGGGGGCGACGAGCGGCGCTGGATCTCCGAGGCCTGGACCTTCCGGCGCGGTGCCGCCCTCCTGACGCCGGGCGACTCGCCCCTCGGCTTCCGCCTGCCGCTGTCGAGCCTGCCCCACGTGCCGCCGGAGCACTACCCCTACTACCAGCCGCAGGACCCGCTGGAGGCCCGCGAGCCCCTGCCCGAGGGCCATCCCGGCCGGCACACGCCGAACGGCTCCGGCGTCACCGGCGTCGCGGTGCGCACGGCGCTCGCCGTGGAGCCCCGGGACGGGATCCTGCACGTCTTCATGCCGCCCCTGCAGCGGGCCGACGAATACCTCGCCCTCGTCGGGCACCTGGAGGCCGCCGCGGCCGAGACCGGCCAGGCGGTCCACGTCGAGGGCTACGAGCCGCCCTTCGATCCGCGGCTCAACGTCATCAAGGTCACCCCCGACCCCGGCGTGATCGAGGTGAACGTGCATCCGGCCAAGACCTGGCGGGAGGCGGTCGCCATCACGAGCGACCTCTACGCCGACGCCCGCGAGACCCGGCTCGGCGCCCAGAAGTTCATGACCGACGGGCGCCACACCGGCACGGGCGGGGGCAACCACGTGGTGCTCGGCGGCGTCACGCCGGACGATTCCCCCTTCCTGCGCCGCCCCGACCTCCTCAAGAGCCTAGTGCTGTACTGGCAGCGCCATCCCTCGCTGTCCTACCTGTTCTCGGGCCTCTACATCGGCCCGACGAGCCAGGCGCCTCGCATGGACGAGGCGCGCCACGACGGGCTCTACGAGCTCGAGATCGCGCTGGCGCAGATTCCGGCGCCGGACGCCCCGAACATCCCCCGCTGGCTCGTCGACCGGATCTTCCGCAACATCCTCGTCGACGTCACCGGCAACACGCACCGGGCCGAGATCTGCATCGACAAGCTCTACTCGCCGGACGGGCCCACCGGCCGCCTCGGCCTCCTCGAGTTCCGCGGCTTCGAGATGCCGCCGGACCCGCGCATGAGCCTCGCCCAGCAGCTCCTGCTGCGCGCCCTCGTCGCGTGGCTGTGGCGCGAGCCGCAGGCCGGCCCATGTGTCCGCTGGGGCACGGCGCTGCACGATCGCTTCATGCTCCCGCATTTCCTCTGGGCGGATTTCCTCGGAGTGCTGGAAGACCTTGGCCGGGCAGGCTACGCTTTCGACCCGAAGGCCTTCGAGGCGCAGCGGGAATTCCGCTTCCCCGCCTTCGGGCAGGTCGAGCACGGGGGCGTCGGCCTGGAGCTGCGCCAGGCGCTGGAGCCGTGGCACGTGCTCGGCGAGGAGGGGACGAGCGGTGGCACGGTGCGCTACGTCGACAGCTCGGTGGAGCGCCTGCAGGTCCGGGTCACGGGCTTCGTGCCCGGGCGGCACGTCATCGCCTGCAACGGCCGGCGGCTTCCCATGACGGGCACCGGCACGGCGGGCGAGGCGGTGGCGGGCCTCCGCTTCAAGGCCTGGCAGCCGGCCTCGTCGCTGCACCCGACGATCCCCGCGCACGCGCCCCTGACGATCGACATCCTCGACGCCTGGAGCGGCCGCGCCCTCGGCGGCTGCCGCTACCACGTCGCCCATCCGGGCGGGCGCAACTACGAGACCTTCCCGGTCAACACCTACGAGGCCGAGGGCCGCCGCCTCGCCCGGTTCCAGCCGCACGGCCACACCCCGGGCCGGGTCGAGATGCCCCGCGAGGAGGCGAGCGCCGAATTCCCCCTCACCCTCGACCTGCGAACGCCGGCGCCCCGATGAGGATGCCGGGCGGCGACGGGGAGGGCGCGCCCGATCGGCTCGCCCGCTGGACGGCCGCGTACCGGCCGCTCCCCGGGCTGCCCGACGAGTTCCTGCGCGGGGACGGCACCCGGCGCCACGCCTGGACCCGCTACGTCGACCGGCTCGGCCGCCTCGACGAGGCGGAGGTCATGGCCCGCTTCGTCTCGGCCGAGCGGCACATCCGCGACGCCGGCATCTCCTACCGGGTGCACGGCGACCAGCGCGAGCACGCCTGGCCGCTGAGCTCGCTGCCCCTCGTCGTGGAGGCGGCCGAGTGGCGCGAGCTGAGCGAGGGCCTCGTGCAGCGCGCCGAGCTGATGGAGGCGATCCTCGCCGACGTCTACGGGCCCGGCCACCTCGTGGCGGAGGGCCTCCTGCCCGCCGCCGTGGTTGCGGGCAGCCCCGAGTTCCTGCGCCCCCTGCACGGGGTCGCCCCGCCCGGCGGCCGCTACCTGAAGCTCTACGCCGCCGATATCGGCCGGGATGCGGACGGGCGCTGGCAGGTGCTCGCCGACCGCACCCAGGCGCCGTCCGGCCTCGGCTTCGCCCTGGAGAACCGGATGGTGCTGACCCGCGCCTTCCCGGACTTCTTCCAGGAGCTGCACGTCGAGCGCCTCCAGGCCTTCTTCCGGAGCTTCCGGGAGAGCCTCGCGGCCGGCGCCGAGCGCACGGATCCGCGCATCTGCCTGCTCACCTCGGGGCCCTACAGCTCCACCTACGTCGAGCAGGCGGCGCTCGCCCGCTACCTCGGCCTGATGCTGGTGGAGGGCGACGACCTCGTGATGCGCGAGGGACGGCTGCAGGTCCGCACCGTCTCGGGGCTGAAGCGCGCCGACGCCCTCTGGCGGCGCATCGACGCCGACTACCTCGACCCGCTGGAGCTGAACCCGGCTTCCCGCCTCGGCATCCCGGGCGTGATCGAGGCCCTGCGCAACGGCAGCCTCGTGATGGCCAACATGCCGGGCTCCGGCATGGTCGAGTCCGCGGCCCTCGCGCCCTACCTCGACGGGATCGGCCGCCGGCTCCTCGGCGAGAGCCTTCGCCTGCGTTCCCCCCGCGCCTGGTGGTGCGGCGACCCGGCCGGGCTCGCCCACGTGCGCGACCACCTCGACGCCCTGACGCTCCGCCCCGCCGCCACCCCGCAGCGCGGGGCCGGGCGCGACGCGATCCTCGGCCCCCACGCCCTCGCGGCCGACCGCGCGCGCGTGGTGGCGGCGCTGCGCGACCGGCCCTTCGACTACGTGGGCCAGGAGCCCGCCCCGCTCTCGACCATGCCGGGCTGGGAGCGCACCGCCGCGGGCCTGCGCCTCGTGCCACGCCCCTTCGCGCTCCGGGTCTTCGCGGCCCACACCGCGCAGGGCTGGCGGGTGATGCCCGGCGGCTTCTGCCGCATCTCCGAGCGGCCCGAGGTCGACCCGAGCGAGATGCGCCTCGGCATCCGCTCGGCCGACGTCTGGGTGCTGTCCGAGACGCCCGTCGACACGCCCACCCTGCTCTCGCAGGTGCCCCCCAGGGTCCGCCGCATCGCCGGGCACCTGCCCTCGCGGGCCGCCGACAGCCTGTTCTGGTTCGGGCGCTACCTGGAGCGGGCCGAGGCGGTGCTGCGCCTCGTGGTGGCGCATCTCGGCAGCCCCGGCGGCGCGGTGGTCACGGACATCCCCGGCGACAGCGCGACGCCGGCCGCCCGGCGGATCCGCGCCCTGCTGCACGAGTGGGGCGCCGCACGGGCCGCCGACCTGCCCACCGCGGCGCTGGCGCTCGAGGCGCTGGCGGGCCGCGAGGCGCCGGGCTCGGCGCGCGCGCATGTCCAGTCGGCGCGCAAGAACGCGTCCAGCCTGCGCGCCCGCCTGTCCGGCGAGGCCTGGCGCGTGCTCGCCGACCTCACCGAGCTCCTCGCCCTCGACGGGACCCGCGACTACGCCGAGTCGCAGCTCCTCGGGCGGGCGGAGCGGGCGCTGAGCCACCTCGCGGCGCTCGCCGGCCTGATTCAGGAGAACATGAGCCGGGCCGCGGGCTGGCACTTCGCCGACCTCGGGCGCCGCATCGAGCGGGCGATCAACACCACCTCCCTCGCCATGGCCTTCGCGGGCGACGATGCCCGGGCCGACGACCTCGGCGTGATGCTGGCGCTGAGCGACTCGCAGGTGGCCTACGGGGGCCGCTACATGCAGGGCGTCGCCCTGGAGCCGGTGCGGGACATGGTGCTCCTCGATCCCTTCAACCCCCGCTCCGTCGCCTTCCAGATGGAGGCGGTCGCGCGCCACCTCGCCGAGCTGCCCGCGCTCTCCGCCGACGGCATCCCGGAGCCGCACCGGCGCCTCGCCGCCCGGGTCGCCGCCGAGTTCGAGAGCGGCGAGGCGGCCGATTTCGACGACGTCGCCATGGCCCGGCTCGAGAGCGAGCTCGAGCGCCTCGCCGACGCCGTGGCGATCCGCTACTTCGCCAGCGGCCCGCAGGCCCTGCGCCCCGAGAAGCTCCTGGGGCTGGCATGATCTACGCCCTGCGCCACCTCACCACCTACCGCTACGGCCGGCCGGCGCGCTTCGCCCGCTGCTCCCTGCGCCTCGCGCCGCGGGACGAGGCGGGCCAGACGGTGCTGGAGCACGCGCTGACCCTCGGCCCCGCCCCGCGCACGGATGTCAGCCGGAGCGACTTCTTCGGCATCGAGACGCGGGCGATCACCATCGACGCGCTCCACACGGAGTTCCACGTGGAGGCCCTGTCGCGGGTGCTGGTGGCGCGCGAGGCGCCCCCGCCCCCGGAAGCCGGCGAGGCCTGGGAGAGCGTGCGCGACCGCGCGGCGGTCGACCGGGCCTTCGGGCCGAGGGGGCCCGTCCACTTCCTGTTCCCGAGCGCCCGCGTTCCCCTCCTGCCGGCGGTGGCCGACTACGCCCGGCCGAGCTTCCGGCCCGGCCGGAGCGCCTACGGGGCCGCGCTCGACCTGATGCACCGCATCCGGACGGATTTCCGCTTCGACGCCAAGGCGACCACGGTCGCGACGCCGATGCCCGAGGCCTTCGCCCTGCGGGCCGGCGTCTGCCAGGATTTCGCCCACGTGATGATCGCGGCCCTGCGCGGCCTCGGGCTGCCGGCGGCCTACGTCAGCGGATACCTCCGGACCCTGCCGCCGCCCGGGCAGCCGCGGCTGCGCGGGGCGGATGCGAGCCATGCCTGGGTCTCGGTCTGGTGCGGCGACGCGTGGCGGGACCTCGACCCGACGAACGACGTGGCCGTGCGCGACGACCACATCGTGGTGGCCCGCGGGCGCGACTACGGCGACGTCGCCCCCATCGACGGGATCGTCACCGCCTCGGGCTCGCAGCGTCTCAAGGTGGAGGTCGACGTCGTCCCCGAGGACGAGCCGGTGCCGGTCGCGCTCTCGGCCTGAGCTTCAGCCGAACAGCAGGTCGGCGATCCGGGCCGCCTCCACGGGCTTCTCGCAGTGGCGCACGTCCGCGTAGCGGGCCGGGATGGTGCTGCGCTCGTAGCCCGTGGCGAAGAGGAAGGGCACCCCGCGCTCCCGGAGCCGGTCGGCCACCGGGTAGGCCATCACGTCGCGCAGGTTGATGTCGAGCACCGCGCCGTCGATCCGCGGCGTCTCGGCGATCAGGGCGAGCGCAGTGTCGACGCTCCCCACCGGCCCGAGCACCTCGGCGCCGCGCTCCTCGAGGGCGCGGCGCATGTCGTCCGCGATGAAGTACTCGTCCTCCACCAGCAGCACGCGACGCCCGGCCAACGCGTTCGGCATGGTCCTCTCCGCTCTCGCCGAGGGCCCGAAGTCTCGCCGAGGGCCCGAAGTCTCGCCGAGGGCCTGGATCGGCGCCTGAGCCCGACGCCCCGCGGCCCTCGCAGCAGGGTTCGGCCCGGATGCGCCATCCTAGCATGGTCGAGACGCCGGGGCGCCCGATGGGCGTGATGCCGAGCCCCGCCGACCTCGTCGCCGTCACCCGCATCGTGCGGACCTGTCGCTCCATCGGCCCGCAGGACCGCATCCTCTCGGTGCTGCCCGCGGAGGTGCCCGTGGGCGCGGGTCGGGCGACTTGGACCGGACCCCGGTGAGCCCTGCCGGTGAGCCCTACCCGGTGAGCCCTACCCTTCGGCGAAGCGCCGGAAGGCCTCCAGGGTCTCGCCGCTGACGTGGTGCTCGATGCCCTCCGCGTCGCGGCGGGCCGTCTCGGGGCTGACGCCGAGGGCGCAGAGGAAGCGCTCGACGATGCGATGGCGCTCGCGGGCCTGCTCGGCCAGCACCCGGCCGGCCTCGGTGAGGAACACGCCCCGATAGGGGCGCTGCTGCACGAACCCTTCCTCGGCGAGGCGCTTCAGCATCTTGGCCACCGTCGGCTGGGCGACGCCGAGGCGGGCCGCGATGTCGACCTGGCGGGCCTCGCCGCCGTCGCCGATCAGGTCGGCGATCAGCTCCACGTAGTCCTCGACGAGTTCCAGGCGGCGGGCCTCCCGGGCCTGCCGGAAGCTCTCGACATGCACCTCGGGATCGATCAGCGCGGGCTCCGGAGCCGGCCGTGACGGGTCCTGCATGGTGCCGGCTGCCTCCCTGGGACGTCGCGCGGGGGACGCGTCGCGGCCCGCGCGTCCCTCTCACTCCCTCTCTAGCAAACCAGCGGGGCCGGAGGGGAGTCCCGCCAAGCCGATTCAGCAGACCCCTTGATCTTGAGCCGATGCGCATGATTATAGCAGATGCTATAAAAGGGATGCCGCCTGCGGCACGCGCGACGATGACACGGGGACCGACGACGATGGCCGAAGGACCGGCGCGCGACGCGCTGAGCCGCCGCACGGAGCAGGAGATCCGCGCGGTGCTGGACGGCCGCCATTCCGGCCGCGGACGCTTCCTGCTGTTCACGGGACCGGCCGTGATGGCCTCGATCGCCTACATGGACCCCGGCAACTTCGCCACGAACATCCAGGCGGGCGCGAAGTACGGCTACACCCTGCTCTGGGTGGTGCTGATGGCGAACCTCGTCGCCATGCTGTTCCAGGCGCTCTCGGCCAAGCTCGGCATCGTGACGAACCGGAACCTCGCCGAGCTCTGCCGCGAGGAGTTTCCCCGCCCCGCCCGGCTCGGGATGTGGGCGGTGAGCGAGCTCGCCGCCATGGCGACCGACCTCGCGGAGTTCCTGGGCGGCGCCATCGGGCTGGCGCTGCTCACCGGCATGCCGCTCTTCGCCGGCATGGTGGTGACCGCGATCGTCACCTACGCGATCCTGATCCTGGAGCAGGGCGGCTTCCGGCGCATGGAGATCGTCATCGGCGCGATGGTGGCCACCATCGGGCTCTGCTACGCGATCGAGCTGTTCATCGCCCCGATCGCCTGGAAGGAGGCCGCGACGGGCCTCGTGACGCCGCGCATCCCCGACGCCGAGGCGCTGATCATCGCGGTCGGCATCATCGGCGCCACCGTGATGCCGCACGCGCTGTTCCTGCATTCGGGCCTGACGCAGGGGCGGGCGCCCGCCCGCGACGAGGCCGACCGGCGCCGCCTCGTGCGCTACTCGAACCGCGAGGTGGTGGTGGCGCTGGCGCTCGCCGGCGGCGTGAACATGGCCATGGTGATCATGGCGGCCTCGGCCTTCCACCTCGGCCACAGCGACGTGGCCGAGATCGCCCAGGCCTACCACACCCTCACGCCGCTCCTCGGCTCGGCGGCGGCGGGCGCCTTCCTGGTCTCGCTGATCGCCTCCGGGGTCTCCTCCTCGGTGGTCGGCACCATGGCGGGGCAGATCGTGATGCAGGGCTTCCTCGGCTGGCGCATCCCGCTCTGGGTCCGCCGCCTCGTCACCATGGTGCCGGCCTTCATCGTGATCGCGATGGGCGTCGACCCGACCCGGGCGCTGGTGCTCTCGCAGGTGGTGCTGTCGCTGGCGCTGCCCGTGCCGATGATCGCCCTGGTGCTGTTCACGCGCCGGCGCGACCTGATGGGGCCCTTCGCCAACGGCCGCCTGACCCAGGTCGCCGCGGTGGCGGGCGCCGCGGTGGTGCTCGCGCTGAACTGCGTGCTGCTCGCCCAGGCCTTCGGGCTGCCGATACCGGGGCTCGCGGAGTGAGCGGGACCGCGGCTCAGCCGTAGGTCGCGCTCACCGGCACCTCCACAAGGTTCGGCTTGCCGGAGCGGATCCCGGCCTCGATCGCCCCCGCGATGTCGGAGGCCCGCTCGACGCGGCGGGCCGGCACGCCCATGGACGCGGCGAGGGCGAGGAAGTCGATGCGCGGGTCGGTGAGGTCCATGGCGATGAAGCGGTTCGCGCGCACCGAGGCGTAGTGGGTCTGCGAGCGCATGTAGCGCTTGAGGATGTTGTACTCGGCGTTGTTGATGACCACGAAGGTCACCGGCAGCCCCTCGTGGGCGGCGCTCCACAGCCCCTGGGGCGAGTACATCGCCGCCCCGTCGCCGACGACGCAGACCACCGGCTCGCGGTCGAGGCCGAGGGAGAAGCCGACGGCGGCCGGCATGCCCCAGCCGAGCACGCCGCCGCGGATCGAGGCGTACTGGCGCGTCCAGGTGCTGTCCAGGAAGGTGCGCAGGTGCCCGAGGGTCGCGGGCGCCTCGTCGACGATGGCGGTGCGGGCGCCCACCGCCCGGGCGATCTCGCGGGCGGCCACGAGCGGCGCGGTGACGGGGGCCCCGGCCTCGGCCTCGGCCGCCGCGAAGAGTTTGGCGCGGCGCGCGTCCCGGGCGGCCGCGGCGCGCGTCCGCTCGGCGGCGTAATCGGCGGCGCGGGACGCGATCCGGGCCTCGACGAGGGGCAGCAGCACGGCGAGCGAGGCCCGGATGTCGCCCACCGTCGAGAGCTGCGTCACGTAGGTGCGGCCGAGGTCGCGCACGTCCGCCGAGAGCTGGTAGACCTGCGTGCCCGCCGGCACCGCCGAGCCCTCGGTGTAGAGCACGGTGATGAGCGACTTGCCGCCCAGCGCGAAGACCGCGTCGTAACCCCCGAGGATCTCGGCGATATCGGTAGCCCGCGTCGGCAGGTTCCCGGCCCAGAGCGGGTGGGCGGTGGGGAAGGGGATGTGGGCCGGCCAGGACGAGCCGTAGACCGGGGCGGCCAGCGCGTCGGCCAGCCGCACGGCCTCCGCCGAGGCGTCGCTGGTCTCGATCTCGTCGCCCGCGATCAGGGCGAGGCGGCCGGGCGGGACCGCGGCGAGGTGGTCGGCCAGCCGGTCGAGGGAGCCCGCCACCGCGCAGCGGTCGATGGTCGAGACGCCGCCGGGGGCGGCGTCGGTCATCTCCTCCATCACGTCCATGGGCAGGGACAGGAAGACGGGGCCGGAGGGCGCCGCGCTGCAATCGTGGAAGGCCCGGCGCAGGAGGATCGGCAGCTGGTCGGCATGGGTCACCTCGCGGGCCCACTTCACGGTGGGGCCCGCGATGGTCACGAGGTCGCCGAACAGCAGCGGGTCGGTGATGAAGTGGCGGGAATCCTGCTGGCCCGCGGTGACCACGAGGGGCGTGCCGGCGATCTGGGCGTTGAGCAGGTTGCCCATGCCGTGGCCGAGGCCGCCGGCCGTGTGCAGGTTGAGGAAGCCCGGCCGGCGCGCCCCTTGCGCGTAGCCGTCCGCCATCGCGACCGCGCTCGCCTCCTGCAGGGCGAGCACGTAGGCGATGTCCGGCGCGTCGGTGAGCGCGTCGATCAGGGGTAGTTCGGTGGTGCCGGGGTTGCCGAAGATGTAGCGCACGCCCTCGGAGCGCAGCACTTCCAGCAGCACCTCCGCGCCCCGGCGCGCGCCCAGCGTCTCGACGGTTGCGATCGACATCGGCTGGGCTCCTCGTTGCTGGCGCGACCCCGCGAGGCTACGCCTCCGGGGCCCGGTCGCAAGCCGCGCGCCGCGCTGCGTGCCTCACGCCCGCAGGTGCGCCACGAAGGCCTGCGCGAAGGCCGGCAGGCGGTCCAGCGCCCGCAGGCACAGGGTGAGGTCGCGCACCGCCCAGGGGTCGGTGAGGGGCACCACCGCGATGGCCATGCCCCGGGCGGCGCGGCGCGCCGTCGTCTCGGGCACGATGCCGAGGCCGACGCGGCACTCCACGAGGCGGCAGACGGCGTCGAAGCCGCGCAGCTGCACCCGCAGGCGCATCGGCCGGCCGATGCGGGCGGCCCGGTCGGCCAGGAAGCGGGTGATCGCGCTCGCCCGGTCGAGGCCGACCATGTCGTGGTTCAGCACCTCCGCGAAGGAGGCGCTCTCGCGCCAGGCGAGGGGATGGCCGTGGGCGGCCACCAGCACGAAGCGGTCCTGCCGGAACGGGTAGGTCTCGAGGCTGCCGGTGTCGACGGTGCCGGACAGGATGCCGAGGTCGGCCGCGCCCTCGGCCACGAGCCCGACGATCTCGTCCGAGGTGTGCTCGTCGATGTCGACGCTGACGCCGGGATGGCTCGCGAGGTAGAGGCTCAGGGCCTCGGGCAGGAACTCGGTGAGGGCGTTGGTGTTCGCGAGCACCCGGATCTGCCCCACCGTGCCGCCCGAGAAGGCGGAGAGCTCCCCCTGCATGCGGTCGATGTCGGCCATGAGCGCGCGGGCATGGGCGAGGAGCGCCCGCCCCGCCGGGGTCGGGGTGACGCCCTGGCGGCTGCGGGTGAGGAGCGCCGCCCCGAGGGATTCCTCGAGCCCCCGGATCCGGGTCGAGGCGGCGGCGAGCGCGAGGTTCGCCCGCGCGGCCCCGTGGGTGATCGAGCCCGCCTCCACCACGTGGCGGAACAGGGCGAGGTCGATGAGGTCGAAGCGCATCATGGCAGGTGGCCGTGGCTTGCGGGAAAACGAAGGTTCGGCGCGGGATGAGGCCGCTCAGGCTGGAATGAGCGACCACGGCGGCTCCGGATTCCAGGTTCGCCTTCGGCGCACGGGAATGACGGGATTGCACGGGAGACCGTCGCATCGTCCGATGGCGCTCGGCTTCTCATCCCTCATCCTTCGCCTGACGCGAAGGCTCCGTCAACGGATCCCGAATTGCGGTCTGGAGCCGTTCCAGAAAGGATCGCGCCGGAACGGGGAGGGCCAGAGCCGTGCCGGTGCAGGGTCTCATCAGCGGGGAGGGGGTGGTGGTCGCCACCGCGGTCCTGCTCGTGCTCTGCATGGGGCTGTGGGCGACGGCGCTGCTGGCCGAGATCGTCACGGCGCTCCTGTTCTTCGCGCTGGCCATGCTGCTCGGGCTCGGGCCCGCCGGGACGGTGTTCTCGGGCTTCGCCTCCCAGGCGTTCTGGCTCGTCGCCGCCGGCATGGTGGTGGCGCACGCCATGAGCCGCACCGGCCTCGGGGCGCGGCTCGCCCGCTCGCTCAGCGCCCGCCTGTCCGGTTCCTACGGGCGCTTCATCGCGGGGCTGGCGCTGCTGTCCTTCGCCCTCGCCTTCGTGATGCCCTCGAACATCGGCCGCGTCGCGGTGATGATCCCGGTGGTGCTGGCGCTCTGCGACGCCTTCGGGCTGGAGCCCGGCCGGCCCGGACGGACCGGGGCGGTGCTGGTGGTCGGGGTCGCGACGCCGATCCTGTCGGCCGCGATCCTGCCCGCCAACGTCCCGAACCTCGTGATGGCCGGCGCCGCGGAGCGGCAGTACGGCCTGCACCTTGCCTACCTGCCCTATCTCTGGCTGCACGCCCCCGTGCTCGCCGGCGTGAAGGGCTGCCTCCTCGTGCTCCTCACCCTGCGGATCTTCCCCGACCGGATCGAGCCGCACGGGGCGCCGGCTCCGCTGCCGCCCTTCACGGCGCCCGAGCGGCGCCTCGCGCTCATCCTCGGCGCGACCCTGGCCCTGTGGATCACGGACGGGTGGCATCACATCGCTCCGGCCTGGATCGGCCTCGCGGCGGCGGTCGTCTGCCTGATGCCCCGCATCGGGGTGCTCGCCCCGGAGGCCTTCGGGCAGGTCAACCTGCGCACCTCGTTCTACGTGGCGGCCCTGCTCGGGCTCGTCGCCCTCGTGGACGAGAGCGGCCTCGGCGCCCGGCTCGGCCACGCGCTGCTGGCCGTCGCGCCCCTGGAGCCCGGGGCCGAGGCCCGCAACTTCGGCGTCCTGACGCTCCTCGCCACGGCGCTGGCGGGCGTCGCCACCGCGAACGGCGCGCCCGCGCTCTACACGGCGCTCGCCGAGGAGATGAGCCGCGCCACCGGCTTCGACCTGATGAGCGTGGTGATGATCCAGGTGGTCGGCTACTCGACCCTGTTCCTGCCCTACCAGGCGCCGCCCATCGTCATCGCGAGCGATCTCGGCCGGGTGCCGCTCGCCGAGGCGGCCCGGCTGACCCTCGCCTTCGGCCTCGCCTCCCTGCTGGTGGCAGCACCGCTCGACTACCTGTGGTGGAAGCTTCTGGGGAGGCTGCCGTGACAGATGACAGTGGCCGTCAAGTGCGGACGGGCCGACCGCCCCCCCATGCCGCATTGCGGGTTGGCAGCCCGCGCACTAGCGATACCTGACCTTAGAAACAGTTCAGTTCTCAACTGCCGCGAAGGACGCCGCGATGGCCCCAACCGCCAGACCCACCACCGCCCAGCCGCTCTCGCCCCACCTCCAGATCTACCGCTGGACCTGGACGATGGCGATGTCGGTGTTCCACCGCATCACCGGCACGGCGCTCTACGGCGGGTCGGCGCTGGTGGCGATCTGGCTGGTATCGCTCGCCGCGGGGCCGGCCGCCTACGGCTGGACCGCCTGGGCCTTCGGCTCCTGGCTCGGGCGCCTCGTGCTGTTCGTCTACACCTGGATCCTGCTGCACCACATGCTGGGGGGCCTGCGCCACTTCGTGTGGGACTTCGGCGTCGGCCTCGACCGGGAGGCCCGGATGGGCATGTCCCGCGGCACCCTGATCGGCTCGGTGGTGCTCACCGCCGTGATCTGGGCCGCCGCCCTGATCCTGCGCTGAGAGGAGGCGGACCCATGGCCGACAATCGCCAGAACACGAACCTCTCGATCCGCACGCCCCGCGCCCGGGTGCGCGGCCTCGGCGCCTCCGGGCACGGGGCGGGCCACTGGTGGCAGCAGCGCCTCACCGCGGCCGCGAACGCCCCCCTGATGCTCGCCTTCGTGGTGATCATCGCGCTGATGGCAGGCCGCCCCTACCCGGAGGCCGTGGCGCTCGTCGGCCATCCGCTGGTGGCGATCGTGATGATCCTCGCGGTGGTCTCGGTGACCCTCCACATGCGCCTCGGCATGCAGGTCATCATCGAGGACTACGTGCACGACAAGGCGCTGCGCATCGCGGCGCTGTTCGCCAACAATTTCTACGCGGTCGTCGTCGCCGTGGCCTGCCTCTACGCGATCCTGCGCGTGGGCCTCGCCCGCTTCGCCTGACCCGAACCCACGAAGGAGCCGCCGCATGGCCGCCAACGGAACGAACGGGTCGCAGCCCGCCTACACCATCCACGACCACACCTTCGACGTGGTCATCGTCGGGGCGGGCGGCGCCGGCCTGCGCGCCACCGTCGGCTGCAGCCAGGCGGGCCTGCGCACCGCCTGCATCACCAAGGTCTTCCCCACCCGCTCGCACACCGTGGCGGCGCAGGGCGGCATCTCGGCCTCCCTCGGCAACATGGGGCCGGACGACTGGCGCTGGCACATGTACGACACCGTGAAGGGGTCCGACTGGCTCGGCGACCAGGACGCCATCGAGTACCTGGTGCGCAACGCGCCGGCCGCCGTCTACGAGCTGGAGCACTGGGGCGTGCCCTTCTCCCGGACCGAGGAGGGCAAGATCTACCAGCGGCCCTTCGGCGGCATGACCACCGACTACGGCAAGGGCACCGCGCAGCGCACCTGCGCGGCGGCCGACCGCACCGGCCACGCCATGCTCCACACCCTCTACGGGCAGGCGGTGAAGAACCACACCAACTTCTTCATCGAGTACTTCGCCCTCGACCTGATCATGGACGAGGAGGGCCGCTGCCGCGGCGTCATCGCCATCGACCAGGCCACCGGCGAGATCCACCGCTTCCGCGCCCAGATGACGGTGCTGGCCACCGGCGGCTACGGCCGCTCCTACTTCTCGGCCACCTCCGCCCACACCTGCACGGGCGACGGCAACGCCATGGTGCTGCGCGCGGGGCTGCCGCTGCAGGACATGGAGTTCGTGCAGTTCCACCCCACCGGCATCTACGGCGCGGGCTGCCTGATCACGGAGGGGGCCCGCGGCGAGGGCGGCTACCTCACGAACTCCGAGGGCGAGCGCTTCATGGAGCGCTACGCGCCGTCCGCCAAGGACCTCGCATCGCGCGACGTGGTCTCCCGCTCGATGACCATGGAGATCCGGGCCGGCCGCGGCGTCGGCAAGGGCGGCGACCACATCTTCCTGCACCTCGACCACCTCGACCCCAAGATCCTGCACGAGCGCCTGCCGGGCATCTCGGAATCGGCCAAGATCTTCGCGGGGGTCGACGTCACGAAGGAGCCGATCCCGGTGCTGCCGACCGTGCACTACAACATGGGCGGCATCCCCACGAACTATCACGGGGAGGTGCTGACCCTGCGCGACGGCAACCCCGACACCGTGGTGCCGGGCCTGATGGCGATCGGCGAGGCGGCCTGCGTCTCGGTACACGGAGCGAACCGCCTCGGCTCGAACTCGCTGATCGACCTCGTGGTGTTCGGGCGCGCCTCGGGCCTGCGCTGCGCCGAGATCGTCGAGCCGAACGGCCGCCAGATGGACCTGCCGAAGGACTCCGCCGACAAGGCGCTCGCTCGCCTCGACCGCTTCCGCTACGCGAACGGCAGCACGCCGACCGCGGAGCTGCGCCTCGAGATGCAGAAGACCATGCAGAACAACTGCGCGGTCTTCCGCACCGGCGAGGTGCTGGAGGAGGGCAAGGGCCTGATCCACAAGGTCTGGCACGCGGCCGCCGACATCCGCATCACCGACCGCTCGCTCGTGTGGAACACGGACCTCCTGGAGACGCTGGAGTTCGACAACCTGATCGGCCAGGCGGTGGTGACCATGGAATCGGCCGCCAACCGCAAGGAGAGCCGCGGCGCGCACGCCCGCGAGGACTTCCCCGACCGCGACGACAAGGAGTGGATGAAGCACACCCTCTCCTGGCTCGACACCCAGGGCCACCAGGTCAGCATCGATTACCGGCCGGTGCACACCTACACGATGTCGAACGAGATCCAGTACATCGAGCCGAAGGCGCGCGTGTACTGAGATCTCGGCGCTGCGGGCGGAGCCTCTCATGGGTGAACTGATGATCAGGGACGTCGATGACGAGACCGTGGAGCGCATCTCGGATCTCGCGCGCCGACACGGACGCAGCGTCGAACAGGAAACGCTAACGCTGATCCGGGAAGCACTCGGTGCGCAAGGAAATGACCTTCGTGAGGATCGCGCGGCGATGGCCAGGCGTATCGCCGCGATGACGCCGAAAAATGTCGTGCAGACCGACAGCGTGGCTCTGATCCGCGAGGAGCGGGACAGGTGAAGTTCGTGATCGACACGTCGGTCGCAGTAAAATGGTTTCTCTCCGAAGTGGAGCATGAAACCGCCGTTGCTCTCTTGGCAACGCGAGCGACGTTCCATGCACCCGATCTGCTCTTTACCGAATTCGCGACCGCGATGCAGAAGAAGATCAGGCTCGGAGAAGCTGATCGGTCTCAGGCAGATCTGTCGTGCGCCTCGCTGCCAAGCATATTTTCCTCGATCACTCCGACCCTCCTCCTGTTCGAGCGGGCCCTGGATCTCGCCATCGCAATCGCCCATCCGGTCCAGGACTGCATCTTCCTCGCCTGTGCGGAGCGCGATGGCCTGCGTGTGATCACCGCCGACCTGAAGCTGATCGAGAGAGCGTCCGAGCATGGACTCGCCCATCTCGTTCTCCGGCTCGGCGAGGCGGTCGCGGCCATCCGCGTGTCCGGAGCAGACACGACGATCACGCCAGCGCAACTGGAGGACATCCTCCGCCTGAACGCGCGCGTCGATGCGACGCTCGGTGACCTCACCGTGCGAAACGAATCGCTCGTCGCGGGCTTTCATTTCCTGCCGGCCAGCGTCTACAGCCCGGCCTTCTCCTCGCCCGCCTTCCTGAGGTTACGCAATCTCGTCGCATCCCTGACGCGTGATCAGCTGCGCGACCTGGTTGCACTCTGCTGGCTCGGACGCGGCTACGATGGGGCGGATTGGTCCCACCTGCGGGGCATGGCCGACAGAACCATCGACAGCCTCCCGGGCGACCTGACCTACGTGCTCTCGCTGCTGTCCTACCTACCGGCAGGCCTCGATCGCGCGAGGCCTGCCACACCCGAACCGACCTTGAGTAGGGACGCCTGATGGCCCAGTTCGCACTTCCCAAGAACTCCCAGCTCCGCGAGGGCAAGGCCTGGCCGGCGCCCTCCGGGGCCAGGAACCTGCAGGAGTTCCGCGTCTATCGCTGGAACCCCGACGACGGCGCCAATCCGCGCATCGACACCTACCAGGTCGACCGCGACGATTGCGGGCCGATGGTCCTCGACGCGCTTCTGTGGATCAAGAACCGGGTCGACTCGACGCTGGTCTTCCGCCGCTCCTGCCGCGAGGGCATCTGCGGCTCCTGCGCCATGAACATCGAGGGCCAGAACGCGCTCGCCTGCACCATGGGCATCGACGAGTGCCAGGAGCACGCCAAGGGCAAGAAGACCGGGGCCGTCAAGGTCTACCCGCTGCCGCACATGCCGGTGCTGAAGGACCTCGTGCCGGACCTGACGACCTTCTACGCCCAGCACGCCGCGATCGAGCCCTGGCTGCAGACGGAGACGCCCGCCCCCGAGAAGGAGTGGCGCCAGACGCCCGAGGACCGGGCGCGCCTCGACGGGCTCTACGAGTGCATCCTGTGCGCCTGCTGCACCACGAGCTGCCCGAGCTACTGGTGGAACGGCGACCGCTTCCTGGGCCCCGCGGCCCTGCTCCAGGCCTATCGCTGGCTGATCGACAGCCGCGACGAGAACACCGGCGAGCGGCTCGACACCCTGCACGACCCGTTCCGGCTCTACCGCTGCCACACGATCATGAACTGCGCCAACACCTGCCCGAAGAGCCTGAACCCGGCCAAGGCCATCGCCGAGATCAAGAAGATGATGATCGCCCGCGAGGTGTGAGCCCGGGGCGGGGCGGTCCGGTGCGGCCCCCCCGCCACACTCTCCCGAAAAGCCGTCCCGCCGCCGCGATCCCCGGGCACGGCCGCCCGCCCCGCCTTGCGGGCATCGCATTTGCCGGTGAGGCAGACGGCCGAGCCGCCCCGTGCGGGGCCACCCGGGAAAGTGGACCGATGCCGCGTCAGTACCTGTCGAGTCTCGCCGTGCTCGCCCTCGCGGCGGGCCTCGGCGCCTGCAGCACGTCGCGCATCGACGGTCCCCGGGCGCGGGCGGGCGTCCCCGGGCCGCAGGCGGCCCTGGAGCCGGTGGTGCCGGCCGTGCCCTCGGGCGCCGTCACGGCGGCCCCCCTCGCGCCGCCGCCGGGCATCGCGGCGTCCCCCGACGGACCCACCGGCACCGACGTCGCGGTGGCGAGTCCCCCCGCCTCGAACGTCATCGCCGAGCCCGTCCTGGCGCCGCCGCCCCCGCCGCCGGTGGTGGCCAGCGGCCGCTCCTCCGTCGTCGGCAACTGGACGGCGAAGGACGCCACGGGGGGCAGCTGCCGGGTCGCCCTGTCCAGCGCGCCGGCGCTGGACCTCTACAAGGCCACGGCCTCGGGCTGCCCGAACAAGGATCTCGCGAAGGTCACGGCCTGGGACTACCGGGACGGGGAGGTCTACCTCTACCAGCCCGGCGGCACCGTCGCGGCGCGGCTGCGCCAGGGGGGCGGCAGCCTCGACGGCGCGCTGAGCAAATCCGGCGCGAGCCTCGCCCTGGTGCGCTGAGGCCGGAGTTGCCGGGAAGAGCCGCGCCGGGGCGCGGCCTGCCGGGAAGGGCCGCGCCCGGGCGCGGCCTCACGGGTTCACGCGGACGCCGAGCAGGAAGGTGTTGTCCTTGAAGCTCGCCCCCGCCACGGTGCTGTCGATCTGCTGGTAGATGTAGGTGCCGCGCATCGTCAGCCACCGGTTGAAGCGGTAATCGAGGCGGCCGGTCGCCGAGAAGCCGGTCTCCCGGATGCTGGCACCCTGGTAGTCGTTCCGCAGGAGGGCGCCCCCCAGCGTCAGCGAGAGGTTGCGCAGGAGGTCGTGCTGCACCTCGAACGTCGCCGCCTCGGTGAGGATGCCCGAGGAGCCCGGCACCGCCGTCTCGCTGACGCCCGTCACCGCGCCGAGGCGCACGGTGGTCAGCGGGCTGAGCGACCAGATCAGCGCCGCGTTGACGAGCGGCGCGTTGATGGCGCGGAGCGACGGGTCGACGTAGGTGCGGTGCTGGATGCCGGCCGAGATCTCGCCGGTGAGGAAGCGGGTGAGGGCGAAGGCCGCGCCCGCCGTGACGGCGACGCCGTCCGAGTCGCGGCGCAGGCCCGAGGCGTCGCGGACGAGGTCGTAGACGCGGGTGTCGGCGAGCAGATCCACGAAGGGCGTGATGACGGGCGAGATCTCGTAGGCCGTCCGCAGGCGCAGGCCGTACTGGTTGAGGTTGCGGTCGCTCTGCACCAGCACCTGGCCGTTCGTGAGCCGCGCATCCTCGAACTCGGAGCGGTCGATGGAGCCCCGGAGCGAGACCTGGAGCCGGTTGAAGCTCTGCGTCGCCCCCACCGTGGTCCCGTAGGTGGCGATCAGGGGGCGCGTCGCCACGGCCGCCTGCAGGTCGGGGCTGCCGGCGCGCTGGGTATCGACGAGGAAGCGGCCCTCCACGTCGATGCGGGTGTCGCGGTTGGCGTCGAGGCGCAGGCGCACCGAGCCCGCGCCGTTCGGCCGGCTCGCCGCATCGTTCTCGGGGAAGTTGAAGTACCCGCCGCGCAGCTCGCCCGCGAGCTCGTGGGCGGACCAGTCGCTGCGGAAGTTCAGCTCGCCCTCGCTGCGCAGCGCCACCGAGCCCTTGGCGAGGCGGCCGGAGATCTGGTCCGGGTTGGTGTCGTAGCCGATGCTCTGGGTGAAGGCCGGCAGGAACGTCAGGGTGCCGAGCTTGATCCCGAGGGGCGCGTAGGCGTCGTCCGTGGGGATTGGGCGGCGCAGGCCGTTCAGGAGCAGGGCACCCGGCGTCACGAGGCCGAGGATCGGCACCGCCGCGGGCAGCGGCACGCCGCTGACCGGGCTCTGGACGATGGGGGAGAGGCGCAGGGCCAGGCTCGGCACCTGCGTCACCTCCTGGGTCACCCGCCGCGTCGCCGAGCCGATCCGGCGGGGCGGGGCGGCGCGCTGGCGGATCAGGCTCGTCGGCGCGCGGGCGTTCGTGCCGGTGCGGGCCCCGGCCGTGGAGAGGCCCCCGAGGGTCCGGCTGCGGCCGAGCGTCGAGAGACCGGTGCGGGCGAGATCGGAGGGGGCGGAATCCTCGCCGCCGGTCGGTCGCCGCGCGTTCGGGGCGAACAGGTCGGTGGCGCTGCTGCGGCGCAGGCTCGGCAGGCCGTTCGGGTCCGCCTCCTGCCCGGGGCCGGGGTTGTCCGGGCCGCCCGTCACCGGGCTCGTGACGTCGAAGCGGGAGGCCGGGGCGGCCCCTTGAGCGAGGGCGGCCGGGGCGCCGGGCAGCGTCGCGAGCAGGATCGCCAGCGGGATCGGCAGGCGGCCGCGGCGCCGGCCGCGCGCAGGCCCTTCCCCGTCCCCGCTCGGCGCTGCACCCCTCACCGGCCCAAGGCTCCCGCTGATCGGGCGCCACCCGCCGCAATCCTCTCGGTTTCGTAAACGGACAGGGTTAGCGGCCGGTTAATGGGCGGCCGTCCGGCTCGCGGCGACGGCGCCCCCCAATCCCACCACATTCGCCGGCCAAGGATCGCGGCGAAATGGATCGCCGCGAGATGGATCGCGGCGAGATGGAATCCGTGCGGTCCGCCACCGGGGCGGGCCCGATCATGGGGAGCGGGCCGGCCTCGGACGGGGCATCACGGCCCGGGCAGGCATGGCTCAGGCACAGGCGGCGCTGGCGGAGCGGATCGAGCCGGAGACCCCGGCGGTGGCCTCGGCGCTGCGCACCATCGGGACGGAGCGCGACGGGCTCGCCTGCCTGATGGAGGCGATCGGCAACGGGCTCGGCGCGGCCTTCGCGGCGGCGGTGGAGCGGATCGGCCGGGCGCGCGGGCGCGTCATCCTCACCGGCATGGGCAAGTCCGGCCATATCGGGCGCAAGATCGCCGCCACCCTCGCCTCCACGGGGACGCCCGCCCTCTACGTGCACCCGGCCGAGGCGAGCCACGGCGACCTCGGCATGGTACAGCCCGAGGACGTGGTCCTGGCCCTGTCCTGGTCGGGCGAGACCACGGAGCTCGCCGACATCATCGGCTACGCCAAGCGCTACCGGGTCGCCCTCGTGGCGATCACCTCGAACCCCGCCTCGACCCTCGGGCGCGAGGCGGACGTCTGCCTGACCCTGCCGAAGGCCCGGGAGGCCTGCCCGAACGGGCTCGCGCCCACCACCTCGACGGCGATGCAGCTGGCGCTCGGCGACGCGCTCGCGGTGGCGCTGCTGGAGGCCCGCGGCTTCTCGGCCCGGGAATTCTCGATCTACCACCCGGGCGGCAAGCTCGGGGCCTCCCTGCGCCAGGTCCGCGAGGTGATGCACACGGGCGCGCAGATGCCGGTGGTGACCCGCGGCACCTCGATGCGGGCGGCGATCGCGGAGATCGACGCCAAGGGCTTCGGCTCGGTGCTGGTGGTGGAGGCGGACGGGCGCCTCGCCGGCATCGTCACGGACGGTGACCTGCGCCGCAACGTCTTCCGGGCCGACCTCGACCGCCTCGCCGTGGAGGCGCTGATGAGCCCGACGCCCCGCACCGTCGCCCCCGAGACGCTCCTCGCCAAGGCCCTGGAGATCCAGGAATCGATGAAGATCACGAGCCTCGTCGTGGTCGAGGGCGGCCATCCCGTCGGGCTCGTGCACTACCACGACCTGCTCCGCTCCGGCGTCGCCTGAGGGCCGACGAGGCCGTCCGCGGGCGGGCACGCCCACGCACGGCGGCCTCCATCCGCCGGCCGCATCTCACGGTCGCGGGCGCAGACGCCCGGGATCCGACCGCCCGAGCCCGGCTCGCCGGATGCCGGGCGGCATCGCCTCACGCCGTCGGCCCCGGTTCGCGGACGGCGTGTCCGATCAAGATTTCGTCACCGGCTCTCGATTCGGCCTTTGACAGTCTTCGCACAGCTTGACTGTTCGGGACGACTGTCTAAGCGGCGTATCGCTCCACGCCCGCGCAGCCGGCGGTCGTCGTGGAGGCGAAGGACGAGCGAGGTCGACTATGAATAATAAGTGCATGATCGCCGCATTACTCGGCATGGTTGTATTTTCGGCTGAGCCGGCCCTGTCTGCCAACCGCCACGTTGACATCGTCAACGAGACCGGCATGGCGATCAAGCATTTCTACGCCTCGACCAGCGGCAACAACGAGTGGGAGGAGGACATCCTCGGCCGCGACGTGATCCAGGACGGCGAGACCTTCGACATCGACATCGACGACGGCTCGGGCAAGTGCGTCTACGACTTCAAGGCGGTGTTCGAGAACGGTCAGTCGCTCGTGCGCAACCGCATCAACGTCTGCCAGATCTCGACCTTCACCTACACCCGCTGAAGGGCCTGGGCGGGCCGCGCGCGGGTCCGTCCGCGCCGTGCCCGTTCTCGCGAGCGCAGTCCGCGCTCGGCGAGCCCGCAGAGGCCGAGGCCGGCGAGGGCGAACGCCGTGAAGGCGGCGAGCATCGCCCGGCCGAGCCCGGCCGCGCCGAACACCGCGTCGTTGAGGATCCCGACGAGCAGGGGCCCGAGCCCGAGGGCGACGAGGGTCACGCCCGCGACGAACAGCGCGCTGATCCGCCCGCGCAGGGCCCGGGGCGTCAGGAACTGCAGGCCTCCGAGCGCCGCCGGCGAGGTGAGCCCGAGGGCGATCACGAGGCCCGCGAACCCGGCGAGCGCCGCGTTGCGGTCGGTCGCCAGGGTCAGGAGCGCGGTGGCCGGCAGCGTCAGGCCGAGCCCGAGGGCGAGGAGCCGGGGCGCGGCCCGGCGCCCGGCCGCGCGCCGCCAGCGGTCGAGGATCCGCCCGCCCGCGACATGGCCGAGCGGAGCCGCCACCAGCACGATTGCGCCGAGGGTCAGCCCGCTCCGCGCCGGGCTGTCGCCGTGGACCCGCACGAGGAAGGCCGGGGCCCAGGCGGTGAGGCTCTGGTTGATCAGCATGGCGGCGGCGGCGGCCGCGAAGTGCGGCAGGTAGGCGGCCCGGCGGCGCGCCACCCAGGCGAGGGCCGGCCCGGCGGCGCGTAGCCCCGACCGGCGACCGGCCGGCGGCTCGGCGATGCCCCGGAGGAGGGGCAGGACGAGGAGGTTCGGCAGGCAGGCCAGCACGAACAGGGCCTGCCAGGGTGCCAGCGGGCCGAGCCCCGGCAGGACGAGGCCCCCGCGGGCGACGAGCCAGGCGAGCACGAGGCCGCCGCCGAGGAGCGCGAGGCTGCGGCCGAGGCTGCCGCCCGCGGTGAGGAGCGAGACCCCGAGGCCGAGGGAGCCGGGTGCGAGGCGGTGCGCCAGCAGCGCGAGGGCGGCGGGCACCAGGGCGGCCTGCCCGAGGCCGAGGGCGGCGCGGGCCGCGACAACGGACGCGAAGCTGCCGCCGAGGCCGCAGGCCAGGGTCGCCGCGGTCCACAGGCCGAGGCCGAGCAGCAGGATCGCGCGCCGGTAGCCGCGGTCGGCGAGCGCCCCGGCCAGGGGCAGGGCCAGCGCGTGCGGCACCGCGAAGGCGGAGCCCTGGAGGAACCCGAGCTCGGCATCGCTCAGGGCGAGCGCCTGCTTGAGGGGCTGGGCCACGAGCGCGATCAGGACGCGGTCGCTGTAGGCCAGGACGTGCGTCCCGGCGAGCAGCAGGGCGAGCGGCCAGCCGGCGGAGGAGCCCGCCGCCCCGGCGGCCGGTGGAGCTTTTCGCATCAGAACAGTTCGCTGGTCCAGCGGACGAGGATGGGAACCGCGGCATCGCCGGCCGCGCGGGACCGCAGGATCTCGGCCCGGAACTGGCCGGGCGGCGCCCCGAAGGCGGCCCGGAAGGTACGGCTGCAGTGGCTCTCGCTGACGAAGCCGTGGGCGTGGGCGAGCGCCGCCACCGAGCGGGTCTCCTCGGACCGGCGCAGGGCGTTGCGCATCGCCTCGAGGCGCCGCCGCTGGACCAGCTGGGCGACCCCGCCCTCCGCCTCGAAGGCCCGGTAGAGCGCGGTGCGCGAGACGCCGATGCCGGCGGCGATCGCCTGCGCGTCGAGGGCGGGGTCGGACAGGTGCGTCCGGATGTAATCCTCCGCGCGCTCCCGCCGCAGGGTGCCGAGGGCCTCCGCCACCGCGTGCCGGTCCGTCGGCATCGCCGCGGGGTCGATGCTCATCGCCAGGATCTCGGAGAACGCCCGGGCCGCCCGCTCCGCACCGGGAGCGGCGAGGTCGGGCGCGCGGCGGATGAGCGACCCGAGGAAGTCGGCCGCGAGCCCCGCGCCGGCCCCCCGCAGGACCGCGCCGCTCACCGCGCGCGGCACGATGCCGGCGGCCTCCGCCTGCTCGCGGGCGAGGGAGACCGAGATGATGTGCGCGTTGCCGACCCGGTTGCGGTTGGGCTGGCCGGCATCGACCAGCAGGATCTCGCCGGGCCGGACGGGGCCCTCCGCCCCGAACGTCCCGCCGACGTAGTCGCCCGAGACGACGTGGTGGATCGTGAGGTGGTCTAATCCGTCCCGCCGGATGCGGGCGGCCCCGCGGGAATGCGAGACCCCGCTCAGGTGGCGGTCGAACACCAGCATGCGCGGGAAGCGGTAGACCCGGACCTGCGCCCCGAAGGCCGGCGAGACCCGGCCGACGTCGGAGCCCGCCGCGTAGAGGTCATGGTAGACATCGAACGCCTGTCCGGGCGCGGCGTTCTGCGTCGAGAAGGCGAAGGATGGGACGGACCCGGCGGCGGCCTGCGCGGACTCCCGCGGGACACTCATGCGCCGACCGCGGGACGCCGAGCGCCCGCCGGCCGGACACGGCGCCTCGGCGCGCGCTTCCGCGCCCGATCCGGGCGCACACAAACCCTCACCCGCTCGCTCCCCCTTCGCCCGTGCCCTCAGCCTCTGCCGCACGATTCCGCAACGCAAGACACGTTGTCTTGAAGACGTCCTGCCTAGCCCCTGCGTCGACCCGTCCCGCGCCCCGGGATCGCCCTCCCGGTCGTCCCCTTCGGTCGCCCGTGGATCGCCGGGGGGCGGGCCGCTATAGTGCCGCCATGCCCGTCCTCCCGGTCCGCCGCCTCGATCCGATCCTCGTCGACCGCATCGCGGCCGGCGAGGTGGTGGAGCGGCCAGCCTCCGCCGTGAAGGAGCTCGTGGAGAACGCCGTCGATGCCGGGGCCGGCGCCATCGAGGTCACCATCGAGGGCGGCGGCCGGCGCCTGATCCGGGTGGTCGACGACGGTGCCGGGATGAGCCCGGAGGACCTGAGCCTCGCGGTCGAGCGCCATGCCACCTCGAAGCTGCCGGACGGCGACCTCGCCCGCATCCGCTCCCTCGGCTTCCGCGGCGAGGCGCTGCCCTCGATCGGCGCGGTGTCGCGGCTCGCCATCACGACCCGCACGGCGGGGGCTCAGTCGGGCGCGAGCCTCGTCGTGGAGGCGGGCCTGAAGGGCGAGGTCCGGCCGGCGCCGGCCCGCGCCGGCACCCGCATCGAGGTCACGGACCTCTTCGCCGCCACCCCCGCCCGGCTCAAGTTCCTCAAGTCCGACCGGGCCGAGACCGCGGCCATCGCCGACATCGTCCGGCGCCTCGCGGTGGCTCAGCCCGGCATCCGCTTCACCCTGCGCACCGAGTCCGGCAGCCCCCTGGTCCTGCCGGCGGAGACGGAGGCCGGGCCGGCCGCGCAGCTCCGCCGCCTCGTCGCCGTGCTGGGCCAGGAGTTCGGCCCGAACGCCCTCGCGGTCTCCATGAGCCGCGAGGGCTTCGCCCTGTCGGGCCACGTCGGCACGCCGACCTTCCACAGGGGGGCGGCGACCCACATCCACTTCACCGTGAACGGCCGGCCCGTGCGCGACCGGCTGCTGCTCGGGGCGGTCCGCGGCGCCTACGCGGACACCATGGCCTCCGACCGGCACCCGGTGCTCGGCCTCGCCATCACCTGCGAGCCCGGCCTCGTCGACGTCAACGTGCACCCGGCCAAGACCGAGGTGCGCTTCCGCGATCCGGGCCTCGTGCGGGCGCTGATCGTCAGCGCGATCCACGAGGCCCTGCGCCGCGGCGGCGGCCGCACGGCGACGACCGTCGCGGCCCGGACGCTGGAGGCGCTGCGGGCCAGCTCGGGCAGCGTCGAGCCGCAGTCTCCCATCCAGGCCGGGAGCTTCCGGCCCCATACGGGGACGGCGGCGCCGAGCCTGTTCCGCCCGTCCCAGCCGGCCTGGAGCGGCGCCGCACCGTCCGTCGCCGCGCCTGCCGGCTTCGATCGGCCGGCCCCCTGGGAGGTGCCGGACGGGGCCCGTGAGCCCCGGACCGGCTTCGGCGAGGGGCCGCAGGCCCTGCTGGCCCGGGACGATCCGGATGGCGCTGCCCCGGCCTGGGCGGACCCGGGTCGCGGGGATTTGGAGCGTCGCGACCTGGCGCCCCCGGCCGCCGATATCCGCGACGGGCCGGAGGACGCGGCCGAGGCCGCCGCCGACCATCCCCTCGGCGCGGCCCGGGCCCAGCTCCACGAGACCTACATCGTCACCCAGACCCGGGACGGCATCGTCCTCGTGGACCAGCACGCCGCCCACGAGCGCCTCGTCTACGAGCGCCTCAAGGCCGAGCGCGCGGGCGGCGGCGTCGCCCGCCAGGGCCTCCTGATCCCCGACGTGGTCGAGATGGCGCCCGACGAGGCCGAGCGCCTCGTCGCGGCCGCCGCCGACCTCGACCGCCTCGGCCTCAGCCTGGAAGCCTTCGGCCCCGGCGCGGTCCTGGTGCGCGGCGTGCCGGCGGCGCTCGGCCGGGCCTCGGTGCGGGGCCTCGTCCTCGACGTGCTCGACGCGCTGCAGGCGAGCGGCCTGGAGGATGGCGCGGCCACGGAGGGGGAGGGCGCCCCCGATTCCAGCTTCCTAAGTCGGCGCCTCGACGCCATCCTGTCGCGCATGAGCTGCCACGGCTCGATCCGGGCCGGCCGCCGCCTCAGGCCCGAGGAGATGAACGCGCTCTTGCGCGAGATGGAGGGGACGCCGCTCTCCGGCCAGTGCAACCACGGCCGCCCGACCTACGTGGAGCTGAAGCTCGCCGACATCGAGCGCCTGTTCGGCCGGCGCTGAGCCGGCGATACCGATTCGGCATCGATCAGGCGGACCTCGCAGGGGAACCGCTATCGATCCGCGCCCGCGAACCGCGCGAACAGGACGGCCGTGTCCCCGCTCGCGCGTCGCTCCAGCGCCTCGAAGCCCGCCGGCAGCGCCAGCGCCGCGCTGCCCGCCTCCTCGACGACCACCAGGGCGCCCTCGGCGAGCCAGCCGCCCTCGGCCGCTGCGCGCAGCGCCGCCGGGGCGAGGTCGCGGCCGTAGGGGGGATCGCAGAAGACGAGGCCGAAGCGCCCCGCCGGCCCCGCGGGCCCGAGGCGGGTGGCGTCGCGGCGGAACAGGCGGGTCGCGCCTTCGAGGCCGAGCGCCTCGACGTTCTGGCGGATCACCGCCCGGGCCTCCGCGCCCTCGTCGACCAGGAGCGCGTAGGCGGCGCCCCGCGACAGCGCCTCGAAGCTGAGCGCCCCGGTGCCGGCGAAGAGATCGAGCACCCGCGCGCCCGCCACGGCATCGTCGTAGGCGTGGGCGAGGACGTTGAACACCGATTCCCGCAGGCGGTCGGTGGTCGGCCGGATCGCGTCCGTGCGGGGCGCCGCGAGGCGTCGGCCGCGCAGCGCCCCGCCGACGATCCTCACCGGTCTCCGCGGGGCGGGCGTCCGCCGGGCTTCGGCCCGGAGCGGCCCGCCCCGGGCTTGCCGCCCGGCCGCGCGCCGCCCGCCTTGAACCCGCCCGGCTTCGAGCCCCCGGCCTTGAAGCCGCCTGCCCGGGAGCCGCCCGGCTTGAAGCCACCGGTCTTGAAGCCGCCGGGCTTGGCGCCGTCCCCCCGGGCGCCCCCGGCCTTGAAGCCGCCGGGGCGTCCGCCGGGCCGGGCCTCGCCGCCCTCGCGCGGGGCGCCCTTGAAGCCACCCTTGAAGCCGCCCGGACGTCCGCCGGGCCGGCCGCCCTCGGGACGCGGGCCGTCGAAGCCGCGTCCCTCGCCGCGGGGCGCCCGCTCCTCGCCGCGCGGCCGGAACGGCCGATCGCCGCGCGGAGCCTGGCCGCGGGCCGGGCGTTCGGCCCCGCCCTCGGCACGCCGCGCGGGCCGCTCAGTGCCCGCATCGCGGCGGGCGGGCCGCTCGGCATCGAAATCGCGGCGGGCCGGACGCGCGTCGCCCTCCGCGAAGCGCCGCTCCGCGCCCCCGGTGCGCCTTGGCGGGCGAGCCTCATCCCGGCCGGCATCGGGACGCTTGGCGAAGCGCGTGCGGCGGTGCGGCTCCGGCGGCGGCTCGGCCGGGCTCGCCTGCAGGCGCTCGACCAGCACGCGGCGCTCGCCGGTCTGGATCGCGCCGACGCGCTCGCGTCCCCGCGCCGCCGAGGCCTCGCGGGCGGCCTTCGGGTCGGCCCCCCGGCGCGGGACCTTCGAGGGACGGGTGAAGCCTGTCTCCTCCACGGCATCCGACCGCCACACGGAGCGCCGCGGCCCCGCGCCGGAGCCGCCGGTGGGGATCCGGGCGGCCTTGGCGGGCCGGGCCGGGCCGCCCTCGCGGCGCGGGCGATCGGGCCGGCCGGCACCCGCCTCGGCGGCCTTCGGCGAGCCGAACGGGGCGATCGGCTCGCGCACCGGGCTCTCGAAATCGACCTCGGCCTGGGCCGCGAGGGCCTGCCCGAGCTGGTCCTTGAGCACGCGGGTGCGCACCTCCTCGACGAGGCCGGGCTCCAGGTCGCCGAGCTGGAAGGGCCCGAAGGAGAGGCGGATCAGCCGGTTCACGGAGAGGCCGAGATGCTCGAGGATGCGCTTGACCTCGCGGTTCTTGCCCTCGCGCAGGCCGAGCGTCAGCCAGAGGTTGTCGCCCTGAACGCGGTCCAGGGTGGCCTCGACGGGGCCGTACTCCATGTCGTCGATGGTGACGCCCTTGCGCAGCCGGTCGAGCTCGGCCTGGGTGGTGTCGCCGTGGGCGCGCACGCGGTAGCGGCGCAGCCAGCCGGTGTCCGGGTGGGCGATCACCTTGGCGAGCCCGCCGTCGTTCGTGAGGAGCAGCAGCCCCTCTGTGTTGATGTCGAGGCGCCCCACCGCCACGACCCGGGGCATCTCCTCGGGCAGCGCCTCGAACACCGTCTGGCGTCCCTCGGGGTCGCGGGCGGTGGTGACGAGGCCGCGGGGCTTGTGGAAGATCCAGAGCCGCGTGCGCTCGCGGGGCGGCAGCGGCTCGCCGTCGACGACGATGCGGTCGTCCTCCGTGACGTTGACGGCCGGCGAGGTCAGGACGGCGCCGTTCAGGGTCACGCGGCCCTGCTCGATCATCGCCTCGGCGTCCCGGCGCGAGGCGAGGCCGGCGCGGGCGATGGCCTTGGCGATGCGCTCGCCCTCGGGCGTCGCGTCGGAGGCCTCGTGGGCCCTGGAAGACTCGGGGGCCTGCGGTGGCGGGGCGGCCCGCCGGCGCAAGGGGGCGTCGCCGCCCCGGGCGGCGGCCTTGCGCGGGGTGCGGGCCGCGGCGGGCGCGGTCGCCGGATCCGGCCGGTTCGCGTCGGTTTCGGGCGTCCACGGGCCGGAGGATTCGGCGGGACGCGCCTCGGGACCACCGACCGCCGGGTCGGGATGATCGTTGTCGGGAATGTCGCTCATGGGCAGCCCATAACAGAGGGGATCGGGCGGCGCGAGGCCGATCCGCTCGCGGGTGGGCGGGCCCCGCGGAAAACCGGTCCGTTCGGGACCGGAACGAGAAAGGGCGGCCTCCGTGGGAGGCCGCCCTGTCGGGTCCCGTCGATCGTCCGTCAGAGACGGGGCGAGCGACCGCGCATCAGGCCGAACACGGCCGAGATCACGAACAGCGCGATGGCGATGAAGCAGACGATCTTGGCCGCTTCCATGGCCGTTCCGGCGACGCCGCCGAAGCCCAGGGCAGCCGCGATGAGCGCGATGACGAGGAATGTAATGGCCCAACCGATCATGGTGACCTCCGTGATGTCAATCTGAGCTAGGAACGGCCAAGTCTGGCTCCGAGTTCCGCGATACTGCGCTGTTGAACCTGTATTTCTTCCGCGTTCCCCGGATCCGTCCGGCCCGGCACCGCGGGAGAACGGCGCCGGGCGCGGGAGCGTTCCGGCCGCAGCGACGCCGGGCGGTCCCGCGCTCCCGCAGGTCCTCGCGCGAAACCGCTCCGCGCCGGCTCCCGGGCCGCCGGGCGGCGCGCTACAAGGGGCCCCGTGTCCGACGCTCCGCACCCCGCTTCCGACCCCGACGCCCTCGGTACCGACGCCCTCGGCACGGACCCGCTGAGCCTCGCCTTCGCGGCGGCCCGGCGGGCCGCGGCGGAGGGCGAGGTGCCGGTGGGCGCGGCCGTGGTGCGGAACGGGACCGTCCTGGCGGTCGCCCACAACCGGCCCCGCGCCCTGCGCGACCCGACGGCCCATGCCGAGATCCTGGCGATCCGCGCGGCCTGCGCGGCGCTCCAGGACGACCGGCTCACGGGCTGCGACCTCTACGTGACCCTCGAACCCTGCCCGATGTGCGCGGGCGCGATCGCCTTCGCGCGCATCCGCCGGCTCTACTTCGCGGCCTACGACCCGAAGGGCGGCGGCGTCGAGCACGGGCCGCGGGTGTTCAACCAACCGACCTGCCACCACGCGCCGGAGGTCTACGGCGGCTTCCGGGAAGCGGAGGGCGCCGGGCTCCTGCGCGCCTTCTTCGCCGAGCGCCGCTGAGACGATGACCCTCAGGCCCGCAGGAAGGCGCGGAGCGCCTCCAGCGTCGCCGCCGGGTTCTCCTCGGCCAGGAAGTGCCCCGCCTCGATCGCGACGCCCTCGGCGCGGGGCGCGAGGGTGCGGCGCCAGGCGGCGAGCGCCGTCTCGGGCTTGCCCTTGTCGAGGTAGGCGCGGCTCGCGAGCACCAGCGTCGGCATCGCGAGGGTCCGCCCCGCGGCGAGGTCCGCCCGGTCGGCGGCCCGGTCCGGGCCGTCGGGCCCGCCGGCGCGGTAATCCTCGCACATGGCGTGGATGCGCTCGGGCGGAGCCCAGCCCCGGCGGTAGAGTTCGAGCGCCCGGGGGTCGAAGGCCCCGAGGTCGTGCCCGGCCGTCCAGTCGCGCAGCAGGCCCTCGAAGTAGGCGTCCGGGTCTCGGCCGATCGCGGTCTCGGGCTCCGGCGACGGGCCTGCCAGGAAGGTCCAGTGCGGGTTCAGCCCCGGCTTCTCCGCGATCCGCGCCCACTGCACCTCGGTCGGCACGATGTCGAGGAGGGCGAGGCGCGCGACCCGGCCGGGCTCGTCGAGGGCCAGGCGGTAGGCCACGCGGCCGCCCCGGTCGTGGCCCGCGAGCGCGAAGCGGACGTGGCCGACCCGCTCCATCAGGGCGACGATCTCGCGCCCGAGCGTGCGCTTGGCGTAGGCCTCGTGGGCGGCATCCCCCGCCGGAGCCGCGGACCAGCCGTAGCCCTTCAGGTCGAGGCAGATCACCCGGTGGTCGCGGGCGAGGTCGGGCGCGATGCGGTGCCACATGGCGTGGGTCTGCGGGAAGCCGTGGAGCAGCAGCAGGGGCGGGGCCTCCCGGGGGCCCCCCGCCCGCGCGAAGGCCCGCCCGCCCGGCCCGTCGAGCCAGAGCGCCTCGAAGCCCGGAAAGAGATCCACGGCCACGTCGTCCATCGTCCGTCTCCCGCCCGCTGCCTTCCCGGACATAGGGCGGTGCGAATCCGGGACGCGGGTGCGGGCAGTGAGACTTCCTAAACGACTCGGCGCGACGCTGATCCGTGCGAAGCGGGGGCACGATGACCGGACAGCGCCTTGAGGACTTTGCGGATATCGCGACGGACTGGTTCTGGGAGACCGATCCGGAGCACCGCTTCAGCTACCTGAGCGCCAGCGTCGAGCGCTTCCTCGGGCTCGGCGTGGCGGCCCTGATCGGGCGCCCCCGGCACACCATCTCCCGCAACGCGGAGGATTCGGACTTCTGGCGGCCCTACGTCGAGGCCGTCGAGGGCGGGCGCGCGTTCCGCGACTTCCAGTACCCCTACGCCCATCCGGACGGCAGCACCCGCTGGTTCCGGGTGAGCGGCGAGCCGCGCTTCTCCGAGACGGGCGACTTCCTCGGTTACCGGGGCGTCGGCACCGACGTCAGCGGCGAGCGCGAGGCCCGGTCCGCCCTGGCCACGGCCCTCGGCGACCTGCGCGACGCGAACGCCGAGCTCCAGCAGCAGATCACGCGCTTCGACGCCGCCCTGAGCAACATGACCCAGGGCCTCAGCATGTTCGACGCCGAGGCGCGCCTCCTCGTCGTCAACCAGCGCTACCGCGAGATCTTCGACCTGCCGGGCGGGGCGATCCGGATCGGCATGTCCCAGCGCGAGCTCTGCGCGGCGCTCGTGGCCCGGGGCTGCTACCGCCGGGAGGTGACCGCCGACGCCCTCTGCCAGGGCACGCGGGCGGCGCTCGCCGGCAACGATCCGGGGCCCTTCCACCGGGAGCTCGCGGACGGGCGCATCCTCGCCGTCTGCTACCGGCCGCTGCCCGGCGGCGGCTGGGTCTCGACCTTCGAGGACATCACCGAGCGCCGCCGCAACGAGGCGCGCATCGCCCACATGGCCCGCCACGACGCGCTGACCGACCTGCCGAACCGCACGGCGCTGCGCGAGCACGGGATGGACCTGATCGGAGCGGCGCGGACGGAGGGGGGCGGGCGCCTCGCGATGCTCTGCCTCGACCTCGATCGCTTCAAGGCGGTCAACGACGGCCACGGCCACGGGGTCGGCGACGCGCTCCTGCGGGCGGTGGCCGCGCGGCTGAGCGACAACGTCCGCGCGGGCGATCTCGTGGCGCGGCTCGGCGGCGACGAGTTCGCGGTGCTGCACCGCGTCGCCGACACCGCGGGGGCGCTGGCGCTGGCCGAGCGCCTGATCGCCACAGTGAGCGCGCCCTACACGCTCGGGGACTTCACGGTCGAGATCGGCATGAGCGCCGGCATCTCCCTGGGCGACGGGGCGGTCGACGACATCGACCGGCTGCTCAAGGACGCCGACACCGCCCTCTACCATGCCAAGAACAGCGGCCGCGGCGTCGCCTGCCTGTTCGAGGCGGCGATGGACGAGACGGCGCGAAGCCGCCGCGAGATGGAGCGCGAGCTCGGCGAGGCCCTGGCGGCGGGCCGGTTCGAGCTGCACTACCAGCCCCTGGTCGACCTGCGCAGCGACCGCATCACGGGGGTCGAGGCCCTGCTGCGCTGGCGCCACCCGGAACGGGGCCTGATCAGCCCGGCCGAGTTCATCCCCGTCGCGGAGGAGACCGGCCTGATCGTTCCCCTCGGCGAGTGGGTGCTCGGGCAGGCCTGCCGCGACGCGGCCGGATGGCCCGTCCCCGTCAACGTCGCCGTCAACGTCTCTGCCGTCCAGCTCCGCCACCGCAACTTCGCGCAGGTGGTCCTGATGGCGCTCGCGGCGAGCGGCCTGCGCGCCGACCGGCTGGAGCTCGAGATCACCGAGAGCGTGCTCCTCGACGACACCGAGGCCAACCTGGAGACGCTCCACCTCCTGCGCCGCACCGGCATCCGCATCTCGATGGACGATTTCGGCACCGGCTACTCCTCGTTGAGCTACCTGCGCCGCTTCCCCTTCGACAAGATCAAGATCGACCGCTCCTTCGTGCGCGACGCCGGGCACGCCGCCTCGGAATCGGGGGCGATCATCCGGGCCCTCGTCGGGCTCGGGTCGAGCCTCGGCATCACCACGCTCGTGGAGGGCATCGAGACCGAGGCGCAGCTCGCCGCCGTGCGCGCCGAGGGCTGCCAGGAGATGCAGGGCTTCCTGTTCAGCCCCCCGCGCCCCGCCCGCGAGATCGGCGGCCTGCTCGCGAGCATGCCGCGCCTCGGGGCCGTGGCGGCCTGAAGGCTTGCCGCGGGCTCGGCGGTGCCCGCCCCACCCTGATCAGAGCCGAACGGCCCTCACTCCGCGCTGGCGGAGCGGGCCCGGCGCTGGACGCTCGTCGAGCGGTAGGTCGCAAGGCCGGACGGCGCCGCGCCCATCAGGGCATCGAGGCGGCCCATGCGCTCCGTGAAGCGCGCGGACGCTGCGGCGCGGGCGGCGACGGCCGCGGTGTTCACGGCGGCCCGGCCCCCGGCACTCGCGCTCCTGTCGCCCCGCTCAGGACCAGCCTGGGCAGCGGCCGCCGCGGCACCGGCGCGGTGCTCGCGGGCTTCTGCGGGCGCGGCGACGATCCCGATGGCGGCGGCGAGGCTCGCGGCGAGCGCGGCGCGCGCGAGGTGATGACGTGTCTGCATGACCGGATCCCAGCACAAGCCGGCAGGCCGCGCCGACGCGGCCGTCCGTTCTCCCCCGTCCGCAAGCTAAGCGGGGCCGCGCGGCGAGGACGTGCGTTTCGGCACGCGGCCGCCGGCGGAGGCCGACCGCGACGGCAGGCTCGGCCGTGCGCCCGGATGCGACGTTCGGCTTCGCCCGGCGCGCGGGTTCCTCGCCTCGACAGGCCTCGGGAACGATGCGAGTATCGACCGGGCTCCAGACGACATCGTGCGTGGCCCTTGCCCCTCGTGGCTCCCGTCCCTCGCGACCCGCGAGTCCTTCGCGACTCCTGTGTCCTTTGTGACGGCCGCCCCTTGATGCAACCGGAGCGCGAAGTATGTCACCGGAACTACGAGAATCGCGCGCGGCCCTGATCCTGCTCGCCGTCACGGTGCTCTCGGTCCTGATCTTCGGGGCCGTAACCCTGCTGAGCCAGATCGGCTGAGCAGGGCGCCGTCCGGAGACGAGGATCGACCTGCCGGGCCGAATTGCCCCGGAGCGGACCCGGTGCGGGTCCCGATCCACCACCGATTGCTGTTGGGTGAGTTAGCAGTCCGTTAATTCTATTTAGGGTTGTATAGGCCCTGATTTAGCCCGATGTCGCAATCGCTTCCTGGAGATCGGCCATGCTCGCCAACGCGATCGAGAGGGGATCGCCGTCAACCGTGGACCTGGGCGCCGCCCTGAGCGCGTCCGGCGTGGTCGGAACCTGGTCGTGGTCGGCGCGTCCGGACCGGTGCATCCTCGACGCGGGCGCGGCGGACATCCTGGCCGGCGACCACGCGCTCGCCGGACGGCCCCTCACCCTCGAGGTGGCGAAGGCCCGGGTCTGCCCCGAGGACCAGCCCGACCTGTTCCGGCACTTCCGGCAGCTGCGCCGGACCGGCGGCCTGTTCGTGGCCGAGTACCGGACCGTCTCCGCGACCGGCGAGCGGCGCAGGATCCTCGACCGCGGCCGCCTCTACCCCGCGCAGCCCGGGCAGCCCGCGCACGGCCACGGCATCATCATCGACCTGACGGAGAGCACGCAGGACACCGCGGCCTTCGTCGCCACGGAGGTGCCGGCCGCCGAATCCCCGCTCGATGCGGCCGCCGCGCACGCCATCGCCTGCCGCGAGGTGATCGCGCAGCTCGGCAATTCCGAGCTGCGCCTCCTCGCCGACATGCTGCTCCTGCGCCTCGGGCAGGAACTCGCGCGCACCCAGTCCGCCCGGGAGGGCCTGCACTGAGGCGGACCGGCCCCGCGCGTGCGGGGCCGAGGCCTGCACCCGCGGGGGCTCACTGCACCAGCACGGCCTGATCGCAGCGGGTGCCGTCGACGGTGACGTCGGCGTAGCCGAGGCGCAGGCCGAGCGCCCGCAGGGTCCCGTCGAGGACGAGGTCGAGGGCCGGCGCCGCGAGCGACAGCGTCGTGGCGAGCGCCGGGCGCAGGGCCGGCAGCAGGTTGAGCCCGTTGATGTCGAGGTTCAGCCCCTGGATCAGGCTTCCGGTCAGCGACTGGGTGAGGCCGGTGCTCGACACCGTGCGGACGACCCGCCGGCTGATGTCGTCGTCCGAGAAGGTCAGCGTCTGCGGGACCGCGCCGGTGAGGCTCGCGCGGGCCTGCCCCCGCACGGTGAGGAGCGGCAGGCTGAGGAGCGCCGCGCCGCGGCCGAGGTCCGGCGTCGCGGCGCCGACCGCGATGGCGGAGCGGGGCACGTCGGCGATGGCGAGGTTGAGCAGGCCCGGCTGCGCATCGAGGCTGACGCGCCGCTGCGCCGGGTTCGACCAGGGGCAGGTGACGGCGCGCAGGCTCGCCTGGGCGGGGGCGATTTCCGCGTAGAGGGGCAGGCTGAGCCCGCCGAGGCCGAGGGGCGCCGCGAGCGTCGCCTCGATGAGCAGGCGGGTCTGCGCGGTGTGGAGCGTCGCGTTGGCGCTGCCGGGCTGGACCCAGCCCGAGCTCTGCCGGCGCTCGCCGACCGCCAGGGTCAGCCGCGTCGCGAGGAGGCCGGGGATGCTGGCGCCGAGGTCCACCGAGACCTGGCGCTGCCCGTTGGCGACCGCGGCCGCGCCGGAGATCAGGTCCATCGCGCCGACCCGGGGCCCGGCGCTGCCGCGGCCCGGCGCCAGCGCCGCGGCATCGCCGAGATCGACCACGCGCGAGACCGGGACGCTCGCGCTCGCCGAGGGCAGGGCGGCGCCGAGGCTGGCGAGGGCGGAGACCGCGAAGGCGACGTTGGCCTCGCCCTGCAGCGCGGTCCTGAGCGACGAGACGATCTGCCCGACGCTGGCGTCCATCCGCACCACGTCGCTGTAGCTCGCGGCCTGGACGCCGAGGCTCGTGCCGAGGGCATCGAGGAACCGGAAGGCATCGACCTGGGCCGACAGGAGGGCGTTGTAGTCGAGGACGCTCAGCGACAGCCGGGTGCCGAGCATCGCGCCCAGCACGGCGTTGGCGACGCCGCCGTCGAGGGCGGCCGTGCCCGAGCCGAGGGTGAAGGCGGCGAACTGGGCCGTGGCGGCGGTGCCCGCCACCCGCACCTCGACGCTCGGGGCGAGGCCGACGACCCGCGCGAAGTGCGTCGGCACGCTGGTCCGGAGGTTGACCCGGACGGCGTTGGCCGGGGCGGCGCCGGGGCGGAAGCGGCTGCCCGGCGCCACCGCCGCATCCCCCGCATAGGCGCCCGGCGCGATGGTGATCGGGGTGGCGCCCGCGTAGCCGTTGTCGGCGAGCGAGCGCCGGGCCAGGGCCTCGGCCTGGGCGGGGTTCGCGGCGGCCACCAGGGCGGCGACGTCGACCGCGCCTTGCGCCCGGCGCCGGGCCTGCACGACTTGGCCGAGGTCGATCCCGACCGCGGCCGCCCCCATCAGCACCGTCGCGCCGAGCCCGACGAGCACCGCCACCGTGCCGCCCTGCTCGCGGCGCAGGCGGAGGACGGGGCGACCCGTTGCGGGCCAGCCCGTCACAGGCCGCCCCGTCACAGGCCCCCCCTGCGCACGCTGATCGAGGACCGCATCAGGTCGGGCGGCATCGGCACCAGCCGGGCGAATCCGCCGAGCCCCAGCGCCGAGGCGTCGAAGCTCAGGGTCACCGTGTAGAGCGTGGCGTCGACCGGGTCCGACCCGACCTGGACGCCGATGCTGCCGGGGCGGAACATCGAGCCGGCGGCGAGGCTGACGCGGATCTGGCCCTGGGCTAGGGCGGCCCGCTCCTGGTCGGTCACGCCCGCCACGGAGGCCCGCGCCGCCTCCGCGGCGAGCTGGCGGAGGTTGTGGGCCGCGCCGAGGTAGATGCCGAACACCAGGATGCCCGCGAACAGCAGGAGCAGCACCGGCGCGAGCAGCGCGAACTCCACGGCCGAGGCCCCGCGCGGGCAGGCCGCGAGGGCCCGGACGACCTGCGGCGATCGCCCGGCGCGGACTCGGGCCCGGACGGGAACGCGCCGGCCGGACAGGGACGCGGACAGCCACCACATCGCACGGACCTCCCTTCCCAAGTTGTACACTTGAGGTCAATGCAACTTATGATGATGGTGGCGCCTTAAACCTTCCTTACTACCTTCGCCTACAGGTTGTATTCATTCGACGCCTCGGCCGAGGCCTCCGGCCGTCTCGATGAAGCGGGCCACGGTGTCCGCCCCGTCGCCCGCCCGCAGGGAGGCGAACACGTAGGGGCGTGCGCCCCGCATCCGCCGCGTATCCGCCTCCATCACCGACAGGTCGGCGCCGACGAGGGGCGCGAGGTCTGTCTTGTTCACGATGAGGAGGTCCGAGCGGGTGATGCCGGGGCCGCCCTTGCGGGGGATCTTCTCGCCGCCCGCCACGTCGATGACGTAGAGCGTGATGTCGGCGAGCTCCGGCGAGAAGGTCGCCGCGAGGTTGTCGCCGCCGGACTCGATCAGGATCACGTCGAGCCCGGGGAAGCGCCGGCGCATCTCGGCCACCGCCGCGAGGTTGATCGAGGCGTCCTCGCGGATCGCGGTGTGGGGGCAGCCTCCGGTCTCGACGCCGAGGATGCGCTCCTCCGGCAGCGCGCCGGCCACCGTCAGGATGCGGGCGTCCTCCTTCGTGTAGATGTCGTTGGTGATGGCGCAGATCTCGTAGCGGTCGCGCAGGCGCCGGCAGAGCTGCTCCATCAGGGCGGTCTTGCCGGATCCGACGGGTCCGCCGATGCCGACGCGCAGGGGGCCGTTCTGGGAGGTCATCGGGCGGGGATCCTCAGGAGCGGAAGATGCGGGAATACTGGGTCTCGTGCCGGAACGAGCCGAGGTCGAGGCGCAGGGTCGCCGAGCCGAGGTCGTCGAGGGTCGCGCCGTCGAAGCGGCCCGCGAGGGCGTCGAGCCGGGGCGCGAGGTCCGCCACAATCCGGGTGCCGGCGCTCTGGCCGACGGGCGCCACCCGGAGCGCCGCCGAGACGAGGTTCTGGACGAAGGCGAGGGCGTAGGCCGCGAGCGTCGGGGCGCGCGCGAGGCCGTGGGCGCCGGCCGCGGCCCCGACCGCGACCGGGTAGGCCACCGCCCCGTCGAGGCCCTGCGCGGCCGCCGAGAGGGCGGGGTGCGGCCAGGCGTGGAGCGTGGCGTCGAGGAAGCTGCGGCCCTGCTGGCTCGTCTCGAGGTGCAGCTCCCGCGACGGCGCGAGCGCCAGCGCGAGGTCGTTGAGGGCCACGAGCCCCGCCCGGTCGCCGGCGCAGCGGTGGGCGTGGGCGGCGAGGATGAGGTCGTTGCGCAGGGAGCCGCGCTCGGCGACGTCCGCGAGCCACGCCGCGAGACTCTCCGCGCCGGTGACGTCGCCCGCCTCCACGGCCCATTCGAGCCCGTGCGAGTAGGCGTAGGCGCCCACCGGATAGCCCGGCGAGAGCCACGCCATCAGGCGCAAGGCATCGGACACCGGCCTCAGCCGTGCCGGTGGGGGCGGCGGTCGTGCCCGTGGTCGTGCGCGTGACCATGGGCGTGGTCATGGGAGTGGGCATGGGAGTGGCCAGGGGAGTGGGCGTGACCGTCCGCGTAGGCGCCTCCCTCGGGCGCGAACGGGCGGAGCACCGGCTCGGCGCTGCCGCCCAGGCCCCGCACCATCGCGGCGAGCACGTGATCGTCGGCGATGTAGACGGCATCCGGCGCGATCTCGGCCGGGATGTGCCGGTTGCCGATGTGCCAGATCAGGCGCTTCAGGGCGTGCTCGTCCGCGGCCCGGATGGCGAGGAGGCGCTCGGGGGCCGCCTCGACCCAGACGAGGCGCCCGTCCTCCAGCACCAGGGCGTCGCCGTCCTGCAGCACCGCGGCCTCGGGCAGGTCGAGCAGGAAGGCGAGGCCGCCCGCGGCCCGCATCGCCATGCGGCGGCGGTGGCGGTCGCCGTGGTCGAGGACGATGCGGTCGACGATCTCGGCGGAGCCGATCCGGTCGCGGCGGAGGATGCGGGTGGCGCGGATCATGGGGAGCCGTCCTTCCACCAGCCCACACCGCGGATAGCATCGTCGCCGTAGGGATCGGGCATGTAGCCCACGCGCAGGATCTCCGCGTCGGTAAAGGGGCAGGCGGCCGGGAAGCTGTCGTCGGGCAGGTCGCTTTCCAGAACGGCCCGTGCCCTGGCCTCGGGATAGGCTGCGGCGATCACGACCGGAAGCCTCGGGACAAGGCCTGGATTCTCGGCGAGGATGGCCGCGATCCGGTACCGCTGGATGTTGATGCTCGCCGCCCACGATCCGTTGCGCAGATCGACCTGCTCGGCCCAGCGCAGCAGGGCGGTGAGGACGATGCCGAGATGGGCCCGCAGCGCCTGCCGGCGCTCCGCCGCGAGCTCGCCGATGAGGCCCGACAGCCGTTCATGATCGAGGTCGCCGAAGCGTCCGTCTCGCAGGGCGAGCGCCTGCGCCTCGTACCAGGCCGTCAGGTCGGTCGCGAACAGGTCGTTGCGGATGTGTTCCATCAGGGGACGAAATCCGGATCGAGGATCTGCGCCAGGGTGAAGGGCGGATCGGCCGGCAACCGATCCTCGGCGAGGCCGGTCTCCTGCGCGGCGCGTCGAACCGCGTCCCGGTAGGTCTCGACGAGGATCGCCTCCGGGTAGCCGCGCAGGCTTGGACTCCGGTCGAGGAGCCGCCCGATCTCGCGGCGCTGATTGCGCAAGGTGATCCGCCAACTCCGCGTCGCCCGCTCGGGCTGGCAGAGGAACTTGAGCAGATGGATGATCAGCACGCGCAGGTGCGTTTCGACCGCCGCGCGCTGGCTCCGTCCCAAGGTCTCGATCTCCGCGATCAGGTTGGCGATGTCGAAGGCTGCCGTATCGCGGGCGGCCAGGGCCCGCGCCTGCCGCTGCGCCCAGGCATGGAAATCCCGCTCGTACAGGTCGTGCGCATCCGGCGGCTTCAGCGCGGCCTTCGTCATCGCGGGCCTCTCATCCTCGACCCCGATCCTACCTCAGAACAGGAAGTAGCGCTGCGCCATCGGCAGCACCTCGGCGGGCTCGCAGACGAGGAGCTCGCCGTCGGCGCGCACGTCGTAGGTCTCCGGGTCGACCTCGATCACCGGGGTGGCGTCGTTGAGGATCATGCTCTTCTTCGAGATGCCGCCGCGCACGTTCTCGACCGCGACCAGCGTCTTCCCGAGGCCGAGCCGCTCCGCGATCCCGTCCTCGAGCGCGGCCTTCGACACGAAGGTGAGCGCCGTGGCCTGGGGCGCGCGGCCGTGGGCGCCGAACATCGGGCGGTAGTGCACGGGCTGGGGCGTCGGGATCGAGGCGTTGGGGTCGCCCATCGGGGCCACCGCGATCATGCCGCCCTTCAGCACGAGGTCGGGCTTCACGCCGAAGAAGGCCGGCGACCACAGCACGAGGTCGGCGAGCTTGCCCGCCTCCACGGAGCCGATGTGGCGGGAGACGCCGTGCGCGATCGCCGGGTTGATCGTGTACTTGGCCACGTAGCGGCGGGCCCGCAGGTTGTCGGTGCCGGAGGCGTCGCCGGGCAGGGCGCCGCGCTGGCGCTTCATCTTGTCGGCGGTCTGCCAAGTGCGGATCACCACCTCGCCGACCCGGCCCATCGCCTGGCTGTCGGAGGACATCATCGAGAGGGCGCCGAGGTCGTGCAGGATGTCCTCGGCCGCGATGGTCTCCTTGCGGATGCGGCTCTCCGCGAAGGCGAGGTCCTCGGGGATCGCGGGGTCGAGGTGGTGGCACACCATGAGCATGTCGAGGTGCTCGTCGATGGTGTTGCGCGTGAACGGCCGCGTCGGGTTGGTGGAGGAGGGCAGCACGTTCGGCAGGCCCGCCACCTTGATGATGTCGGGCGCGTGGCCGCCGCCCGCGCCCTCGGTGTGGAAGGCGTGGATGGTGCGGCCCCGGAAGGCCGCGATGGTGTCCTCCACGAAGCCCGACTCGTTGAGCGTGTCGGTGTGGATCATGACCTGGATGTCGTGGGCGTCCGCCACGGTGAGGCAGGTGTCGATGGCGGCCGGCGTCGTGCCCCAGTCCTCGTGGAGCTTGAGCGCGCAGGCGCCGGCGCGGATCATCTCGACGAGGGCCTCGGGCCGCGAGGCGTTGCCCTTGCCCGCGAAGGCGAGGTTCATCGGCAAGCCATCGACCGCACGGAGCATCTGGCCGATGTGCCACGGGCCCGGCGTGCAGGTGGTCGCGAAGGTGCCGTGCGCAGGCCCCGTGCCGCCGCCCAGCATGGTGGTGATCCCCGAGGCCAGGGCCTCCTCGACCTGTTGCGGGCAGATGAAGTGGATGTGGCTGTCGAAGCCCCCCGCGGTGAGGATCTTGCCCTCGCCCGCGATCACCTCGGTGCCGGGCCCGACCACGATGTCGACGCCCGGCTGGATGTCCGGGTTGCCGGCCTTGCCGATGCGGTGGATGCGGCCCGCCACGAGGCCGACATCGCCCTTCACGACGCCCCAATGGTCGAGGATGACGGCGTTGGTGATGACCGTGTCGACGGCGCCCGCCGCGTTCGTGACCTGGGACTGGCCCATGCCGTCGCGGATCACCTTGCCGCCGCCGAACTTCACCTCCTCGCCGTAGGTCGTGAGATCGCGTTCGACGGTGATCCAGAGGTCGGTGTCGGCGAGCCGGACGCGGTCGCCCGTGGTCGGCCCGAACATGTCCGCGTAGGCGGCGCGCGGCAGGGAGGCGGGGGGCGGGAGCGCCATCAGAGCTTGCCCATCACGTCGCCGCGGAAGCCGTAGACCGCGCGCCCGCCCGACAGCGGCACCAGGACGACCTCCCGGGTCGAGCCGGGCTCGAAGCGCACCGCGGTGCCGGGCGCGATGTCGAGGCGCTGGCCGCGGGCCTGGGCGCGGTCGAAGCTGAGGCCCGGATTGACCTCGAAGAAGTGGTAGTGCGAGCCGACCTGGATCGGCCGGTCGCCGGTGTTGGCCACGCTGATCACGGTGCGGGGGCGGTCCGCATTGAACACGATCTCGCCGGGCAGCGCCTCGACGGCGCCCGGCACGGCCGGGGAGGGGGCGCCGCGGATCGGGTGGTGGACGGTGACGAGCTTCGTGCCGTCCGGGAAGGTCGCCTCGACCTGGATGTCGTGGATCATCTCGGCGACCCCCTCCATCACCTGGGAGGCGTCGAGCACCTGCGCGCCCGCCCGCATGAGCTCGGCGACGCTGCGCCCGTCCCGCGCGCCCTCCACCACGCAGTCGGTGATCAGCGCCACGGCCTCCGGATGGTTGAGCTTCACGCCCCGGGCGAGCCGGTTGCGGGCGACCATCGCGGCCATGGCGACGAGGAGCTTGTCCTTCTCGCGGGGGGTGAGGAGCATGGCAGGGGCCTTTCGGGGTTCGCGCCGCCGGGAGCAAGGATCATGCTGGGGGCCGGGGTCAAGGCCGGCCTCGCCGGGCGCACGGCGCGATGTCCGTCAGAGAGTGCCGATCCGGGTGCTCGTCATCGGCAGCTCGAACATCGCCCCGGGGGCGGCGCGCGACGCGAAGGTCTCGATCGCGGGCCAGAGGGCCAGGATACGCTCCGCCTTCTTCACCAGGGGCGCCTTGTTGAGCCCGGCAGAGAGGAAGAATCCGATCAGCCGCGATGCTTTGAAGGCCTGGAATTCCGCCCGCTTCCGGCGAATGCCCCGATCGCCGGAGAGCACGATCCAATTGCCCTCCTGGCCCAGCTCCGGAATCCAGGTCAGGTCCGTCACGCCCGGCCCGTAGCGGTCGCGCAGGTGGACGATCGTGTGCTCGCCCGCGAACAGGGCGTCGAGGGCACGGGCGAGGGCAGGCGGCAGGTTCTCGTCGACGACGATTTTCACGCCGCCCTCAGCCCCTCCTCGAAGCGCACGGCGTCTCGCACCGCCGGAACGGCCACCGCGTAGAGGCGCGCGACGCGCTCGACGGAGCCCTCGGCCCGGACGGCGTCGGCCAGCGCGACGGTCGGGACGCCGCTATCGGCGGCGATCGGCTGACCGAAGGCGCGCAACGGATCCAGAACGATCGTGCTCCTGCCCTGGTAGGGGCGCCATCGGCTGACCACCTCCGCGTCGAGGTCGAGGTCGCGAAAGGTCCGCTCGATCACCGTGCGGATGACGAACTGCCCGCGCTTCAGGTCGAGCAGCTCGGTCTCGCCGGCCTCGGTCAGGCTCTGCAGGAACAGGGTGCGCCCGTCCGTCCTGAAGCGGCGCGTCGAGAAGGGGCGAGGATCGTGGATCTCCGCGCGGGCGCGCTCCAGGCAGGCACGGACGATCCGCAGGTCGACGCCCTCCGCGACGAAGCCGTGCACGAAGCGCAGCTCGATCAGATCCCGGAAGCCGAGTTCGAGGCGATCCCCGTTCGCGGGCAGCTCGGGGGTCCAGAGCGGCGGCATCGTCGCGATCCGCTCGCCGGACGTGAGGCTGTAGCCGCCGAGCCAGCGCCGGATGGTGAGCGGGCGCATCCGCAGGAGGCGTGCCGCTTCCGGGACGGTGTAGTAGCCGATCCCGAGGGGCGGCGCCTCCTGGGCGCGCGATCTGACATGCTGAAGCATCGGCCAGAGCCTACGCCGGGGGGCCGGCGCACCGCCATCGAAATCGCAAGTCCCGGCAGGTTCGGACTGCTCATCGCCCTCGGTCGATTCCGCGAGGAGAGCGTGGATGGGACGCACAGGCCGAGAGGGCCCCTCACCCCTGCCAGACCCGCGGCAGCGGCACGCCCCGGTAGCCGACCAGGAACCGCGCCGCCGCGACTCGCAGCATCCCGATGGTCGGGGCCAGGAGGCGCACGGCGAGGTGGCCGTTCCAGGCGCTGGCGGCGGCCTCCACCGGGGTTCCGGCGATGATCGCGTCGAGCCGGGCGCGGGCCTCCTCCAGGCGGCCCTCGGCCTCCGGCGAGACGTCGAGGAGGAGCGCCGTGGCGCCCGCGCCGCCGCCCACCGCCGCGCCGGCCATGAGCGCCGTGACGGGCCCCTCGACGCGCAGGTCGTCCGCGTAGACGAGGCGGCCGGCGCGGCGGATGCGCCAGGTGTCGTGGAGGTGGGCGTCCGTCAGGCGCTCGCCGTGGGCGGCGCGGCCGAGGGCGATGGCCTCGAAGGCGAGGAGGCGCGCCCCCGGGGCGAGGTCGGCCTCGAAGCGCCGGGCGAGCCGGGCGCGGTCGTACAGGATCGTCTCCTGCGGCAGCCAGGCGAGGCGGGCGTCGCCCCGCAGGTCGACCCGCGTCGCAAGGGTGCTCACCGGCCCGTCGGAGCGGTAGATCTTCTCCGCCGCCGTGGTGGTGAGGACGAGGCGGCTGCCGGCCTCGGCGGTCAGGGAGACCGAGAAGGCATCCCCGCACGCCACGCCGCCCGCGGTGTTGACGAGCACCGCCTCCAGGGCGGTCGCACCCGGTCCGGGTCGCGGGAAGCGCAGGCGGCTCGGGCCGGACTCGGCGAGGTCGCGGATGCGCGTCGGCGCGGCAGCACCGGCTTCGGTCGGCGCAGGAGCGCTGCCCACAGATGAGGCATTGGCGCCGGATTGGGCAGCAACGCCGGCCGGACCGACCGTGAGGGCCACGTGCCCGATGGAACGCTGGCGGGCGGGCGATGCCGCGTTCCCAGGCGTCGCGAGCGCCGGGCCCGGCTCGGTCGCGATGGCGGCCCCGCTCTGCGCAGGGGCGGACGAACGGGCGGGTCCCGCGTCGGTCATCCGCGGCCCCGCGGCTCGTGGCTCGGCACCGCCTCGATGACGGGGGTCGGACGGTCGAGGATGCGGCGCCCGAACAGGCTCGCCACCAGCTCCACGAGGACGCGGGCGCTGCGGCCGCGCTCGTCCAGGAAGGGGTTCAGCTCCACCACGTCGAGGGAGGTGACGAGGCCGGAATCGTGCAGCATCTCCATGATGAGGTGCGCCTCCCGGAAGGTGGCGCCGCCCGGCACGGTGGTGCCGACGCCCGGCGCCAGGGCGGGGTCGAGGAAATCCACGTCGAGGCTGACGTGGAGGTGGGCGCCCGCCGCGCCGACGCCCTCGAGGATGCGCCGCAGCGGCGCGACGACGCCGAACTCGTCGATGGCGCGCATGTCGGTGACGTCGACGCGCCGCGCCGCCACCAGGGCGCGCTCGCCGGCATCGATGGAGCGCAGGCCGAACAGGTGCAGGCGCGACGGGTCGAGGCGGGGGCGGCCGGGGTCGGCGAACAGGTCCTCGAAGCCGGGCTCGCCGCAGAGCGCGGCCAGCGGCATGCCGTGGAGGTTGCCGGAGGGCGAGGTCTCCAGGGTGTTGAAATCCGCGTGCGCGTCGAGCCAGAGCACCGAGAGGGGGCGCCCGGCCGCCCGGGCATGGCGGAGCGCCCCGTCCACCGATCCGAGGGAGAGGCTGTGGTCGCCCCCCGCGACCAGGGGCAGGGCGCCGCGCGAGAAGGCCGCCGCCACGGCCGCCGAGAGGCTGCGGCTCCAGGCGGCGACGGCGGGAAGGCCCCGCGCCGTGGCCGGGCCGTCCGGCACCGCGTCGCCGCAATCCTCCACGGCGTGCCCGAGGTCGCGCAGGGTGCGCACGAGCCCGGCGGTGCGCAGGGCGGCCGGTCCCATCAGGGCGCCGGGCTCGCTGGTGCCGACCTCGATGGGCGCGCCGATGATCGCGATGCGGCTCGTCTCGTCCATCCGCCGGCCTCCGGTTCGCGGACCCGGGCGCGCCGCGGGTCACCGCGCCGGGATAGAGCATTTCGGACGGGCGCGGGAAGGTCGGCGGCGCGGGCGCGCCCTCAGGGCAGGAAGCCGTCGAAGGCCGCGAGGTCGGAAAGGGCGGCGGCGAAGCCGGGCCACAGGCCGAGGCTGGCGGCGAGGCCGGCGGCGGGCGTCGCGGAGCCGCGGGGTGCGGCGAGGCGGTCGGCCTCGGCGCGCACCGCCGCCTCGCTCTCGGCGGGCTGCCCGGCGAGGCGGGCGGCCAGGAAGGGCAGGCGCCAGGCCGACACCTCCGCCGCGAAGGCCCGCAGCGGCAGGCCGGCGGCGGCCGCGTAGCGCCAGGCGTACCAGCCGGCCGCGAGGTCGCGGGCGGCTCCGCTCGCCGAGAAGCGGCCGACCTCGTCCCCCGTCCGGCCGCGCCGGATCATCAGCACCGTGCGGGCGACGTCGGCGGCCGGGGGACCGGCCATCGCCTTCTGCCAGTCGATCACGCGCGGGCCGTCCGCGGTCCAGATCACGTTGTCCGGGTGGAGGTCGCCGTGGCAGAGGGCCTGTCCGCGCGGCCGGCGCGCCAGCGCGTCGAGGGCCGCGGCGCGGGTCGCCTCCGACAGCCGGGCGCGGGCGATCTCGCGGGCGAGGGCGTCGTGCAGGTCCGGCAGGCCGTCGGCCGGGCAGGCGTGGATGCGGGCCTGCAGCCGGGCGAGGTCCGCGAGCGCCCCGACGAGCGCAAGGGGCCGCCCCGCATGGGCGCGCAGCAGGGTCGGCCCGGGCACGTGCTCGAACAGGATGCCGCTGCGCCCGTCCCGCTCGACCCGCGCCAGGGCGCGCGCCACCGGCAGCCCGAAGGCCGCGGCGCGCTCGACCGCCTGGAACTCGGCCGCGATGGCGGCCGGGTCCGAGCCCGCGCGGTAGAGCTTCAGCACCCGGTCCGGCCCCTCGAGGAAGACCTCGGAGCTGCGGCCGTGGCCGAGGCGCTGCGGCCCCGCGGCCGCCCCTGAATCCATGGCCATGGAAACGTGCTTCCCACCGGCCCCCGTCCACGATCCATAGCCGGCACCGCTCGGCCTGTCAGGACGGATCCGCCGGACCGGCGCGCGATCTCCCGCCCCGGTGGCGGATTTGCATCGCCTGCAACGTGGAGGTGAGCGACAGATCCGGGGGTACGTGCCCGCTTTCCTGGCACATCCGTTGCGAGGGCCTGCTCGATAAGAAGGCAGGGACACTGCGATGACGATCTGGACACGGTGGGCCAAGGACTGGACCAGGGAGACGGTGCGGGGCGCGGCCCGCGCCGGCGCCCTCGCGGGGGGCCTGGCGCTCGCGAGCCTCGGGGCCGGCGCCGCGCAGGCGCAGGAGACCATCAAGGTCGGCATCCTGCACTCGCTCTCGGGCACGATGGCGATCTCCGAGACGACCCTGAAGGACGTGATGCTGATGCTGATCGCCGAGCAGAACGCCAAGGGCGGCGTGCTCGGCAAGAAGCTCGAGCCCGTGGTGGTGGACCCCGCCTCGAACTGGCCGCTCTTCGCCGAGAAGGCCCGCGAGCTCATCGCCAAGGACAAGGTCGCGGCGGTGTTCGGCTGCTGGACCAGCGTCTCGCGCAAGTCCGTGCTGCCGGTGTTCAAGGAGCTCGACTCGATCCTGTTCTACCCCGTCCAGTACGAGGGCGAGGAGAGCGAGCGGAACGTGTTCTACACGGGCGCCGCCCCGAACCAGCAGGCGATCCCGGCCGTCGACTACCTGATGAAGGAGGAGAAGGTCGAGCGCTGGGTGCTGGAGGGGACGGACTACGTCTACCCGCGCACCACCAACAAGATCCTCGAGGCCTACCTGAAGGCCAAGGGCGTGAAGCCCGAGGACATCTCGATCAACTACACGCCCTTCGGCCAGGCCGACTGGCAGACCCGCGTCGCCGCCATCAAGAGCTTCGGCACGGCGGGCAAGAAGACCGCCGTCGTCTCGACCGTCAACGGCGACGCCAACGTGCCGTTCTACAAGGAGCTCGCCAACCAGGGCGTGAAGGCCACCGACATCCCCGTGGTCGCCTTCTCGGTGGGCGAGGAGGAGCTCGCCGGCATCGACACCAAGCCGCTCCTCGGCCACCTCGCGGCGTGGAACTACTTCATGTCGATCGACACGCCGGAGAACAAGGCCTTCATCGAGAAGTGGCAGGCCTTCAAGAAGAACCCCAAGGCCGTCACCAACGACCCCATGGAGGCCCACTACATCGGCTTCAACATGTGGGTGAAGGCCGTCGAGAAGGCTGGCAGCACCGCTCCCGACAAGGTCATCGCCGCGCTGCCGGGCACCGAGCAAAAGAACCTCACCGGCGGCACCGCCGTGATGCTCGCCAACCACCACATCACGAAGCCGGTCTTCATCGGCGAGATCAAGGAGGGCGGCCAATTCGACGTGGTCTTCAAGACCGACGAGCTGATCCCCGGCGAGGCGTGGTCGAAGCAGCTCGACGGCTCGAAGGATCTCGAGGCCGACTGGGTGAAGCTCAACTGCGGCAACTACAACACCAAGACCAAGAAGTGCGGCGGCGCCTGAGCCTCCATCCGGCCGGGGCGGCCTCCTTCGACGGGCCGTCCCGCCGCTCGACCTCATCCTGAGACGACCGATCGGCGGTCCTCGGAGGAGGCTTCCGGACCCCGCGCGATCCCGGGAGGCCTCCTTCGAGGCTGCGCTTCGCTCCGCACCTCAGGAGAGGTTGCGGGTGGGGGCAATCCGGCGCCCCGCCGATCTTACCCGCGCACCTCATCCTGAGGTGCCCCCGCAGGGGGCCTCGAAGGAGGCCTCCAGAGCCCGCCGCGCTCCCTGGAGCCCGCCTTCGCGATGACCCGCCTCCTCGTCATCCTCCTATGCCTCCTCGCCGGCCCGGCCCGCGCGCAGCAGGAGCCCGCCGCGGACGCCGCCTACGCGCGGCTCGCGAGCGACAGCTACGCCGACATCGAGGCCGGCATCGCCGCCCTCGCGGCGAGCGGAGAGCCCCGCGCCGGGGCGGTGATCCGCGCGCTCGGCGAGGGCCGCCTGCTCTTTCGCCCGTCCGACCGGGCGCTGTTCGTCAAGGAGGGCGCCGGCCTCACGGAGGCCCGCACCGGCGCCCCCGCGGCGGCGAACGGCGCATCCGCGGCGGCAGAGGGGCTGAAGCCCGTGCGCCTCAACAACAAGGTCCGCCGGGGGATCGATGCCGCCCTCGGAACCCTCAACCTCGCGAGCCCGGATGCGGGGCGGCGCCGCGAGGCCGCCGACGCGGTGTTCAAGGCGCGCGACGCGGCGGCCCTCCCGGCCCTCGACGCGGCGCTGGGGCGCGAGCGCGACGGCCGCATCCGCCAGGCGCTGGCCGAGGCCCGCGCGGCGGTGATCCTGGGCCAGGCCGGCGCGCCGGAGGCGGAGCGCATCGCCGCCGCCCAGGCGATCGCGGCCCGCGGCGACGGCGACGCGCTGGGGCTGCTGCGGGGCCTCGCGGCCGACCCGAGCGAGGGCGTGCGGGCGGCCGCCGCCCGGGGCGTCTCGGCGATCGAGACCCGCCTCGCGCTGATCGGCGCCGCCCAGAACGTCTGGTACGGCATCTCGCTGGGCTCGGTGCTGCTGCTCGCCGCCATCGGGCTCGCCATCACCTTCGGGGTGATGGGGGTGATCAACATGGCGCACGGCGAGATGGTGATGCTCGGCGCCTACACGACCTACCTCGTGCAGGGGCTGTTTCGCACCCACGCGCCGGGGGCCCTCGACGCCTCCCTGGCGGTGGCGCTGCCCGCGGCGTTCCTGGTGGCCGGCGCGGTCGGCGTCGCGATCGAGCGCGGGGTCATCCGCTTCCTCTACGGGCGCCCGCTCGAGACCCTGCTCGCCACCTTCGGGGTCTCCCTGGTGCTGCAGCAGGGGGTCCGCTCGCTGTTCGGCCCCACCAACCGCGAGGTCTCGGCGCCGGGCTTCATGACCGGCGCCTTCGACCTCGCCGGCCTCTCGATCACCTGGGGCCGCCTCTGGATCGTGGCGTTCTCGGCCGTCGTCTTCCTCGGCCTGCTGTTCGTACTGCGCAAGACCTCGTTCGGGCTGAAGACCCGGGCGGTGACGCAGAACCGGCGCATGGCCGCCGCCATGGGCATCCGGACGCCCTGGGTCGACGCGCTCACCTTCGGCCTCGGCTCCGGCATCGCGGGGGTCGCGGGCGTCGCGCTCTCGCAGATCGACAACGTCTCGCCGAACCTCGGCCAGGGCTACATCATCGACTCGTTCCTCGTCGTGGTGTTCGGCGGCGTCGGCAACCTGTGGGGCACGCTGGTGGCGGCGCTGACGCTCGGCGTCGCCAACAAGCTGTTCGAGCCGTATTTCGGCGCCGTGCTCGCCAAGATCGGGCTCCTCGTCTTCATCATCCTGTTCATCCAGAAGCGCCCGCGCGGCCTGTTCGCGCTCAAGGGCCGGGCGGTGGAATCGTGACGGACCCCCGCAGCCTCATCGACCTCAAGGGCTGGATCTTCCTCGGGGCGCTCGCCCTGTTCGCGGCCCTGGTCCCGGCCCTGAACCTGCTCGTGCCGGACGGCTCCGCCCTGCACCTGCCGACCTACCTCGTCTCGCTGTTCGGCAAGTACCTCGCCTACGCGCTGCTGGCGCTCAGCCTCGACCTCGTCTGGGGCTATTGCGGCATCCTCAGCCTCGGGCACGGCGCCTTCTTCGGCCTCGGCGGCTACGCCATGGGCATGTACCTGATGCGCCAGATCGGGCCCCGCGGCGTCTACGGCAACCCGGTGCTGCCCGACTTCATGGTGTTCCTGAACTACAAGGAGCTGCCCTGGTACTGGCAGGGCTTCGACCACTTCCCCGTCGCGGCCCTGATGGTGCTGCTCGTGCCCGGGCTCCTCGCCTTCCTGTTCGGCTGGCTCGCCTTCCGCTCGCGGGTGACCGGCGTCTACCTGTCGATCATCACGCAGGCGCTGACCTTCGCGCTGATGCTCGCCTTCTTCCGCAACGACATGGGGCTCGGGGGCAACAACGGCCTCACCGACTTCAAGGACATCCTCGGCTTCCCCGTGCAGGCGCAGGGCACCCGCGTGGCGCTGTTCGCGCTGACCGCCCTCGCGCTGGCGCTCGGCTACCTCGTGGCCCGGGCCATGACGGTCTCGGCCTACGGCAAGATCCTGATCGCGGTGCGGGACGCGGAATCGCGCACGCGCTTCCTCGGCTACCGGCCGGAGCACTTCAAGACGCTGGCCTTCACGGTCTCGGGGATGATGGCGGGGGTGGCCGGCGCCCTCTACGTGCCGCAGGTCGGCATCATCAACCCGTCCGAGTTCGCCCCCACCAACTCCATCGAGGCGGTGGTCTGGGTGGCGGTGGGCGGGCGCGGCACCCTGGTGGGCGCGGCGCTGGGGGCCGTCCTCGTCAACTACGCCAAGACGGTGCTCACCGGCGCGCTGCCGGATGCCTGGCTGTTCGCGCTCGGCGCCCTGTTCATCGTCGTCACCCTGTTCCTGCCCAAGGGCATCGTCGGCACCCTGGTGGAGCGGTTCGGCAGCCGGCGCGCCGCCGCCAGGCTGCCGCCGGAGCCCGAGATCGCGGGCAAGCTCGCCGAGGAGGGCCGCGGCTCATGAGCGACGCCGACCTCCTCGCGCCGCCCCCCGTCGCCGGGGCCAAGCCCGCGCAGCTCCAGTCCGAGCGCCGCCTGACCCAGGCGCTGCTCTACCTCGATGACCTGCGCGTCACCTTCGACGGCTACAAGGCCCTGCGCGGCCTCTCGCTGACCCTCGGGCGGGGCGAGATGCGGGCGATCATCGGCCCGAACGGCGCCGGCAAGACCACGATGATGGACTGCATCACCGGCAAGACGCGGCCCGACACCGGCGCCGCGGTGTTCGACGGGGTGCACGACCTGACCCGCCTCGACGAGCCGGCCATCGCCGACCTCGGCATCGGCCGGAAGTTCCAGAAGCCCACGGTGTTCGAGAGCCACACGCTGGCCGACAACATCCTGCTCGCCCTGAAGGGCCCCCGCGCGGCCGTCGCCTCCCTGTTCGGCTGGCGCAACCGGGTGGCGGCCGAGCGGGTCGACGCGCTCCTCGCCCGGGTCGGCCTGCTGCCCCATCGGGCCCGCCCCGCGGCCGACCTCAGCCACGGCCAGAAGCAGTGGCTGGAGATCGGCATGCTCCTCGCCCAGGACCCGAAGCTGCTCCTCGTGGACGAGCCCGTCGCCGGCATGACCGACGCCGAGACGGAGGCCACCGCGACGCTGCTGCGCGAGATCGCCCGCGACCACGCCGTCGTGGTGGTGGAGCACGACATGCACTTCGTCCGCGCCCTGCAATGCCGCGTCACCTGCCTGCACGAGGGCGCGGTGCTGGCCGAGGGCTCGATCGACGCCGTCTCCTCCGACCCGCGGGTCGTCGAGGTCTACCTGGGCCGCTGAAAACCATGCTGAGCGTCGACGGCATCGATCTCCACTACGGCGCGGCCAAGGCCCTGCGCGGCGTCTCCCTGCGGGCCGAGGTCGGCGCGGTGACCTGCGTCCTCGGCCGCAACGGCGTCGGCAAGACCTCGCTGATGCGGGCGATCGTCGGCCAGCAGCCGATCTCGAAGGGCACGATCCGCCTCGGCACCCGCGACATCTCGGGGCTCGCCCCCTACGACCGGGCCCGGGCCGGCGTCGCCTTCGTGCCGCAGGGCCGGGAGATCTTCCCGCTGCTCACCGTGAAGGAGAACCTCGAGACCGGCTTCGCCCCGTGCCCGCGGCGCGACCGCTACGTGCCGGCCGAGGTCTTCGACCTGTTCCCCGTGCTCCGGGACATGCTGCACCGGCGCGGCGGCGACCTCTCGGGCGGCCAGCAGCAGCAGCTCGCCATCGGCCGCGCCCTCGTGACGCGCCCGAAGCTCCTCGTCCTCGACGAGCCGACCGAGGGCATCCAGCCCTCGATCATCAAGGACATCGGCCGGGCGATCACCTACCTGCGGGCTAAGGGCGAGATGGCGATCGTGCTCGTCGAGCAGTACTTCGAGTGGGCCCGCGACCTCTGCGACACCTACGCGGTGATGGACCGGGGCCAGGTGGTGGAATCCGGCCCCCGCGCGACCATGGACGAGACCGTGGTGCGCAAGTGGCTGTCGGTGTGAGGGGCGTCGGCGGGCCGGGCCGCCTCATGGGATGAGTGTATGAGATCGCGCATCAAGCCAACGCGGCGAGCGCCGTCCCGCCGCATCCGGGGCTTCCTCCCACCCACGACCTCATCCTGAGGCGCCGCGAAGCGGCCTCGAAGGAGCCCTCCAGGGGCCGCGACGACCTCTGGAACCCGCCCGCGAGGCTGCGCCTGGTGGCCCATCCGCGGTCGCGGCATGAGATCCCCGATCGGACGCCCCCAACCCTTGGCACTCCGACGCGGCGAGACCATCCTGAACCGGCTCGACCGCGATTCGCCCGCCATGAACGCCTTCGTCTACATGCTGCGCTGCGCGGACGGCAGCTACTACGTGGGCTCGACGCGCGGGCAATCCCCCGAGAAGCGGCTGGGCGAGCATCAGGCGGGCACGTTCCCGGGCTACACCCAGCGGCGCCGACCGGTCACCCTCGTCTACGCGGCCGAGTTCCAGTGGATCACCGACGCGATCGCGGCGGAGCGGCAGATCAAGGGCTGGGGGCGCGCCAAGAAGGAGGCGCTGATCCGCGGTGACTGGGACGCCGTCTCGGCCCTGGCCCGGCGCGCGTCCGTGCGCCCCACCGCGCCCTGAATGTCGAGCGCGAACCGGGCGCCCGAAGGAGGGTTCCGGGGCTTTCGGAGACTTCTGGAGGGCTCCTTCGAGGCCCCCTGCGGGGGCACCTCAGGATGAGGTGGAGGGTGGGAGAAGCCCTGTGCTGACCTGCTTCCCACCCTCCACCTCATCCTGAGGCGCGCAGCGAAGCGAAGCCTCGAAGGAGGCCTCCAGCTCGCGCGGATCTCCCTGGCAGAACCGGGGCCTGCCGCAGGTGTTCCGGGACCCAGGCCCAAGATCATCCCGGCTTGATCCAGGTTAAGCGCAGCTGGCGGCCGGAAAAGAGCGCGGCTTTACGCTGCAGGATCATCGCGCGGTCAAGCTGAAACGTCGCGCGCCGCCCGACGTTGAAGCTTTGTCTTGGACGCACCGGATCGACGCTGCGCGCAGGACGCCCCGCCCGGCCGTCCGCGGCCCCGTCCCCCCTGCCAGGAGCCGCGATGCCGCGCATCAGCCTCGCCCTTGCGACCCTCGTCGGCCTCGCCGTGCCGGCCCTGGCGCAGACCACGCCCGAGGCCGGGGCGGCCCGCATCCGGGAGCGCATGGCGGTGGTGGGGCTCGACGGCGGCCCTGTCGGCACCGTCGACGAGGTCGTGAACGGCACCATCACCCTGACGCGGGACGGCCCGGCCGCTGGCGGCAAGCGCCACACGATCCCGGCGGCCTGGGTCGGGGCGGTGGACCGGCAGGTGCAGCTCACCAGGACCACGGCCGAAGCGAAGGCCGGCTGGAGCGAGGCCGCTCCCCCGGGCGAAGCCGCCCGGCGCTGAGGCCCGCCCCGACCGTTTTATTCACCCCGAAGAGGAGACGAACCATGGCCAAGGCCGATCGCAGCAGCATGGGCGCCGGCGCTCAGGGAAAGGGCACCGGAACCGGCGCCATGACGGAGCTTCCCGAGGGTGTGCTGGAGGAGAACATGGTGCTGAGCAACCGGGACAAGTCCCGCCACACCGACGAGCGCGGGCTCGACGGGCGCAACGTCCAGACCGAGCAGTACCACGACCATGCCGGCAACCGGCAGATGGACGCGGAGGCGGACGAGGGCAACACCAGCGGCCTCGGCACGCCGATGATGCAGTCCGGCGAGGACAGCAGCCTGAAGTCCAAGGATCGGGGCTGAGGGCCGGGTCTGACAAGCGGGCGCGGTTCGGGATTCCCTCGCGGGTCCCGGGCCGCGCCGTGCGCGGCCTACTCGGAGAGCGGCTCGGCCGCCGCGAGCGTCACGTAGCCCGCGTCGTGCAGGATCTCGCTGAGGGCGGCCTCGGCGAGGAGGTCGTAGCCGCGGTCGGCCATGTGGAGGCCGTCGGCCGCGAACATCTGGGCGCGCGTCACCCGCCCCTCGCGGATCCAGGTGTGCATCAGCTCCGAGCGGCGGATCACCGGCACGTCGAGCTCGGCGCCGATCTCGCGCACGGCGTCCCGGAAGCGGGAGGAGCCTGGCGTCGCCTCGAGCTTCGGGCACCATTGCGGCTCCATCAGCATCACGTCGATGCCGGCCGCGCGGATGCGCTCCACCGCCTCGCGGGTGGCATCGCGAAAGTGGTCGAGGGAGACGCCGCGCAGCGGGTCGTTGCTGCCGGTCTGCCAGATCACGAGGTGGGGCCGCGCCGCGATCACGTCCCGGTCGAGGCGGGCGAGCATGTCGTCCACGTGCTCGCCGCCGATGCCGCGGTTGACCACGGTGACGGCGCCGTCGAGCTGGGGCAGGGCCTGGCGCAGGCTGGTCTGGAGGCGGGCCGGGTAGGTGTGGGCCGGGCCGCTGGCGCCGATGCCCTCGGTCGAGGAGGAGCCGAAGGCCACGATCCGCAGGGGACCGCCGTGGGCGAGCTGCTCGGCGACGTGGGGCAGGTCGGCCTCGGGCTGGTGCGTCAGGCCCAGGATGCCCAGGTCGAGATTCTCCGGGAGGAGATCCGCGTAGGCCAGCACGGCGGTCGGCAGCAGGGTCAGTCCGGCCAGCAGGGCACCGCCCCGAAGGAGACGGCCGAGGCGGACCGGAAGAGCGTGCAGCGTGGGGCGGATCATCGGAGAACCGGTCTGGGGTGACTGTCCGAGTAGCAGCTCTAGCGGCGAGGCCGGAAGATCCCGTCCCCGCTATCGGTTGATTACGGCAAAAATTCGTAACACAAAATTAACTTCGCGGCCACGGTTGCGCCTCGTGGCCGACACAGGATGTGCGCACGCGCGGCGCCTTCCGCAAGGCGAGGTTGTGAGCCCGGGCTCGACGCTCCATTGCGCGACAGCGGGCACACCCCTGGCCCGAAGCTTGCTCACGGTCGAGCTGACCCGGCGCGGGCGGACGGCTGCACCGCTCCGAAAGTCTTGGCCGGGAACGCGTTTTCGGGATGCGAGCCGGGCCGTCCTTGACCTGTGTGAATGCGGCTGCGCGGCCGGCGTGCTTCGTGCGAGCCGGGGTGAGACGAGGTGATTCCGATGACGCACGACGAGGCCCTGTCCGTGTCCTACAGCCTGTTCGTGCAGGACGGGGAGGGCGGCCTCTGCTGCGCCGTCCGCCAGGACCAGCCGGTGCCGGGTTTCGTGGCGCACTGGCAGTTTCGCGGCACGGTGAACGATTCACTCGATGCGCCGCCCGATTTCAAGCCGCGCGCCGCCCAGGCCGCGACGCAGCTCACCGGCTACTACCTGTTCGTCGACCTGCGCGGGGCGCGCCGCGCGGCCTAGGGGCGGGAGCCCCCTCAGATGATCGGCTTGCCGCCCGTCACCGCCACGGTGGCGCCGGAGACGTAGCTCGATTCGGGGGAGGCCAACATCACGTAGACGGGGGCGAGCTCGCAGGGCTGGCCGGGGCGCTTCATCGGCACCTGGGAGCCGAACGCCCGCACCTTCTCCATCGGCATGGTGGCGGGGATCAGGGGTGTCCAGACCGGGCCCGGGGCGACGCAGTTCACCCGGATCTCCCGCTCGGCGAGCATCTGCGCGAGGCCGCCGGTGAAGTTCTGGATGGCGCCCTTGGTGGTGGCGTAGGCGAGCAGCTGCGGGCTCGGCGCGTCGGCGTTGACCGAGGTGGTGTTGATGATCGAGGCCCCCGCCTTCAGGTGGGGGAGCGCCGCCTTCACGAGGTAGAACATGGCGTGGATGTTCGTCGCGAAGGTGATCTCCCACTCCTCGTCGCTGATCTCGTCGGGGGACGCGAAGGTCTTCTGGTGGGCGGCGTTGTTCACCAGCACGTCGAGGCGCCCGAACGCGTCCACGGCCCGCTCGACGATCGCCCGGCAATGGCCCGCCTCGCTGATGTCGCCGCCCATCGGGATCGCCCGGCGACCCGCCTCCTCCACGAGGCGGCAGGTCTCGCGGGCGTCGTCGTGCTCGTCGTAATAGGAGACGAGCACGTCCGCGCCCTCGCGGGCGAAGGCCAGCGCCACCGCCCGGCCGATGCCGCTGTCGGCCCCGGTGATGATCGCCGCCCGCCCGCCGAGGCGCCCGGAGCCGCGGTAGCTCGCCTCGCCGTAATCGGGCCGCGGGTCCATCTGGTCGTCGCGGCCCGGCGGGTCGATGGCCTTCTGGTTCTCGAACGGCGGCTTCGGGAACGGCGGCTTGGCGGCATCGGTCATGACAGGTCTCTCGGCAGCTCTCTCGGCGTGTCCCCCTCGCGGTTCGGGCGTCAGCCGGCGGCGGGCGCGAGGGTCAGGGTGCCGGTGAACGGCGCCTTCTGGTTCTGCGTGGAGGTGCAGGCGTAGGAGTACTGCCCGGCCTTCATGGTCTTCAGGCGCAGGGTGCCCTTGCCGTTCTGCTTCACGAGGTAGCCCTTCTCGCTCATCACGTGGATGAGGTCGCCGTCGGCGTGGAGCACGTGGCCCTGCTCGAACTGGCCCGGGATCGTCAGCGTCACGGGCTGGTTGGCGTGGCTCACCACGTAGAGCTCCACGTTGGTGTCGGCCGGCAGGCGCAGCTCGGCGGGCGCGCAGGTCGGCTTGCCGTCCGCGAGCGTCACGGTCAGTTCCACGGTCGGCATGGCGGCTCCCCCGGGCCGCGAGGCCGCGGCGGGTTCCTGCGCGCCCGCCGGCACGGTCCAGGCGGGGATGGTCAGGGCAGCGAGCGCGGCGATGCCGAGCGCCGGGAATGTGAGCCGCACGGGGCCTCCTTCGTTCGATGGCGGGTTTGCGGGTGCAGGTTTGCGATTGCGGGGACTACCGGCCGCCGCCGGAGAGGTTCCGGGCACGCGGCGCGGTGACGCTCCGGGGCCCGGGTGGCACCGTGAACCATCCGGCCGGGCGCCCGGTTGTGCCGGACGGAAGCCGCGGGGTCCCGCCCGGAGGAGCCTTCCGAGGGAGTCCCGATGGGTTGGCCGCGCCGCATCCTTGCCGTCACCGCCATCCTCGCCGTGGCGGCGGGCGGAGCGGCGGCGTTCGGCCGGTTCGGATACGCGCCGATGCCGGACGCCGCGGGCGTCCTGAATCCCGAGCGCAACCCGGGGGAGGGCGCCTACGACCTGTTCGGCGCCGCCGGCGGGGCGGGGCAGCCCGGCGCGGTGCGCCTCGACGACGCCCTGATGGCCCGCGGCCGGGAGGCCTTCTACCGCGAGACCTTCGGCAACGAGGTCTTTCTCACCGACGTGATGGGGATGCTCGACGGCGGGATGAGCCTCTACGAGGTGAGCCGCGCGCTGACGCTGCTGGCGGGGCGGGGCACCACGAACCTGCAGGTGCGCATCGCCCGCCCCGTCACCGTCGGCGGGCGCCGCTACGAGCCCGGGGAGGTCGTCTCGACCGGCCTCGATGTCGCGCGCGGCAGCCTCTTCCCCCTCGGCATCCGGACGGTGTGGGACCGGGGCCGGGTGCGGATGGGCATCACCTGCGCGCTCTGCCACGCGGCGGTGGACCCGCAGAGCGGCCGGGTGGTGGAGGGCGCGCCGAACGCCGACCTCAACGTCGGCCTGATGATAGCGCTCGCGAGCAACACCACCGCCTACTACATGCACGGCTCGACGCCCTCCCTCGACCCGTTCCGCACCGACCCAAACCGCACGGTGCGGACCCGGGACGGGGGCACAGAGCGGCTGCCGGACCCGGCGGCGCTGGAGGCCGAGGCCAAGGTGCAGGCGGCGAGCTGGCCCCCCGGCTCCTTCGATTCCTCGCCGGACCTCGTGACGAACCCGACCTCGATCCCCTCGAGCTTCACGGCCGCGGGCTTCCCCTACGGCTGGAGCGGGCACGCCGCGATCGGGCCGTTCCGGGGCCTGTCGGCGCTCAACAACAACGTCCACGCCCTCAACTCCGACACCACCGCCCAGGCCGACGCGGCGCCGGTCCTGTTCGGGCTCGACCCGGAGGTCTACCTCGGCACCATCCTGCAGGGCGCGGCGAACCCGGCGTTCCGGTTCGACCCGGCCTCGGGCCGGGCGCCGTCCGCCGTGCTCGCCGCCGCCGACCCGACGCCGGGCGTGCCGGGCCTCAACCACTACGCGGTGCTGCCGGCCTTCCCCCACGCCAACACGGTGACGACGAACGGCCTCGTGGCCTCGGTGCCGGGAGAGCCGGTGGGCTACGCCAACGACGGCATGTCGCTCTTCCAGAACGCCCTGCGGGCGCCGGCAGCGCGCACCGACCCTGCGTCGGCGCAGGCGGGCCGGGACGTGTTCGCGCGGGCGGGCTGCGGCGGCTGCCACGGGGGCGCCGCCTACACCAATAACCGGGTGGTGCCGGCGCCGGAGATCGGCACCGAGCCGACCCGGGCGCGGTCCTTCGCCCGGACGGAGGCGACCCTGCGGCCGCCGGCCGAGTTCCCGCCGGACACGCCGATGCCGGTGCCGGACGGCGCGGCGACGCTGCCCGTCCCGGTGCCGGCGGAGATCGCGGACGACATCCGCCTCGCCTGGGCGCGGGGCGGCGGCCCCGGCGGCTACAAGGTGCCGAACCTGATCGGGCTCCGCCTGTCCGCCCCCTACCTGCACGACGGCGGCGTCGCGGTGGGGCCCGGCCCCGACCACGCGCCCGGCGCCTCCGCGCTCCTCGACCCGGCCGTCGCCGCCGACCCGGCCGAGAGCCTGCGGGCCCTCGTGGACCGGCCCCTGCGGGCGCGGGTCGTCGCCGCGAACCGCGCGGATCCGCGCCTGCGCACCGCCCGCGTCACCGGCGAGGGCCACGCCTACTGGGTGGACGCCGAGGCGGGCTTCAGCCCGGCGGAGCAGGCGGCGCTCGTGCAGTACCTGCTCTCGCTCGACCGGCCGCGATGAGGGCCGGGGCGAGGGCGGTCACCCTGGGATCACCCGGCGGTCCCCGTGGCGGCGGGTGAAGCCCGTGGCGTCGAGGTGCTCGAGGAGGGGGATCGAGTACTTGCGCGAGATGCCGAGCGCCGCCCCGGCCTCGCGGGCGAGGAAGCCGGCCTCGGGCGTCGTGGCCGCCGGGAAGGCCGCCGCGAGGCGGCCGCGGGCCTCCGCGATCGCCTCGCGGTGGAAGAGGATCGCGCGGCGCTGCACCCGGTCGACGGCCCGGACCAGGGCGCCGGAGCCCAGCAGATAGGCGAGGGCCTCCCGGCGGCGGGTGTCGCGGCCCACCACCTCGGCCTCGTCGGGCGGCGACAGGCCGGCGCGGCGGAAGACGCCCTCCAGGCGGCGCACCGCCTCGGTCTCGTTGCGGGTGGGGTCGAACGCGGCCCGGCGGACGAGCGGTCCCGCCTGCACGGCGGCGCCCGCGGCGACGAGGTCGCGCAGGGCCGCCTGCACGATGGGCTCGGGCAGGGCGAGGCGGCGCAGCAGCCGCTCCGGGGCCATGCCGTGCTCCAGGGGGTGCTCGGCGTGGTAGCGCGCGAGGGTCTCGAGCAGGGTCTCCTTCAGCCCCGCGAAGGCCGGGGCGCCGAGGACGTCCTCGCCCACCGCGCGGGCCCCGATCCCGGCGAGTTGCCCCCGCACCCGCTCGGGCGCCGCGCCGGCGAGGCGGACGAGGTCCGCGAAGGCGACGCCCGCGGGCCCGGCCTCGTCGAGGCGGGCGGCGAGCGCCTCCGCCGGGCGGCCGGCGAGGCCCGCGAGGGCGGCCAGGGCCCGCGGATCGCGCCGGCGCCGGCGCCGGGCGGAGGGGTCGAGCACGCGCCCGCCCGCCACGGTCGCGGCGGGGGCATCGAGGCGCAGGATGAAGGGCTCGCGGGCCGGCACCGTCACGGGGCTCGCGAGGCGCAGCTGCGCGAGCGCGCGGGCGCCCGGCTCCAGGGCGTCGCGGTCGAGGAGGCGCAGGCGCACAGACACCTCGGCGGTGCCGTGGAGGAGCCGGCAGGCGGTGCCGTCGGCGAGCGGTCCCGGGGCGCCCGCGGCGGCGTCCAGCATCACGTCGAGCCAGCGGGCCGGCGCCAGGAGGCCCGCCGGGCACAGGGCCTGGCCGGGCTGCAGCGCCGCACGCTCGACGCCCCGCAGCGCCACCGCCGTGCGCCGGCCGGGCTCCGCCGCCTCCACCGGGCGGCCGTGGATCTGCAGGCCCCGCACGGTGGCCAGCGCCCCGCCCGGCACCACCGCGACGGCATCGCCGACCGCGAGGCGGCCCCGCCGCAGGGTCCCGGTCACCACCGTGCCGAAGCCGGGCCGGGAGAACACGCGGTCCACCGGCAGGTAGGGGAAGCCGTCGTCGGGCGCCGGCTCCGCCCCGTCGAGGAGGCCCGCGAGCGCCGCCGCCAGCGCGTCGAGGCCGGTTCCGGCCAGGACCGAGGTCGCGACGACCGGCGCCTGCGCGAGGCCCGCGGCGGCCGCGGCGGCGGCAGCCTCGGCGGCGCGGGCCGCGAGCGCCTCGGCGGGCACGAGGTCGCACTTCGTCAGCGCGACGACGCCGCGGCGCACGCCGATCAGCCGGGCGATCTCCAGGTGCTCCACGGTCTGGGGCTTCTGCCCCTCGCGGACGTCGACGCAGAGCAGCACCGCCGCCATGCCGGTGGCGCCCGAGACCATGGCCCGCACGAAGCGCTCGTGGCCCGGCAGGTCCACGAGGTCGATCTCGCCCCCCGGCACCGGCAGCAGCGCGAAGCCCGGCACGATCGAGACCCCGCGGGCCTGCTCCTCCGGCAGCCGGTCGGTCTCCACGCCGGTGAGCGCCCGCACGAGCGCCGTCTTGCCGTGGTCGACGTGGCCGATCACGCCCACGAGGAGGGTCTTCATGGCGGCGCGTTCATCCGGGGCGCGCCGTCCCGGGGGCGCCGTCCCGCGCGGGCGGCAGGGCCGGGCGGTCGGGCGGTGGGCCGTCCGGCCCCGGGATGCCGCCGCGCTTTAGGTTGCGGGCAATCCTGTTTGGAGCAACACGCACGGCAACGCAATCGGCCGCGAGCGCGCCGCATCCGGAACGCGCGGCGCGGCCCCCTGCGCGGGCGGGCGAAGCGTGGCACAATGCCTCGCGGGCACCGCGGAGCGGACCGGGCGTTGGGCCCGGAGCGCCCGCACCCGCCGACGTTTCGGGCCGGGGCTCGGACATCCAGGAGACCGCATGAGCGCCGAGCGCGAGACGACCACGACCCCAGAGCCGCGGGAGATCGAGCTGAAGCTCGAATGCGACGGCCCGGACCTCGCGGCGCTCGCCGCCCACCCGCTCCTGCGGGGCACGGGCGAGGATGCGCCCGAGCACCTCGCCTCCACCTACTTCGACACCCCCGGGCGCGACCTGCGCGCGGCGGGGCTCACCCTGCGGGTCCGGCGGGCGGGCGAGACCCGCCTGCAGACCGTGAAGGCGGGAACGGGCGGCGTCGGCCTGTTCGACCGCGCCGAGTGGGAGCGCCCGATCGCGGGCGACGTGCCGGACCCGGCGGCCTACGCGGACACGCCCGTGGCCGCGGTGCTCGCCGACGCGAAGGCGCCGGAGCTCGACCCCGCCTACACGACCGTGGTGATGCGGCGGGTGCGCAGCATCGCCTACGGGGCCTCGCGCATCGCCGCGACCCTCGACGAGGGCCGGGTCGAGACGCCCGCGGGCGACGCGCCCCTCTGCGAGCTGGAGCTGGAGCTCGAATCCGGCGAGCCGGCGGACCTGTTCGCCCTCGCCCAGGCGCTGGCCGAGACGGTGCCCCTGCGCCTCGGCGCGCTGAGCAAGAGCGAGCGGGGCGAGCGCCTCGCCGCCGGGACCCTCAAGCGCCCCAGCAAGGCGGAGGCCGTGGCCCTGCCGGCGGATGCGAGCGCGGGCGAGGCCTTCCGGCGCATCGCCCAGGCCTGCCTGCGGCACCTGCGCCTCAACGAGGCGGTGTTCCTGGACAACCAGGATCCGGAGGCGCTGCACCAGATCCGGGTGGCGCTCCGCCGCCTGCGCTCCGCCTTCAGCCTGTTCAAGCCGGTGCTCGCCGGCGACCCGCGGGCGGTCGGCCTCTCGGACGAGATCAAGCGCGTCACGGAGCCGTTCGGGCGGGCGCGCAACCTCGACGTCTTCCTGGAGACCACGCTGCCGGACGAGGTGGCGCGGCGCCCCGACGAGCCGGGCCTCGACGAACTCCGGACGCGGCTCGAGGCGGAGCGGGGCGAGGCCTACGCGGCCGTCCTCGCGATCCTGGCGGCGCCGGCCTGGCGCGGCCTCCTCCTCGACCTCGTCACCTGGGTCGAGGCCGGCCCCTGGCGGACGGAGCCGGACCGGCCCCAGCGGGACGCCCCGGCGCGCGACTTCGCCGACGCGGTGCTCGACCGCTTCCGCCGGCGGATCCGGAAGCGGGGGCGCCACCTCGCCCGCCTCGACCCGGAGGAGCGCCACAGCGTCCGCATCGCGGGCAAGAAGCTGCGCTACGGGGCGGAGTTCTTCGCCTCGCTCTATCCGGGCCGCAAGGCGCGCAAGCGCCACAAGGCCTTCGCGGGCGCGCTCTCGGACCTGCAGGACCATCTCGGCGCCCTGAACGACCTCGCCACGGCCCACGCCGTCATGGCGGGCCTCGCGCAAGGGACGGAGGGCGGCCAGGCCCCGGCCGCGGGGCCGGCCCTGTTCGCGGCGGGCCTCACCGCGGCCGACAACGAGGCGCACGCCGACAAGCTCCTCGACGCGGCCGAGGAGGCCTACGACGACCTGATGGACGCCCGGCCCTTCTGGGGCTGAGGCGGCGGCCGCGACGGCGCTGCAATTCAGAGGGGCACCGGCTATGAAGCCGGTGCCCTGACCTTTCTCATGGGCACCGGCCGTGAAGCCTGTGCCCGAACCATTTCCCATGGGCACCGGCCAGGAAGCCGTTGCCCCGACCTGCCCCCGCAAGCGCCCGATGCCCCTCCTCCGCGACCTCTTCGGCCGGCTCGGCCGCACCGTGACCGCCTACGCGGGCGACCGCACCCTGATGCTGGCCGCCGTCTCGGGCAGCGCCAACGTGATCGTGGCGGACGGGGAGGTAGCCGGCCCGGAATTCGAGGCGGCGCTCGCCGGCATGCGGGCGAACCCGATCCTGGTGAAGGGCTACGACACCCTGATGCTGGAGGACGAGCTCTACGCCGCCATCGCCCGGGCCCGCACCCGGGCCGGCCGCGCCGAGAACCTGCACCACGTCGCGGGTGCGGCCGGGCGGCCGCGCCCGGAGCGCGAGAACCTGTTCCTGATCGCCGCCGACGTCGCCGACCACGAGGGCATCAGCGGCATCGAGGCGACGGCCCTCGCCGAGATCGCCGCCGCCCTCGGGGTGGACGGGGCGGGCCTGCTGCGGGCCTCCCCGGTGCGCAAACCCATCGCAGGTTGAGCGGTCGTCGGAACCACAACTCGTTTGGGGGCGCTGTTTGCGCGAAACCTGCATCCGCGGGCTCGACGACTCCGTCCTGGCACCGTGGGCGACGAGCCCCGGCCCCGCCCCTCGAGGAAACCGCATGGCGCACGCCTATCCGTTCGGCATCGAGGAGGAGTTCTTCCTCGCCGATGCGCGCAGCCGCGGCACCCCGCGGGGCACGACCCAGGCGTTCCACGCGGCGGCCCAGGACCGCTTCGACTCGGTCGACCGGGAGATGCTTCAGGCGCAGGTGGAGATCTGCTCGCCGCCCGCCGAGAGCTTCGCGCAGGCGCGCGCCCACCTCGCCGAGCGGCGGCGCGGGCTCGCCGGGCTCGGCCGGGAGCACGGGCTCCTAGTCTTCGCGGCCGGCACCCACCCCACCGCCACCTGGCGCCACCAGATGCGCACCGAGGCGCCGCGCTACCGCGAGATCCTGGAGGACCTGCGCATGGTCGGGCGCCGGGCGGTGGTCTGCGGCCTGCACGTCCACGTGGAGGTGCCCGAGCCGGAGGCCCGCATCGGGCTGATGAACCGGCTCCTGCCGTTCCTGCCCCTGCTCCTCGCGCTCTCGGCCGGCTCGCCGTTCTGGCAGCAGCGCGAGACGGGGCTCGCCGGCTACCGGCTGCGGGCCTACGCGGAACTGCCCCGCACCGGCCTGCCCGAGCTGTTCGCCGACGAGGCCGACTTCGCGCGCTACGTGCGGACGATGACGGAATCGGGCGCCATCGACGATGCGAGCTTCCTGTGGTGGCACATCCGCCCCTCGGTGAAGTACCCGACCCTCGAACTGCGCATCGCCGACAGCTGCACCCGCCTCGACGACGCCGTGACCATCGCCGCGCTGTTCCGCTGCCTCTGCCGCCACCTCCGCCGGCACCCGACGCTCGGGGCGGGCCTCAGCGGCGCCGACCGCGGCCTCGTGATGGAGAACCTGTGGCGGGCCCAGCGCGACGGCGTCGCGGCGTCGCTGATCGACGGGAAGAGCCCCCGCGCCGTGCCGGTGCCGGAGCTCGTCGGGAGCCTCCTGGACCGCCTCGCGCCCGACGCCGAGGCCCTCGGCTGCACGGCCGAATGCGCCCGGGCCGCGGTGATCGCCGCGCAGGGCACCAGCGCCACCCGGCAGACCGCGATCTACGCCGAGGCCCGCGCGGCCGGGGCGGGGGCGCGGGCCGCCCTCGGGCAGGTGGTGGACTGGCTGGCGGCCGAGACGGAGGCGGCGTGAGCTGCGCCGGCAAGGGCTGCGCCGGCAAGGGCTTTGCCGGCAGGAGCGGCATGCGGCCCGGGTCCGGCGGCAAGCGCGCCGGTCCCGGGCCGCAGCCGCGCCAGTGCTGAGGGGGAATCGGCGCGGCGACGGCGACCTTGGCAGGCGCAGGTTGCTGCAACATTGCCGGATCCGCCCGGGACCGGCGCGGAGGACGGCATTTGGCTGGCGGAGCGATCCTGCCTTAGGGTTGCATCGGCGCGACGGCGGGAGTTCCGGCAAGGTGGGGTCCGGCAGGGTGACGACGGGAGGCTGGGGCCGCGCGCTGCTCGGGGCCCTCGCGGGGCTGATCCTCGCGATGCCGATCCTCGCGATGCCGGGGCTCGCGGGCCCGCTCCGGGCGGCGGAGCGGCCGACCCTCACGGTCTACACCGCCATCGAGAACGAGCAGATCGGCTGGATCGACGCGGCCCTCGCGCGCGCCGTGCCGGAGGTGGAGCTCGTCTGGGTGCGGGGCTCCACGGGGGTGATCACGGAGCGCCTGCTGGCCGAGCGGGGACGGCCGGTGGCCGACCTCGCCCTCGGCCTCGGCGCATCGAGCCTGATGGTGCTGAAGGCGGAGGGGCTGCTCGCCCCCTACGAGCCGGCCGGCGTGGCCGAGCTGCGCGGCTTCTTCCGCGATCCCACGCCGCCCTACGCCTGGACGGGGATGGACGCGTATCTGGGCGTGATCTGCCTCAACCGGGACGGCGCCGCGGCGCGGGGGCTGCTGACGCCCCAGCTCTGGCGCGAGCTCCTGGCGCCGGCCCTCAGCGGACAGGTCGTGATGCCGGACCCGACCGCTTCGGGCACCGGCTTCCTGCTCGTCTCCGGCTGGCTCCAGAGCATGGGCGAGGCGGCGGGCTGGGCCTTCATGGACCGCCTGCACGAGAACGTCGCCGCCTACCTGCCCTCGGGCTCCGCCCCCTGCCAGTCGGCGTCCCGCGGCGAGGCCGTGGCCGGGCTGTCCTTCGACATGCGCGCCGCCGCGGAGCTGGTCGCGGGGGCGCCCATCGAGATCGTGGTGCCGGTGGACGGCGTCGGCTGGGAGCAGGAGGCCTCGGCGCTGCTGACGAGCGCCCGGCACCCGGACCTCGCCCGCCGGGTCCTCGACTGGATGGCCTCGCGGGAGGCGAACGCGATCTACGCCCGCAGCTTCGCGGTGGTGGCGCACCCGGAGGCCGCGACCCCGCGCTCCGGCTACCCGGCCCATGCCGAGGCCCGGATGATCCACAACGACCTCGCCTGGGCGGCGCGCAACCGGGCGCGCATCCTGGCCGAATGGAGCCGGCGCTACGGCGCCAAGGCCCGCCCGCTCGACCCCTGAGAGGCGCCCGGCGCTGGACGTCGGATGTCGTTGTGTTCACAACCATTCTGGACATAACCGGAACCGGCGCGATTCGCAGGAGGCGCGGCCGGCCGCCACGCCACGTGACCCACGCGCGTTGCCACATCTCGATATCACCCCGCCGAAGAGGCGTTGCCCCGCCTGCGGGGCCGGCCACTACGCGCTGACGGCCCACTGCCCCTATTGCGGTGGCCGCCAGGCGCCGCAGCCCGCCGCCGCGGCGCTCCCCGGCCCGGCCCCGAGTCCTGCCCCCCGGCTGCGGGGTTCCCTGGATCCGCAGGCTCCGGAAGGCCCGCCGCGGCCCGTTCAGGGACGCAGGGGCCCGGCCCGGCTCGTCGCCCTGGGGCTCCTGACCGCGGCCGCCCTGGGGGCGGGGGCCTTCGGCCTGTCGCGGGGGCCCCCCGCCCCGAAGCCGCCCCTGCGGGTCGCCGCGGGGCCGGCCTGGAGCCGCGTCGCCCCCGAGGCGCTCGCCGGCGGGCGCTCCGTCACCCTGCGCGCCAGCGCGCCCTTCCACCTGCGGGTGAACGGCGAGCGGATCCAGCGGATCGCCGCCGACACGGACCTGGTCCTGACGGTGGGCGCCGTGCGGAGCCTGGAGCTGCGCGCCGCCGGCAGCCGCGCCGAGGTGGTGATCGCGCCCCAAGCGCGCTGAGCCGGATGCGCTGAGCCTGCCGAGGCGCCGGGCCCGGCCCGGGCTTCACTGCACCGGAGGCGCGGGGGGGCCCTGCGGGTCGGCCGGGGCGGCGCCCGCGAGGAGAGCCCGGGCGAGGTCGGGGTGCCGGGCCGCGGGCATCCAGGCGCCGCCCTCGGGATGGACCGGCGTGTCGGGGCGCAGCACCCCGGCGCGGGCGAGCGCCAGGAGCTCGCCGAGGGCGAGGGGGCCCTCCACCGCCGCGCCGCGGAAGACGTAGAGGCGAGCGGCGGGCGGCGGCGCTGGCCGGGCCGGGCCGGCCTCGCCTACCAGCCGGGCCAGCGCCTCGGGCGCGAAGCCCTCGGGATCGATCCGGCGCTTGTCGGTGGCCCGCAGCTCGGGCGGGTCCTCGGGGTCCCGGCTCGCCTCGGCGGGGTCGATGTCGGCGAGGGAGCCGTCGATCGGCCGGGTCCAGGCTTCCAGGCCGTCGAGGAGGCGGGCCTCCAGCGCCTCCGCCTCCGGCAGGGCGGCCGCGCGGCGGTAGTGCCCGGCGAGGTCGAGCGCCACCGCGTGGGCGAGGCCGCCGACCCGGTCCTCGGCATCGTGGCGGATCGGCCGCCGCCGGGGCGCGTAGGCCCGCCGCCCGGTCCAGCCGAGCAGCGCGCCGAGGGCGAGGCGCTGCAGGGACGCGAGCCCCGCCTCCACGGCCGCGACCCGGGCGGCGACGGCGGCGGCCTGCCCGGGATCGAACGCGCGCCGCCGGAGCGTGCGCTCCGCGCCGATGCTGCGCCGGTCGCCGGGCTCGAACTCGAAGCGGTACAGCCCGGCGCCGTCGCGGCGGATCACCCCCAGGCAGGCGGCGCGCAGGAACAGGCCGAGATCGGCGCGGGCCCGGGCGATCTCGGCGGAGGTCGGCAGGGCGGGGTCGGGGAAGCGCACGAAGTCGCGGTGGTTGTGGAGCGGGATCGCGTCGAGCCGGTCGAGCTCCTGCGCGTAGGCCGCCCGCCACTCGGGCCGAAGGGGGGCCAGCACGTCGAGGGGGATCCCCGACAATTCGCAGGTGCAGACGATGCGCCCCGTGACGCCGGATTCGCAGTAGCCGACGGCGACCCCGCCGAGGCGCGCCGGCAGCGCCGCCGTCAGGGTCGGCCCGAACTCCGCCGCGAAGGCGCGGGCCCCCGCGACCGCGACGATCAGCTTGAACTGGTCGGGCGCCGGCCGGAAGGCCTCGAAGCGGGCCTGGATCCAGGGCATCGCCCGGGCCAGCATGGTCTCCAGGGCCTCCCGGCGGGCGGCGGGCGGCATCGCGCGCAGGGCCTGCGCGGCGGTGGGCAGGGCGGCCCGGCGTGGGGCGAGCCGGCCCCGCGCGTGTCCGCGCAGGACGGCGAGGACGCGCGTCCGGCCCGCCTCGCCGGACAGGAGGCCGAACCCCGCCCGGACACCGCCGAGGACACGCACCGCCTCCCGCCCGGCCTCCCGGGCGCCCGCATCCTCGGGGGCCGGGGGCAGGTCCCCGGCCGGCAGGACCAGGAAGGTCCCGCCCGAGGGCCTGGCGAGGGTGGCGCGGATCTCGGCGGCTTCCTGCGCGAGCCCGGCGACGAGCCGCTCCGCCTCGGCCCGGCCGCGCAGGAGGAGGCCGAGCCAGCCGTCGTAGCGGGCGGGCGCCCCCTCGGGGCCCGCCACGCGGCCGCCGAGGGCGGCGGCGACCCGGCGCAGCAGGACCGCCGCCTCGCCCGCCGCGAGCGCGCGCAGGCGGAACTGGGCGGCGTCGCGCAGGTCCGCGCGCGCCTGATCGAGGTAGGCCTCCGCGTCGGCCCGGTGCGAGAACAGGCGCCCCGCCCGGACGGCCGAGAGGCGCGCGAGGGAGGCCGAGAAGTGCTCGGAGAGCATCGCGTCGGCGTGGCGCCCGTGGGCGTCGGCCGCCGCCGCCAGCCGCCGGGCCGCGCCGTCCTCGGCCTCGATCGCCTCCCGGACCTGCACCAGGAGGGCGAGGGCGTAGGCGAGGCCGCCCCGCTCGGGATCGTCGAGGATGCGGTCGAGGGCGGCGGCGATCTCGCCCTCGGGCCCGAGCCAGGCGGTCTCGAGGCGCGCGCGGGCGGCCGCCACCTCGGCGCCGCGGGGCCCGTGGAGGCCCGCCTGCCCGACCCGCCCGAGGATGTCCTCGCGCAGGCCGTCCGAGACCGCCCGCAGGGCTGCCGGCCAGTCGCGGGTGGGCCCGACCGCGGTGCGGATCGCCTCCACCGCGGCCTCGACGGCGAGGGCGAGGTCGTCGGCGATCGAGCTGCCGTCGGGGCGCTGCAGCAGGCGGCCGATTAGGTCGTACTCGGCGATGGCGGGGGGCTCGGGCCGCAGCACGGCGGGGAAGCGGTCGAAGGCCGAGAAGCGCAGGCCGAGGCGCTCGGCCAGGAAGCGGTCGCGCGCCTCCGGGCCCGGCAGGGGGCGGGCGGGCCCGAGGCCGAAGGCATCCTCCACCACCGCCCGCATCGCCTCGGCGGCCTCGGCCTCCCAGGCCAAGCTGCCGCGGGTGGCGAGCACCGCCTGCCCCAGGCTCGAATAGCCGAGCGCGTAGGCGGCGGCCGCACCGCCGGCCTCGGCCGGCAGGGGCGGCACCCAGGGGCGCATCTTGTGCTGGGTCTGGTTGACGCCCACCGAGCGCTTGGCGGCGGCGAAGTCCGAGTTGCCGAAATCCTCGAACAGCACGTCGGCAATCATCTCGTGGAGGTCGGCGACGCTCGCCGTGCGCTGGTCGGCGAGGTTGTGGGTGTCGAAGAGGTAGACCTCCGAGAAGGGTCGCGCCGCGGGAGCGTCCGGGCCGGCCGCGTAGGGGGGCTCGGGCGCGCCGCGCATGGTGTATTCGAGCTCGGAGAGCGCCGCGAAGCCGTTGGCGAAGACCCGGGCCCGGTTCGCGCCCGCGTAGCCCGAGGGCAGCACCAGGAACAGCTCCACGGAGGCCGGCCGGGCCGGGCTCGCCAGCCCGGACAGGGCGTAGCCGGCATCCAGGAAGGCGCCCGAGCCGGTGCCGCCGGCGGCCGAGGCCACCACCACGATGCGCAGGTCCGTGCCGACCGACAGGCCGAGGGCCGAGAGCCGCGCCTCGTTCGTGAGGTTGGCGAGCACCGCGCCGGCCTGCGCCGCCACCCGCTCGACGAAGCTCGCGCGAGCATCGAAGAACAGGAGCCGCGCGATGCAGCGGACCTGGCCCGCCCCCTTGGCGGCGTCGATGCGCGAGAGGTCGTGGGTCGGCAGCCAGGCGTCGATCTCCGGGTAGCGCCGGCGCTCCGCCTGGTAGCGGGCGAGGTCGACCGCCCGCTGCAGGGTCTCGCCCTCCGTGAAGGCGACCTTGGCGGCCAGGGGGTCGGTGCGGGCGGCCCGGTCCGATTCCCGCGCCTCCGCGGTGTCGGTGTCGAGGTAGAGGAAGGCGGCGGCCGGGAAGTCAGCGAGCGATTCGAGCCGGGTGCCGTTCCACTCCGCCCCGAGGATGCGGCGGCGCAGGCGGAGCAGCACCTCCTTGCCGGTGCCTCCGAGGGCGACGAACACCGTCGGCCGCACCGGCAGCCGCCGCTCGCCGAGCTCGACCGCCGCGGGATCCGGGCTCGGCACGGGACTTGGGATGGAACTCGGCATGGAACTCGGCATGGAACTCGACATGCGCCACCTCCGCGAACGGTCAGCGCGTGCGGCTCGGGGCGCGCACGAACAGGACGAGGAACATCCCGAACACGACGGCGCACAGCACGAAGGCGGGGCCGGTGAGGAGCCAGCGGTCCCAGGCCGCGCCCACCGTGGCGCTGACCGCCACGAGGGCCGTGAGGGCAAGGGCCGCGAACAGGGTCCAGGCGGCGGCGTTGGCGGCGTCGAGGGTGGCGCGGCGGTCGCGCAGGTGGTTCTTCACCGCGAGCCGCACGATCAGGAAGGCGCCGAGCAGGACGCAGAGGATCCCGGCGCCGGCCGCGACCTCGAGGCCCGTGGGCGCGGGCCTCAGCGCACCGAAGGGCGAGGGCGCCTCGGTCGCGCGTGTCTCTCCCGCGCGTGTCTCTCCCGCGCGCGCCTCGCCCGGGCGGGAGGCCGGCCCCGGGGCGAGGGGGATCGTGAAGTCGCGGGGCGGCTCGGGGGCTCTCATCCGGCGGTCTCGCGCGGGGGCAGGCGGGTCGCCTCGGCCGTCCGCCCGAGGCCGCGGCGGACGCGCCACGCCCCTCCGTCCGGCGCCCGCAGGGTGACGGCGCCGAGGGGCCGCAGGGCAATCCGGCGGGGATAGGGCCCGAGCATCACGGTGAGGGGGCGGGGCAGGGCCGCGTACGCCGCCCCGGCGCCGCCGGCCACGAGCAGGGCGAGGCCGCCGAGGCCGAGGCCGACGAGCGGCCAGGGCGAGGCGGAGATTTCGATGCGCACCGGCAGGGCCGCCCGGGCCTCCCCGAGGCGGCTCTGGTCGAGCAGGAGCTCGGGCAGGGCGCCCCGCCCCTCGGCCGGCCGGCCCTCGGCAAGGAGGCCGCCCCCGAAGACCGGCCGGACGCGCTCCAGGAAGGCGGGGTCGAGCTCGAGGTCGAGGCCGGTGAGGCGCAGGGAGAGCAGGCCGTCCAGCCGGCGGCTTCCGGTCAGGGCCGGCTCGGCCGGGAGTGGCGGAAGGGTCAGGGCGATCTCGAAGGGATCGCTCTCGGCCTCGGGCGCGATGCCGGCGAGCCGGTCCGGGGCGACGGCGGCGGCGACCGCGGCCTCTCCGTCCGCCCCGCGCCAGTCCGCCGCGAGGCCCGCCGCGCGGATGCGCTGCGGGTAGAGGGCATTGCGCAGGCGCGCCCGCAGCCGCAGGGTCAGGGTGTCTGGCCCGCGCGGGACGCGGATCACGAGGACGCCGCCCTCGCTGCCGGCCTCCAGGCCCGGCGGCCCCGCGACGGACTCGACGCGCAGGGGCAGGGCGCCGCCGGGGGGCTTCAGGAGGACGGGGGGCTGCGCGAACAGGGCCCGCAGAGGGCTGCCCTCCGCGGACAGGGCCTCCAGCGCCGCGCCCCCCGCCCGGCCGTGGCCGATGCCGTAGACCAGGAAGCCGCCCTCCGCGAAGTTCGGGCCCCGCACCGCCATCCGGACGGGCCAGGCGAGGACGCGGGTGAGGCCCGGGGAGCCGCGCAGGCTCGCCGCGAAGGCGCGGGTGTTGCGGGCGACCTCGGGCCCGTTCGAGGGGGCGTTGCGGTTGTTCGTGACCATCCAGACCACGCCGTCCCGGCCGCCCAACACCTCGCCGACGGCGGCGAGGAGCGCGCCATTGAGATCTGCGTCCGCGAAGGCGCCCCCCGGCTTGCGGGGCAGGTCCAGGCCTGCGAGCGCCGCGGCGATGCGGCCGCTCTCGTAGGGGCCGTCGTGCAGGACCTGCGGCGAGGAGCGGCCGGGGACCTGCCCGCGCTGGTTGAAGGCTGCGAGCACCACCCGGCCGCTGCCGGCCCCGGTCGCCGCCACGAGCGCCGCCACCAGGGGGCGGAACCGCGAGGCGGGGTCCGTCAGGAAGGGCTCCATCCAGCCCGAGTTCTGGACGAGGTAGACCTGCGGGACCTCGACGGCCGCCGCCGGGCGCGCCGCCGCGAGCCCGAGGAGGACGAGCAGCCCGAGCCGGCGGCGGCGTGCGGTCCGGGGCGCCATCGGCCTCACCGGACGCGCCTCACCGGAGGCTCATGGGCATGCCGAAGCAGCGGCCCTCCGCCCGGCTGCACAGGTAGAGCGCCCGCCCCATCGGGAAGGCCGAGGCGTCGTGCAGCGAGCTTACCGCCAGGGCGAGGTCGAGGTCGTGCAGGCCGCCGCCGTGGGCGTGGTGGAGGATGTGGGCCAGCACGGGCGCCCGCAGGGGCTCCCCGCGCAGGAAGGCGGCGGCCCCCTCCGCGGGGCGCACCGCCATCAGGATGGTGTCGCGGGCCAGGCCGAGGAGCGGCACGAGGAGGTGGCCCGCGTAGCGCCCGAGGGTCAGGCTCTCGGCGGGCGCCTCCCAGGGCACGGCGTGCCGGTCGGCCCCCGCGTAGGTGACGCCGCCGGCCGAGAGGTGCGGCCCGTCGAGGGCGCGCAGGGGCATGCCGGGGACCAGGGCGGCGTAGTGGTAGCGCCCCGCCGCAAGGCCGAGCTGATGGTGGACGTCCCGCCCGTCCCGGAAGGGGCGCTGGGCCAGGATCGGCGCGAAGCCCTCCGGCCAGGGCACCCGCACCGCCTCGTCGGTGTCGGCGCGGGCGATGACGACGGCCGAGGCGCCGACGAAGAGCAGGTCCTCGACGCCGTTGGCGAAGGGCGCCGCGAAGGGCGCGGGCGCGTCGAGCGGCCCGAGGTCCGTGACAGTGAGGGGTCCCTCCGCCTCGGCGCCGCGCAGCCTCAGCCGCGCGAGGAGGAGCCGGCCGGCCCGGGCGGCGGGCAGCACCAGGCATCCGGCCCGCCAGGCCGGCGCCGAGAGGAAGCGCAGGCCCGGCAGGGCGTGGCGCGCCGCCGCGAGGTTCGTCCCGATCTGGGGCAGTGGGACGGTGACGAGGGCGTCGCGGCCCGCGAAGGCGAGGCCGTCCGGCCCCGCCACCAGGGCGTGGGCGTGGGGCGGCAGGTCGGCCGGGGGCAGGCGCCCGAGGGAGGCCCAGCGCCCGGCCAGCGCGTCGAACCATTCGAGGGAGCCCAGCGTCTCGCCGTGGAGGTAGAGCGCGCTCGGGCGGCCCGCGGCGAACAGGGCCGGCAGACCCCGGCTCAGGGGGACCTCCCGCAGGCCGTCCTTGTCGAGGTGCAGGGTGCGCCCGTCCGGCCGGGCGCCGGGGCCGGCGTAGGGCCAGCCGAAGGTGTCGGTCCCGAGGAGCGGCTCGGAGAGCGGACGGCCCGTGCGCGGGCAATGCGAGAAGCCGGCCGGGTAGGCGCGGTTCTCGGGGTCGCGCCGGACGCCCAGGAAGGCGATCCGCCCATCCGAGGCGGCGAGGCGGTGATCGCCGATTCGCACCTCGCGGGCGATCCCGCCCTCGAAGCGCCAGAATTGGCGCCCGGACAGGTTCGTGACCGACGGCTCCGGATCGATCGGCCAGATCTCGGCGGACGCCGCGGGATCGTCGAAGGCCATGGCGCTGGACATCACCTTCGCAGCAAGCGCAGCCATCGACCGGGGTGCCGCGCAATCCTCGATCGTCCTCGGACAACTGATCCGCTACAGGAGTCTCAAATTCGAACCGATCCGGCAACAGTCTTTCGATGTTTTTCTGTCACTGATCGATCGAAACCATAAGTAATTCTCGGTTGAAATACGGATCGTTAAATTCCACCTTAGGTAATAGGCTCGGCGGCCCGCCGCCGATGTCCGCGGGACCCGCATCGGCGGGCTTGGCCCGTGTGCCGAAACGCACGAGGGGTCCGCCACGAACGGGCCCGATTGTTGCCACATTTCGGAAAGCGTGGCAGATCCTGTCTCGAAGTGGGACGGCGGATGCCCCGCCGCCCAGGAGCCGCGGCCATGGCCGTCCCCACCCGCAACGCACCCGTCTCCCACCCCCTCCCGGCCGCCGGCACGGAGCCGGTGGCCGTCCTGCGCGCCCGCGCCCGCGCGGATGCCGACCGCTTCCGGCGCCTGGCCGCGGTCGCCCTGCGCGACGGGGCCCCGCGGGGGGCTCTGCGCGCCGCGAACGCCCGGGCCGCCGCGCGCAGCGTGCTCGCCTACGCGCGCCGCATGTCCGTCCTGGCGGCCCCCGCCCCGGAAACGACGGACGCCTGATACGCGCTCCGCTGGATCGAAGCGGAACTCGTGTCAGCCAGGCCCGCGCGGCGCATGAGCGAAGCCGATCTCCGCCATCGCGAAGCGATCGCACGGAAATCGGATGAGGCCGCTTCCGTCCGGGCCACGCCTGGCCCATAGGATCCGCCGCGAACCGGAGGGTCCGAGCCCGCCATGGAACCGACGAACCCGGCCGGGCGCGCCGAGACGGCGCGGGCGGAGGCTCCCGCCGGGGGCCCGCGCTGGCCTCTGCCGCTCGCCGGGGCCCTCATCCTCGGCATCCTCGCGGCCGACATCGCGACGCCGGCCGACAACGTCTCGATCTGCTTCGCCTACACGCTGCCGATCCTGCTCGGGGTCTATGCGCGCCCGCGCAGCGCCTTCGCGCTGGCGCTCGCCAGCACGCTGGCCTCGCTCATCGGCTCGTTCATCCGGCCGCCGGGGGGCGGCATCGCGGTGCCCTTCGTGGCGAACCGCGGCATCGCCGTCACGGCGCAGTGGCTCGTCGCCTACCTGATCGAGCAGCGCCGCCGCGCCCGCGCCCTCGTCGAGGGCCACCTGGAGGCGGAGCGCCGCAAGGCCGAGACCGGGCGGCGCTTCGTGCAGATCCTCACCCACGAGATCGCCACCGCCCTCACCGCCATCGGGGGCCACAGCGCCCGCCTCGCCAAGCTCGCCCCCGGCATCGCGCCCGCGGAGATCGTGGCCCGCTCCGAGAAGATCGGTCAGGCCGCGGCCCGGCTCGACGCGCTGGTCAACCGCATCCGGGAGGCGGCCGAGGTGGGGGAGGGCGACCTCGCGCCGACCCCGGTGCCGATCGAGGCCGGCCCCTTCCTGGCGGCGCTGCAGGCCGAGCACGGGGGCGAGGGCGGCCCGAACCTGATCCTCGGGGCCGACGAGACCGTGATCCACGCGGATCGCGATCTCCTGTATCAGGCTGTCTCGAACCTGATCGGGAACGCCGTGAAATACTCGAGCGCGCCCGCGGAGGTCACCGTGACGGTCGCACGCTCGGCGCTCACAGGAGGCGCGGCGATCACGGTCGGCGACCGCGGCATCGGCATCGCGCCGGACGAGGTCGGGCGGGTGCTCGAACCCTATTACCGCGCCCGCAACAGCGGCGGAATCCGGGGGCTCGGCCTCGGGCTGCATCTCGTGCGCCACACCGTCGAGGCGCACGGCGGCAGCGTGCACATCGCCAGCACGCCGGGGGCGGGCACCCGCGTCAGCCTGCATCTTCCGCCGGGGCCCAAACTGCCGCCGGGACCCAGGCCGTGAGCCGCCCCCGCATCCTCTGCGTCGAGGACGACCGGCCGATCGCCGAGCTGATCGAGGAGGTGCTGGCCGAGGCCGGATTCTGCGTGACCGTGGCGGGGAGCGGCCCGGAGGGCCTGGCGCGGCTCGCCGGGGACTGGGCGCTCGTGATCTGCGACATCGACCTGCCGGGCTTCGGCGGCCTCGACCTCCTGCGCCGGGCCCGGGCCGGGGCGGTGCCGGGCCCGCTCCCGCCCTTCGTGTTCCTGACGGCGTTCGGGCAGCGCGCCAACCAGATCGAGGCGCGCCGGCTCGGCTGCGACGACTTCGTGACGAAGCCCGTCGACTTCGAGCTGCTCGTCGCGGTGCTGCGCAACGTGATCCAGCGCGCCCCCGGGCCGGCAGGGCGGAACGGAGCAGTCCAGGCGATCGAGCCGGCGGCCGGAGACCCGGCGCCGGCCGGACCGGCGACCGGCAACGTGCGCCTCACCGCGCGGGAGCGCGAGATCGTGACCTGGGTCTCGCGGGGCAAGTCCTCGGCGGACGTCGCGCAGATCGTCGGCATCAGCGAGCGCACCGTGAACTTCCACATCGAGAACGTGATGCGCAAGCTCGGCGTCGCCACGCGCATGCAGGCGGCGATCACATGCCTGACGCAGGGTCTCATCGAGGCTTGAGCGCGCTCCGCCGCCTCCGGATTTGGCCGCGGGAGGGGACGATCGCGGCGCGCGGACGGTCGGGCCCCGCGTCGGCGCGCGACCGGGAGCGGCCCGGGCGGGACCTGTCAGGGTTGCCAGTATCCGGCCGGGCGGGCGCCCCCTAGCGAGGGGCGTCCCGTTCCGGATGCCCCGCGATGAACGCCCAGACCCCGACGCTCCCCGCCGCCGCGCCCCTCTCCCCCGGCGACCCCTTTCCCCAGGTCGCGCCACGCACGCAGGGGCGGCCGCGCTTCGCCATCGACACCCTGGCGGGACGCTACATCGTGCTCTGCTTCCACGGCTCGGCGGCCGACCCGGCGGGGCGGGCGGCGCTGCACGCGGTGCTCGCCCACCGGGACCGCTTCGACGACGTCCGCGCGAGCGTCTTCGCGGTGAGCGTCGACCCTGCGGACGAGAGCGAGGGCCGGGTGCGCGACCTGATGCCGGGCGTGCGCTTCGTGTTCGACTTCGACGGCGGCCTGAGCCGGCGCTGCGGCGCGCTCACCGGCGGCCCCGAGGGCGAGCCGCGGCCCTACCGGCAATCCTGGATGGTCGTGGACCCGACGCTGCACGTCGCGGCGACCTTCCCGCTCACCGAGGACGGCACCGCGGCGGTCTTCGCCTACCTCGACGGCCTGCCGGCACCGGCCGCCTACGCGGGCTTCGAGATTCCGGCGCCCGTCCTGCTGCTGCCGAACGTGTTCGAGCCGGGCCTCTGCCGCCACCTGATCGGCCTCTACGACGCCGAGGACCGCGCGGAGAGCGGCGTGATGCGCGGCGGCGTCGGGGTGATTGATGCCGGCTTCAAGAAGCGGCGCGACTACATGGTTGAGGATCCGGCCCTGATGCGCGAGATCCAGGCCCGGATCATGCGCCGGGTGGTGCCGGAGATCGAGCGGCTGTTCTTCATGCGGATCACCCGCATGGAGCGCTACCTCGTCGGCTGCTACGCCGCGGAGGACGGGGGTCACTTCAGCCCCCACCGGGACAACACGCAGGGGATCACCGCGCACCGTCGCTTCGCGGTCTCGATCAACCTCTCGGGCGACTTCGACGGGGGCGCGGTGAGCTTCCCCGAGTACAACCTGCGCGGATACAAGGCGCCGCCCGGCTGGGCCGTGATCTTCCCCTGCAACATCCTGCACGCGGTGGGGCGGGTCACGCGGGGACGCCGCTACGCCTTCCTGCCCTTCGTCTACGACGATGCCGGCGCCCGCATCCGCGCCGCCGGCCTCGCCCAGGGGGCCGGGCAGGAGCCCGCCGAGGTGCCCGCCGAGGTGCCCGCAGCGGTGCCCGCGCAGCCGCAGGGTATCGCGGGCACCGCCGCCTAGGACCGGCGCCCCGACCCCGAGGGACCGGTCGCCTCGCGCGCGGGTTCCGGCTATGGCCGGGCCATGCCCCACCCTCACGCCGGCACCGCGCCGCTCGCGGCCACCCTCGTGCCCGTCGGGGCCCTGGCCGGCGGCATCGTCTCGCTCACGGTCGGCACGGCGCTGGCCAAGGGGCTGTTCCCCGAGGTCGGCGCGGCCGGCACCACGGCCTTCCGGGTCGGGTTCTCGGCCCTCATGCTGCTCGCGGCCTGGCGCCCCTGGCGCCGGCCGGTCTCGGCGCGGGAGGCTGCCACCATCGCCCTGTTCGGCACCGTGCTGGGGGCCATGAACCTGCTGTTCTACCAGGCGATCCGCACCCTCCCGATGGGCATTGCCGTGGCGATCGAGTTCAGCGGGCCCCTGGCGGTGGCGCTCGCGGGCTCCCGCCGGGCGTCGGACTTCGTGTGGATCGGCTTCGCGGTGCTGGGCCTCGGGCTCCTCCTGCCGCTCGGCGGCGCGGGCCGGCTCGACCCGGCGGGCATCGGCTTCGCCCTCGCGGCGGCGCTCGCCTGGGCGCTCTACATCGTGCTCGGGCAGCGGGCGGGCCGAATCCACGGGGGGCAGGCGGTCTCCCTCGGCATGACGGCCGCGGCGCTGTTCGTGCTGCCCTTCGGGATCGCGGAGGCCGGCTCCCGGCTCCTCGAGCCGCGGCTGATGCTGCTCGGCCTCGTGGCCGCGGCCCTGTCGAGCGCGCTGCCCTACTCCCTGGAGATGGTGGCCCTGAAGCGCCTGCCGGCGCCGGCCTTCGGGGTCCTGCTCAGCATGGAGCCCGCCATCGCGGCGCTCTCGGCCTTCGCGATCCTCGGCGAGCGGCTGAGCGGCGTGCAGTGGCTCGCCGTCCTCAGCATCATCGTGGCCTCGGCCGGCACCGCGGCGAGCGCGCACCGGCGCGCCCGCCCGCAGGCCTGAGCGCCCACGGCCAGGCTACCTCCTTTGGGCGTCTGGCGAGGGACCGCCCCGGGATCGAGACTCGTCCGGATAGAGGATCCGGATCGAGGCGGGCCGAGGCTATGCTCAAGTGGATCGCGCTGCTCGTCGGGACCTCGGGGCTCATCGGGTTCCTGCTGCTCGGGAGCCGCAGCCCCGCAAGCCCGGACGAGGCCGCGGGCCTGCCGGCCAGGCCCGGCCCCGAGGCGGCCGCCCCGGATCCGACGCCGACCCTGGAGCAGGAGATCGCCGCCCTGCGCCTCCAGCTCGAGACCGAGCAGCGGCACGGCCGGGCGGTCTCCGACCAGCTCGCGGCGGCGCGCGGCGAGGCCGCGACGCTGCGGCAGGCCGCCATGCAGGCTCCGCCCCCCCGGGAGCCGCAGGTGCCGGAGCCCGCGGTGCAAGCGCCGCAGGAACGGCGCGCTGCGGAGGCGGATCCGCAGGCTGCGGAGCCTCAGGCGCAGGGCGAGGCACGCGGGCCGGATCCGGCGGAGCGGGCCGCGCTGGTCGCCGAGATCGACGCCCTGAAAACGCAGGCCGCGGCGCGGGCGCGGGAGGCGGCGGCCGCGGCGGACGCCCTCGGCCGCCGCCTCGCCGCGGCCGAGGAGCTCGCCGCGGACCGGGCTCAGGCCCTCGCAGCGAGCCGGCGGAAGGTCGACGCCGCCGTCGAGGCCGGCGCCCGGGAGACCGCGCGGGCGGAGAGCCTCGCCGACACCCTGGCGCGCCTGCGCGACGAGCAGGAGGCGGCCCAGGATACCACCCGGGCCGTGGCCGCGGCCGCCGCCCAGGACGCCGCCCGCGCGGAGGCCCACGCGGCGGCGGAGCGCCGCGCCGAGCGGACGGCCCTCGCCGACGAGATCGCGCGCCTCGACCGGGCGCTGGGGGCGCTGCCGCGCTTCGCGGCCCTCGGGCCCCTGCCGGCGGCGCTTTCCAGGGGGGATGCTTCCAGGGCTGACGTTCCCAGGGCTGACGCCCCCAGAGTGGACGTTCCCCGGGCGGGCACGCGCGTCCGGGGAGCGCCGGCCGAAACCGCCGAGCGCGGCTCCGCCCGGGACCGGTCCCGGGCCCGCGCGGTCCGCGAGGCCGAGGAAGATCCGGATCGCACCGCGGCGACCGGCCGGCGCCCGCGGCCGGCGCGCCTCGTCCAGGCGGGATCGCGCCAGGGCCCGCGGAGCCCGAACGCGGCGGGCTTCCTCCTGCCCCCCGGCCTGCGGCCGATCGGGTTCTGATCCTGCGGGGGACCGGGGTCGCGGGCCGGCCCGAGAGCCCGACGCCGCCCGGACCCGAAGGATCGGCAGGCTCGCGGCTGGAGAATTCCCGGGGACGCGCACCGGCCGCCGCAGCGGACAAGCCGCGGCCCTGGCGCTGCGCGCAGGCCAGGGCCGCTCGACGGATGAGGGTCCCCTCGGCGGGGGACGCCGCCTCAGGAGGCGCGGGTTCCGGGGCTGGCGGCGAGCCGGCTGCGGCGGATCGGGGGCCGGGTCACGAAGGCGTTCACGATCCCGCCGCGGCGGTCGACGATGCAGGTGAGGGTGCTGAGCCGGACCTCGTAGCGGTCCGCCCGCGCGTAGGTGATGCGGAAGCGGACGGGGGCGACGTAGTGGCCCCGCCCGTCGCGGCGCTCGCGCCCCGCCGAGACCGCCTCCACCTCCCGGGCGCCGAGCTTCTGTGCCGCGCCCTGGACCGTGGCGCGGCAGATCCCCACCGTGCGGTTCGGCCCGGCCGCGGCCCGCAGCGGGCGGCCGACCGTGGCGAGGGCGGCCCGGGTGCCGCGCACCGGACCGGTGGCGGGAACATCGGCCTCGAGGATGCGCTCGCGCCGGCCGCCGGTGATCGGGGAGATCTGCCAGGGCATCTGCCAGGTCGCCGCCGAGCTGCCGGGCACCCCGGATCCGGGCGCTGCGGCGGGCGGAACCAGGGGCGGGCGGCCCGCGGCGTCGGGCGCGCCCGCGTGAGGTGCATTCGCGGGCGGCAGCGCAGCGAGGGAGACGGGCGCCCGCCGGGCCGCCGTCTCGACGCAGCCGGACAGGAGGAGCGCGGCCAGGAGGCCGGCGCCGGCGGCGAGGGCCGGCGCGGGAAGGCGGATGGCGGCAGGTGAGGGCATCATGGGACGTGCGCCTCCGCGGGGCTCCGGGACCGGCGCATCCGGACGCCCCGGAACGCGGGCCGGAGGCCGGGCGGCGTCGGGGCCTTGCCCGGCGCCGGACCTGGAAGCCGCGTGCCTCTTCTGCGGGCTGCGGCGTCCGGGCTCGGCGGGTGGGGCAGGGGCCTCGCGCACCGTTGGTTCGGCTAGTCCTCGGAACCGAAGTACCGGTTGGTGAGGTAGGCGACCTCGGTGCGGTTCTTGGCCTTGAGCTTCTTCATGATGTTGCGCACGTGCACCTTCACGGTGCTCTCGCACATGTTCAGCTCGTAGGCGATGATCTTGTTGGGCGTGCCCTTGCGCAGCGCCCGCG
>NZ_JBKFBF010000159.1:0-299 GCF_053346035.1 Methylobacterium sp. A54F | reverse complement strand
AGTGGGCGGGCGCGATCGAGGCCAGGGTCATAGCGGCCTTCTGCAGGGCGGCGTCGCCGGCCGTGCCGCTCAGCGCGTAGGAGGAGCCGTCCGCCATCCAGTAGAGGGGTCCGCCATCGGCGGAGCGCGTGGCGCCGCCGCCCTGCCCCAGGCCGCGGCGATGGGTGGCGACGAGCGAGCCCTCGCCGAGGTCGACCGCCTCGATCGCCACCCCGATGCCGGCCCCCTGGTGCGCGGGGAAGACCTGCACGTCGCGCACCTGCCAGTTCTCCGGCAGGGTGGGCAGGCGGATGCCCGTG
>NZ_JBKFBF010000158.1:0-299 GCF_053346035.1 Methylobacterium sp. A54F | reverse complement strand
GCGCCCGGCCCGGCCCCGCCGCTGATCCACGGAGGCGCGCGAGGCCCGGGCTCGGTCTCACCCGCCTCGTGACCGCCCGGGCTCGTAGACCGGCACCCGCGCGAGCCCCGAATCCACGACGATGCGAACCCCTTCGATGGTGAGCGAGGTCTCGGCGATGCTCGTGGCCAGCACGACCTTGCGGCGGCCGGCCGGCGTCGGCGCCCCCGCCCGGTCCTGCTCGGCCGGCGTCAGCGCGCCGTAGAGCGGTGCGATCTCCGTCTCCGGCCCGACCGCGTCGGCGAGGCGCTCGGCGACCC
>NZ_JBKFBF010000157.1:0-299 GCF_053346035.1 Methylobacterium sp. A54F | reverse complement strand
CTACCCGCTCCTCGTGATGATCGCCGCCGCGACGCTCCTCGGCGTGACGCTCCACCTCTACGCCATGCGCACCGAGATCTTGCGCCGCCGGGTCCGCACCCTGACGATCCGCGAGGCCGAACGCCTCGACGCGGGCGCCACCGGGCTCGCACCGGGACCCGACGCCGCCCTCCCCCTCGGTCAAGCGCTCTGAGCCCGCCATGACCCTCGGATTGCCGGACCTCGGGCCGCATGCCGGCTTCATCCTGGGCCCCTACGCCTTCACGGCCCTGGTGATGGGCGGGTTCATCCTGAACGCC
>NZ_JBKFBF010000156.1:0-299 GCF_053346035.1 Methylobacterium sp. A54F | reverse complement strand
AGCTGATGCCGGTCTCGGCGGATGTCAGCACCGACCCCAAGACCGGCATCAGCTTCTACACCGCCCGCATCCTGGTGCCCGACGACCAGCGCGCCCGCCTCGGCCCCCTGCGCCTCGTGCCCGGCATGCCCGTGGTGGCCTTCCTGCAGATCGGCGAGCGCTCGGTGATGAGCTACCTGACGAAGCCGATGAGCGAGCAGATCGCCAAGGCCTGGCGCGAGCGGTAGGACTCGAATTCCCGTCACCGGGCTCCGATTTCCGATCGACGCCGAACCACCACCGCCGTCATTCCGGGGCCG
>NZ_JBKFBF010000155.1:0-299 GCF_053346035.1 Methylobacterium sp. A54F | reverse complement strand
CACGGTGCTGGTCGGCACCCTGTACCCGCTGCTCCTCGTGATGCTGACGGGCGACAAGATCTCGGTGGGCCCGCCCTTCTTCAACAGCACCTTCCTGCCGCTCGCGGTGCCGCTGCTGCTGATCGTCCCCTTCGGCCAGACGCTCGCCTGGAAGCGGGGCGACGCGCTCGCTGCCGCGCAGCGCCTGTTCTTCGCCCTCGGCCCCGCGCTGGCGGTCGGCCTCGCGGCGCTGGCGTTGACCTGGGGCGGCCCGGTGCTGGCGCCGGTGGGGATCGGGCTCGGCGCCTACCTGATCATCG
>NZ_JBKFBF010000154.1:0-299 GCF_053346035.1 Methylobacterium sp. A54F | reverse complement strand
GGTGACGCCGGGCCTCGACCGGGCGGTCCTCGACCGTCTCATCGACCTCGGGCGGCAGCGTGGGGGGCTGACGCCGGAGGACCTGCGCGAACATCTCCCGATCGCCGCCCTGGGCGCCGAGGATCTGGCCCTCATCGTCCTGGAAATCGAGGAAGCCGGGGTGCCGGTCGAGATCGAGGAGATGCTCGCGGCGCTCATGCGGCCCGCCGGCCTGCGCGATCCCGGCGGGCTCGCCATCGGCTCCGCGGCGCCGCCGCCGGCACCGGTTTCGCAACCGGGGGTGCAGCCGCGCCCGGAGC
>NZ_JBKFBF010000153.1:0-300 GCF_053346035.1 Methylobacterium sp. A54F | reverse complement strand
TGAAGCGCCAGCCCGGCTTCATCGCGACCCAGCTCCATCGCGGCATCGCGGGCAGCAACGTCTTCCTGAACCACGCCGTCTGGGAGTCGGTCGCCCGGGTCCGGGCCGCCTTCGCCGGTCCGGCGTTCCAGGCGCGGCTCGCGGCCTATCCCGACACCGTCGCGGTCAGCCCGCACCTGTTCCGGCCCGTGGCGGTGCCGAGCATCTGCATCGCCTGAGCGGCGGCCGCGACCTGTCGAAACGGGCGCCGATGTGCGTTCGGCGGGGCAGCCCGAGCGTCGCCGTCGCGCTAGGATGCCC
>NZ_JBKFBF010000152.1:0-300 GCF_053346035.1 Methylobacterium sp. A54F | reverse complement strand
GGCCGCCCCGGCGGGGCCGCCGCGAAGTTCTCCGGCACCTACGGCCAGTCGACCGGCGTGGTGATCTTTGAGGACGTGTTCGTGCCCCACGGGCGCGTCTTCCTGGCGGGCGAGACCGGGGAGGGCGGCTTCCTCACCACCACCTACGCCACCCATCACCGGCATTCCTGCATCGGCGCCCGGGCGGGCTTCGGCGACCTCCTGATCGGCGCGGGGGCCCTGATGACCGAGGCGAACGGGCTCGACCCGGACCGGCACGGCCATATCCGGGAGGCGATGGTCGAGCTCTACGCCATCACG
>NZ_JBKFBF010000151.1:0-300 GCF_053346035.1 Methylobacterium sp. A54F | reverse complement strand
GGCCCGCCTCCGCACCCGCGGGGGCGGCGGATCGCCCGCTTGCACGCTTGGAGTTTGGAGCCTTGGCGAACACCGTGGCCACCACCGCTGCCGCCCCCGCCGAGGGCACCCGGCGCGGCTTCTTCTTCCTCGCCACGGGCGCGGGCCTCGCGGTCGGGGCCGGCGCGGTCGCCTGGCCGTTCGACGCCTCGATGGCGCCCGACGCCGCGGTGAACGCGGCCGGCGCCCCGATCGAGGTGGACCTCGCCCCGATCCAGGACGGCCAGATCATCAACGTGTTCTGGCGCGGCAAGCTGATCT
>NZ_JBKFBF010000150.1:0-300 GCF_053346035.1 Methylobacterium sp. A54F | reverse complement strand
ACATGGTCGCGGTGATCGGCGACGGCTCGATGTCGGCCGGCATGGCCTACGAGGCCATGAACAACGCCGGCGCCCTGCACTCGCGCCTGATCGTCATCCTCAACGACAACGACATGTCGATCGCCCCTCCCGTGGGCGCGATGTCGGCCTACCTCGCCCGGCTCGCCTCGGGCGGCGCCTACCGCTCGCTGCGCGAGACCGCCAAGCAGCTCGGCAAGCTGTTGCCCAAGGCGATCTACCAGCGCGCCGCCCAGGCCGAGGAGTACGCCCGCAACCTGATCACCGGGGGCGGGGGCACGA
>NZ_JBKFBF010000015.1:0-112544 GCF_053346035.1 Methylobacterium sp. A54F | reverse complement strand
GACCCGACCCATCCTCGCGCCCGTGCCGCGTCCCTTCTCCCCTCCGCCGTGCCGAGCCGCCGCGCGGTGCTGGCCGGCGCCCTCGGGGCGGACGCGCTCGCCGCCGGCCGGTGCGGGCGGCCGAGCCCGGCCACCTGCGGATCGGCTACCAGAAGTACGGCACCCTGGTGCTCCTCAAGGGCAAGGGCCTCCTGGAGCAGCGGCTGAAGCCGCTCGGCTACCGGGTGAGCTGGGCGGGGTTCCCCTCCGGACCGCCCCTCCTCGAAGCCCTCAACGCCGGGGCCATCGACCTCGGCTCGGCCGGCGAGGCGCGCCAGCCCGCGGCCGCCGAGGCCCGCGAGGACGGCGAGGGCACGGCCCGCCGCCGCCGCCGGGGCCGCCGGGGCGGCCGCGGCCGCGCGGAGGGCCGTGGTCGCGACGAGGACGCCACCACCGTCTCGGACGAGTCCGACGCGGACGAGGCGAACGGGGAGCCGGCCTTCGCGGACGCCGAGGCCGCGGCCCTGTCGGCCGAGGAGCCGGTGAGCGCCGAGCAGGTGAGCGCCGCCCTCGCGGACGAGCCCCGCGCCCCGGCCCCGGCCGAGACCGCCGTCGAGCTTCCGGTCTCCGCGGAGGCCGTGGCCGAGGTGAGCGCGCCGCAGGCCGTGACCCCCGCGCCCGAGCCGGTCGCGGTGGTCCTGACCCCGCCCTCCGACCCCGACCGCCCGAAGCGGGCCGGCTGGTGGTCCCGCACCAAGGCGGCTCTGACCGGCGATTGAGGATCCGGCGGGCGCAGGCCCGCCCTTCGGTTCGCCCCGGTCGTCCGGGGCGAGCCGGACCGCCCGTACTGTCGCGGAAACTAATGCTTTACTGAAGATTGACTTTTTCGGCTCAGGATCTTCGGATTCGGGATTGGGTCGAGATGTTCGGACGATTGAATAAATCCAGAGTTGTAGCCTCGGCTATAGCACCCGCGACGATTTCAGAGCCTGACGCTCCGCCCGGCCTTGCTCAAGGCCCTGCGCCCGCTTCCGAGACCTCATTTCCGGCGGCCCAGGCCGATCCGGACCGCCTGCGGGCGCAGGCGAAGCTGTCCGCCGCGGCCTCCGAGGCCGGGACCTCGATCGTCTGGATCACCCACGACGCCGCGCAGGTGGCGGATCAGGCCCGCGTGATCGCGGCGGCCACCGAGGAAGTCGCGACCTCCACGGGCGAGATCGCCGCCCGCTCCCGGTCCTCGGCCGACACCGCCGAGCGGGCGCGCCAGGGCATCGCCGCCTGTGCGGGCGACATGCGGGAGGCCGAGGAGCGGATCCGCGCGATCGCGGCGCGCACGGCGGAGATCGACGGCTGCCTCGACGGGTTCTCGGCGGCCGCGCGGCGGATCGAGGAGATGGCGAGCGCCATCGCGGCCATCTCGGCGCAGACGAACCTGCTGGCGCTCAACGCCACCATCGAGGCGGCCCGCGCCGGCGAGGCCGGCCGCGGCTTCGCGGTCGTCGCCGGCGAGGTGAAGGCCCTCTCGGCCCAGACGGCCCGGGCCACCGAGGAGATCCGCAACCGCATCGGCGCGCTGCACGGCGAGCTGTCCGGCATGCAGGGCGCGGTGGCCCACAGCCGGGGCGCGGTGGCGGCGGGAGCCGAGGTGATCGTGCGGGCCTGCGCCCGCGTCGAGGCGGAGAGCGCCACCGTGGCGACGGCCGCCGCCGAGATGCGGGCCATGGCCGAGGTGATGGACCGCCAGCTCGACGCGACGAGCGAGATCTCCACGAGCGTCGCCCGCATCGCCGCCGGCTCCGAGAAGGCCCGCGCCGAGATCGCAGACGCCATCGGCAGCCTCACCGGCCTCGAGGCCCTGAGCCGCAGCCTCCTGCCCGCGACGGGCACGGCCGAGCGCCTGCTCGGCCTGCCGGCCGAGTGCGCGGCGTGGCGGCGGCGCCTCGCCACGATGCTGGTCGGGCTCGAGGCGGCCGTGCCGGCCGCCGGCGCAGGTCCCGAGGCCGATCCCGCCTGGCCGGCCCCGGTCCGGGCAGCGCTCGACGCGGCGCGGCGGCACGCGGACGACCTCGTCGCCCGCATCCGGGCGGCGGACTGGGAGGCGGCGACCCCGGCCTTCATGGCCTTCGAGGCCGCGACGGCCGAGCTCTCGGAGTGCGTCGCCGCGGCGGCCTGAGCCTCAGCCGAGCCAGGTCGACAGGCGGGCGACGGCCTCGCGGCACTCGGCCTCAGAGCCCGCGAAGGAGAAGCGCACGTGGTGGCTCCCCGCGTCGGGGTCGAAGTCGAGGCCGGGCGTGGCCGCCACGCCGGCCTCGTCGAGCATCCGGCGGCAGAAGGCGACGGCGTCGTTCGTGAGCCCGGCCACGTCCGCGTAGAGGTAGAAGGCCCCGTCCGCCGGGTGGGTGCGCCCGAGGCCGAGGCCCGGCAGGGCGTCGAGCAGGATGGCGCGGTTGCGCGCGTAGCCGTCGCGCACGGCGTCGAGCTCCTCGGTGGCGTCGAAGGCCGCGAGCGCGGCCACCTGCGAGAGGTAGGGCGCCGAGATGTAGAGGTTCTGGGCGAGCCGCTCGACCGGGCGCACGAGGTGCTCGGGCACCACCATCCAGCCGATCCGCCAGCCGGTCATGCAGTGGTACTTGGAGAAGGAGTTGATCACGATCGCCCCGGGGTCGTAGCGGAGCGCCGTCGCGGTCGGCACGCCGTAGCTGAGGCCGTGGTAGATCTCGTCCGAGATGAAGGGCAGGCCGAGGTCCCGGGCGGCCCCGCAGAGCTCGCCCAGGCGCTCGGGCACGATCACCGTGCCGGAGGGGTTGGCGGGGCTCATCACCAGCACGCCCGCCAGCGCCTCGGCCGCGTGGGTCGCCCGCAGCAGCGCGGCGGTCGGCGCGAAGCGGTCCTCGGCCCGCAGCACCATCGGGGCGGGCACGAGGTCGAGGGCGTGCAGGATGCTGCGGTAGGCCGGGTAGCCGGGCTGCGGCACCCCCACCCGGGCGCCCGCGTCGAACAGGCTCATGAAGGCCAGCACGAACCCCGCCGACGAGCCCGTGGTGATCACCACCCGCTCGGGCGCGACCGAGACCCCGTGGCGGGCGCGGTAATCCTGCGCGATGCGCTCGCGGAGCGCCGGCAGGCCGAGCGCCTCGGTGTAGGGCACCCGACCCCCCGCGAGGGCGCGCTGGGCCGCCTCGATCACCGGGCGGGGGGCGGGCGCCGAGGGCTGGCCGACCTCCATGCGCACCACCCCCTCCCCGCGCCGCTCGCGGGCGGAGGCGGCCGCCATCACGTCCATGGCGAGGAACGGCGCGACGGCGGCGGCGCGGCGGGAGATGGCGATCATCGGCGTTGGTCCGTTCGGGGCCGGCGAGGCCCCTGGAGGCCACTGGAGGGTCCGGAGGAGGCCCGGCCCCGCGCGGGGCCGCAAGGGACGGGCGCGGGACGTCCGGAGGAATGGCGGCTCGTTAGCACGCCGCCCCCGCGCGGGTCGAACGCGGCCCGGATGCGCGGATTCGACCGGCCGGCGCCATTTGACCGGGCGCCGCGAAAACGCCTAACCCGGCGAATAACCGAATCTTCCTGCGCGCCAGCCCCCTCCGGCTCCCCCGCGCGCCCCGCGAGGACGCATGCCCCTGTTTCGCCCGATCTCGATCCTGGCCCTCGGCCTCGCCCTCGGGGGGCCGGCGCTGGCGCAGCAGCCGGCGGCGCCGTTCACGGACGCGCAGCGCCAGGCCATCGAGGCCATCATCAAGGACTACCTGGTGAAGAACCCGGACGTCCTGCAGGAGGCCATCGCCGAGGGCGAGAAGCGGCAGCTCGAGACGCAGCGCCTCGCCCAAGCCGCAGCGCTCAAGGAATCGCACGAGGCCCTCGTCAACGGCCCGCACGACGTGGTCGCCGGCAACCCGCAGGGGGACATCACCCTGGTCGAGTTCTTCGACTACAATTGCGGCTACTGCCGCAAGGCGCTGGGCGACGTGCAGGCGCTCATCAAGGGCGACCCGAAGCTGCGCGTCGTGATCAAGGACTTCCCCGTCCTCGGCCCGGAATCGCTGGAGGCGAGCCAGATCGCGGTAGCGGCCAAGCAGCAGCTCAAGGGCGACAAGCTGTTCGAGTTCCACCAGAAGCTGCTGGAGTCGAAGGGCCGGGTGAACGGCGCCAAGGCGCTCCAGGTCGCCAAGGACATGGGCCTCGACACCGCCAAGCTGCAGAAGGACGCGCAGGGCCCCGAGGTGAAGGCAGCGCTCGCCGAGAACCGCGGCCTCGGCGACAAGCTCGGGCTCTCCGGCACCCCGGCCTTCATCGTCGGCGACGAGATCATCCCGGGCGCCGTCGGCGTCGACCCGATCCGCAAGACCATCGGCGACGTGCGCCAGTGCGGCCATGCCTCCTGCTGAGGACGCCCGGCGGCTGAGGCGCGCGCTCTTGTCGCGCCCGGCGCGCTTCGTCTAAGAGCGGCCCCTCACGGGCCCGGCTCCGGCCGGGCGCTCCATGCTCCGGTGCCATGCACGCGATCCACGTCCTCAACGGGCCGAACCTCAACCTCCTCGGTCGGCGCGAGCCCGGGATCTACGGAACCGCGACGCTCGCCGACATCGAGGCCGACCTGCGGGCCCGCGCCGGGCGGCGCGGCCTGGAGCTGTCGTTCCGGCAGACCAACGCCGAGGGCGAGCTGGTGGGCTTCGTGCAGGAGGCGGGGCTGTCGGGCGCCGGCATCCTCATCAACGCGGCCGCCTACACCCACACCTCGGTCGCCCTGCGGGACGCGATCAGCGGCTCGGGGGCGCTCGCCGTCGAGATCCACCTCTCGAACGTCCATGCCCGCGAGGCCTTCCGGCACGTCTCGCTGATCGCCCCGGTCTGCGCGGGCGTGATCTGCGGCTTCGGCCCCCGGAGCTACGCCCTCGGGTTCGACGCCCTCGCCGACCTGATGGCCGCGCGCGACAGCGTCGCCCTCAAGGTCGTCGAGACGCCCAGAATCGCCCGCAAGAAGAAATCGCCTGCGTGAAGACGGATCCGATGCCCAAGCACGAACCCATCGACCCCGAGCTCGTGCGCGAACTCGCCCTGCTGGTCACCGAGACCGGCCTCTCCGAGATCGAGGTCGAGAAGGGGGACCTGCGCATCCGCGTCGTCCGCCGGATCGAGCCCGTGACCGTCCAGGTCGCGGGGCCCGCCCCCGTCGCGGCCGTGGCGGCCCCCGCCCCGGTGGCGCCCGTCGCGATGCCGGGGGCGGCCCCCGCCGCGAAGGCGGGCGCCGGCCACCCCGGCGCGGTCCCCTCCCCCATGGTCGGCACCGCCTACCTGCGGCCCTCGCCGGACGCCAAGGCCTTCGTGGACATCGGCTCCCAGGTCGCGGCCGGCGACAAGGTGCTCCTCGTCGAGGCGATGAAGACCTTCAACGAGATCGTGGCGCCCCGCGCCGGCACCGTGACGGCGATCTTCGTCGAGGACGGGCAGCCGGTCGAATACGGCGAGCCGCTCCTCGTGATCGAGTGAGCGCGATGTTCGACAAGATCCTGATCGCCAACCGCGGCGAGATCGCGCTGCGCATCCTGCGGGCCGCCAAGGAGCTCGGGATCGCGACCGTGGCGGTCCATTCCACGGCGGATGCGGACGCCATGCACGTGCGCCTCGCCGACGAGAGCGTCTGCATCGGCCCCCCCGCCGCCCGCGAGAGCTACCTCAACATCCCCTCGATCATCGCCGCCTGCGAGATCACCGGCGCCGACGCGGTGCATCCGGGCTACGGCTTCCTCTCGGAGAACGCCCGCTTCGCCGAGGTGCTCGCCCACCACAACATCGGCTTCATCGGTCCGAAGGCGGAGCACATCCGCGTGATGGGCGACAAGATCGAGGCGAAGCGCACCGCCAAGCGCCTCGGCATCCCCTGCGTGCCGGGCTCGGAGGGCGGCATCGAGGACGCCGACGAGGCGAGGCGCGTCGCGGCCGAGATCGGCTATCCGGTCCTCGTCAAGGCGGCCTCGGGCGGCGGCGGGCGCGGCATGAAGGTGGCCCGCTCCGAGGCCGAGCTGGAGCAGGCGGTGAGCCTCGCCCGCACCGAGGCCAAGGCGGCCTTCGGGGACGATGCCGTCTACCTCGAGAAGTACCTGGAGAAGCCGCGCCACATCGAGGTGCAGGTGCTCGGCGACGGCCGGGGCGGAGCCGTCCACCTCGCCGAGCGCGACTGCTCCCTGCAGCGGCGCCACCAGAAGGTCTGGGAGGAGGGCGGCTCGCCGGCCCTCAACGAGGCGATGCGGGCCGAGATCGGCGGCATCTGCGCCAACGCCATGAAGGAGCTCGGCTACCTCGGCGCCGGCACCGTCGAGTTCCTCTACGAGGACGGGCGGTTCTACTTCATCGAGATGAACACCCGCATCCAGGTGGAGCATCCCGTCACCGAGATGATCACCGGCATCGACCTCGTGAACGAGCAGATCCGGGTCGCGGCGGGCGGCACCCTGTCGGTGACGCAGGCGGACATCCGGGTCGAGGGCCACGCCATCGAGTGCCGCATCAACGCCGAGCACCCGGCGACCTTCCGGCCCTCGCCCGGGCAGATCACCTACTACCACCCCCCGGGCGGCCTCGGCGTGCGCGTCGATTCCGCCGCCTTCCAGGGCTACCGCATCCCGCCGAACTACGACTCGCTCATCGGCAAGCTGATCGTGCACGGGCGCACCCGCAACGAGTGCCTGATGCGGCTGCGCCGGGCGCTCGACGAGTTCGTGGTGGACGGGGTGGACACCACGCTGCCCCTGTTCCGGACGCTGGTGCGCAACGCCGACGTCCAGAACGGCCTCTACGACATCCACTGGCTGGAGCACTTCCTGGAGACCGAGGGCCTGGAGGCCTGACGGGCACCGGCGTTTCGTCGGCCCGGCCCCTGGCGTTCCGACCCGGGCCGGGCCAGATTTGTCGGATCATGCACGATGGCGCCCGCGTGGAGATCACCCCGGAGATCCTGCTCAAGGCCTACGCCGCGGGCATCTTTCCGATGGCGGAGGACGCCAGCGACCCCACCCTCTACTGGGTGGAGCCCCGGGCCCGCGGCCTGCTGCCGCTCGACGGGTTCAAGGTCTCGCGCCGCCTCGCCCGCACCGTCCGCTCCGACGCCTTCGAGGTCCGCAGCGACACCGACTTCGACGGCGTGATCGCGGGCTGCGCGGCGCCCCGGCGGGACAGCGAGCGCACCTGGATCAACGGCCGCATCCGCGACCTCTACGGCGCCCTGTTCGACCAGGGCCACGCCCACACGGTGGAGGTCTACGCCGAGGGGCGGCTCGTCGGCGGGCTCTACGGCGTCTCCCTCGGCGCGGCCTTCTTCGGCGAGAGCATGTTCCACGAGGTCCGCGACGCCTCGAAGGTCGCCCTCGTGCACCTGATGGCCCGGCTGCGGCGCGGCGGCTACCGCCTCGCCGACACCCAGTTCGTCACGGAGCACCTCGCCCAGTTCGGCGCCCGCGAGGTGCCGCGCCACGTCTACAAGCGGCTGCTGGCCGACGCCCTGGGGCACCGGGGGGACTGGGCGGCCTGGCCCCGCCCCGCCTCGGGGGCCGAGGCGCTCGAAGCCCTGGGCGCCGCGCCCTGACGGGCGGGCCCGGGCTCGATTGGATCGCCGCGACGACTTCCGGTATGCGTCGAGGACAGTCCGTCACCCGTCGGTCCGGAGCCGTACCGGCAAGCGGAGGCCGTTGCGTGAGCCCACGAACCGCTGGCTCCCTGCTCGACGGAGCCGGTATCGCCTTCTCGTCGCAGGCCTCGCTGCGCCTGATCGAGGGGCTCGGCCTGATCGGCACCTGGAGCTGGACCTTCGCGTCGGACGAGCAGACCTGGTCCCTCGGCCTGTACCAGCTCCTCGGGCTGGAGCCGGGCGACGTGGTGCCGAGCTACCAGGCGCTGCTCACCCGCCTCCATCCGCAGGACCGCGCCGTTCTCGACAGCCCCCAGCAGATCCGCCAGGGCGAGCCGCTCGGGAGCCAGACCGTCGTGCGCGTCCTCCGCCCCGACGGGTCGCAGCGGCTCCTGTCCAGCCGGACGGAGCTCTACGTCGCGCCGGACGGACGGCCCCGGGCCGCGGCGGGCACCCTCCTCGACGTCACGGAGACGGAAGGGCTCGCGCGGGTCCGCCAGGCGGAGGCGAGGGCCCGCCGCGCGCTGTTCGAGGCGACCCAGACTTGGTTCACGGCGCAGTCCTTCGCGCCCGCCGACCTGATCCGGTTCCAGCCCAGCCCCGAGCTGGTCGAGCTCACCGGCCGCCCTCGCCTGGACCTCACCGAGGACATCGCGCAGGCCATCGTGCCCCCGGAGCGCCGGCACTGGCACGACACGTTCGGCGCCCTGATCGCCGCCGACAGGCCCTTCGTCGTGACGCCGAGCATCGTCCTGGCGGAGGGCGGCGCCCGCCGGCTGCGCGCCTACTACGTGCCGGTGCGCGAGCAGGGCCGCACCCGGGACTGGATCATCGTCAACGGGCCGGCCGAGGCCGCCCCCGCGGTGGCGGGCGGTGCGGTGTCCGGCGCGCTGCGCCAGGGGCTGGAGCAGGCGGTGTCGGGACGCCACCTGCGGGCCGCGCGGGCACTCGTCGGCTGGTCGATGCAGGACCTCGCGGCGGCGAGCGGCATCTCGTTCTCGACGATCCGTCGCCTGGAGGAGGACGCCGTCCTCGGCCGCTCGCACCACGCGGCGGTGGGCGCGCTGCGGCGGGCCGGAATCCGCTTCGCGCTGCTCGACAGCGGGGTCATCGCCGTCGCGCGGGGCTGACGGGCGGGCCTAGTCGGAATCCGCGATCCGGATCCTCAGCGGAACAGGGCGTCGAACAGCCCCTGCGGCTGGGGCGGCGGCGGGGGGGCCGGCGCCGGGCCCTCGTTCGAGGGGAAGAACTTGCGCGAGGGCTTCTGGCGGGGCTGCACGGGCACGCCGCGGGGCGCCTCCACGTCCACTTGGCCGGCCGAGTTGACCTGCTGGGCCGTGCGGGTCGGGTCCTTGTCGCCGCGGTTGCCGCGCTTGCGCCCCTCGGGCTTGGCGGCCATCGCGGGCACGTCCTCCTGCTCCTTGGCCTCGACGGTGATCTCGCTGCCGCCCTTACAGTCGACGAGCCAGACGTCGTAGATCGGGTGCTCGATGGCGTGGAGGCCGGGGCTCGCGGCGAACATCCACCCCGTGAAGATGCGCCGGTACTTGTTCTCGAGGGTGACCTCGTCGACCTCCAGGAAGGCCGTGGTCTTGGCGCTCTCGGTGGGGGGTCGCGTATAGCAGACCCGCGGGGTGAGCTGCAGGGCGCCGAACTGCACCGTCTCGTCCACCGCCACCTCGAAGGAGACGATGCGGCCGGTGATCTTGTCGAGGCCCGAGAACACTGCGGTGGGGTTCTTGATCTTGTCGGCCTGGGCCGGCAGCGCGGTCAGCCCGCTCAGGAGAGCGGCCGCGGCGAGGGCGGCGGACCGGAGCGGGGCGCGGGCGGGATTGCGGCTCAAGGCGGGACGCCCTCTCGGTCGGGCGCGCGGCGCCGATGCGCGGCGCGCCGGAAGTCTCCAACGTCCCGGCCTTCAACACCCGAACGGTGGTGGAATGAGGGCGGCGCCTACTCGCCCGGGGTCCAGGGCACGTAGTCGCCGGTGGCGGCCGGGCGCGCCCCCCAGGAGAGCTGCGAGCCCTTCGGCCGGTAGGCGTCGGGCGAGCCGGTCTGGTTCTCCACGTGGGGCTTCTGCCACTCGCGGGGGCTGTAGGCCTCCTCGCTCGGCGGGACGTCGACATTGTGGCAGAGCCAGCCGCGCCAGCCGGGCGGCACTTTCGAGGCGTCGGCGTAGCCGTTGTAGACCACCCAGCGGCGCTCGGAGCCGACCGAGGCGTCGATGAGCGGCCCCTGAGCCCGGTAATAGGTGTTGCCGAGCTCGTCCGTGCCGACGAACTGCCCGTTCCGCGCGGTGTAGAAGGCGAGCGACATCGTCTGCCCGTTCCACCACGTGAAGATGCGCAGCAGCGTGTCCTTGAGCGCCATCGCAGTCCTTCCCGGCCGTCCCTGCCGGCCGTCCTCGCGTGGGCGGTTATGGGGAGGGCCGCCGCTCCTGTCCAGCCGCGGGCCGCGCGGGCTCGGGTCGCAGGCGGGGCGCCCCGGGGTGTCGTGTCACCCGGGACGCTGCCTGAGCAGGAGTTGCACCGCGAAGGCGACCCGCTCCCGCGGAGCCGCCCGACGCAGGCTCTTCAGCGCCGCGTCGGCCGTCGCGATCGCGGCGAGGGCGTCGGCACGCGTCACCCGGTGCAGCGGATCGTAGTCGGCATTGTGCCGCTGCTCCTGCAAGGTGCGGAAGGCATCGCCGACGACGATCAGATCGGCGGGAAACCCCATGGGACGGAGTTTCTCGCAGGCCCTGCGCGCCTCGCCATGGTTGAGCGCCCGGTAGGCGTGGCGCCAGGCGATCGCGGCCCGGTTCGGCCCCGCGCCGACCAGCCGGTCCGCCCCGTCCTTCGCGACACCGTGGAACAGCGCATAGTAGGCGGTGCTGATCGCCCGCTTGAGATCCGACTGCTTCGGCTTGCCGGCTCCGGCCCGCGCAAGGCGACGGGCGGTCACGAGGAGATCGTCGCTCATCGCCCCGCGTGGCCAGCTGCGCGGAGGCGCGGAGCCCTCTCCGGCACGCGGTGGGCGATGTGGGCGAAGCGGCGCTCCTTCAGCGCGAAGAGCCGATCGTTGAGCTTCGTGATCGTGCCGGCCGCGACCTGCGGATCGGGCTCGGCATCGGGGGCGCCGTAATGGACCGAAACCAGGAGGGCCGGGTCGCCGGAGGTGTCCTCGACCGCCGCGACATCGACGCGCTCGACGCCGAAGCGGCCGAGCTCCCCGCGGACGACGGCCTCGATCGCCTCGCGCAGATCCCCTGAGATCTCCGTGCCGGCCATGACCCGTCCCCGCATCGTGCCCAGGGCTCGATGGTCGATCCCCATCACCAAAAACGCAATAGGATTCCGCTCCGCTGAAGGTTCCCAGGTGTCGCGCGGGCGCAACGCCGGGGTTTTCTCGCGGTCGCGCGCGCCAGCCAAGCGGGCCAACGCAATTTCAGGCTGTGGACGCAAAAATTTTCCGCCGTGAATCCCTGAGGCCGAAAGCGCACTTACGCGGGCGCCGGAGATATCCACAGGTTTTCCCCTCAGGACACAACATCTAGTCAGGAACATAGCCGGCGCACACCAGTTGTTGACGCAGAGGGGGCCCGAGCGTTAAGGTTCGGGTCATGGTTCGGCGGTCGGCGGCTCAGGGATGGGCGGGGCTCCGCGGAATCCTCACGTCATGTCCACGGTCCGGGCCGCATCGTTCGTGCGGGCGGGATCGCTGCCCCGGAACGGGTCCATGCCCCGCGCAGTGCCGCGGGCCGAGGCGCATCGCGCCTCGTCGGGAGAGGTGTGTTTCATGCGGTTCGAGCGTCGCTACACCACGGCCGGGCAGTCTCCCTATGCGGCGATCGCCTTCCGCAAGACCCTGAGCGAGATCCGCAACCCCGACGGCTCGGTGGTGTTCCGGCTCGACGGCATCGAGGTGCCCGAGAGCTGGAGCCAGGTCGCGAGCGACGTGCTGGCCCAGAAGTACTTCCGCAAGGCCGGCGTGCCGGCGCGCCTCAAGCGCGTCGAGGAGAACGACGTGCCGAGCTTCCTGTGGCGCTCGGTGCCGGACGAGGCCGCGCTGGCCGAGCTGCCCGAGGAGGACCGCACCGGCTCGGAGACCACGGCCGCGCAGGTGTTCGATCGCCTTGCCGGCTGCTGGACCTACTGGGGCTGGAAGGGCGGCTACTTCACCTCGGAGGACGACGCGCAGGCCTTCATGGACGAGCTGCGCTACATGCTCGCCCGCCAGATGGTGGCGCCGAACTCGCCGCAATGGTTCAACACCGGCCTGCACTGGGCCTACGGCATCGATGGGCCGGGCCAGGGCCACTATTACTGCGACTACCGGACCGGCACGCTGACCCGCTCGGCCTCGGCCTACGAGCACCCGCAGCCGCATGCCTGCTTCATCCAGTCGGTCGCCGACGACCTCGTGAACGAGGGCGGCATCATGGACCTGTGGGTCCGCGAGGCGCGCCTGTTCAAGTACGGCTCGGGCACCGGCTCGAACTTCTCCGCCCTGCGCGGGGAGAACGAGAAGCTCGGCGGCGGCGGCAAGTCGTCGGGCCTGATGAGCTTCCTCAAGATCGGCGACCGGGCGGCCGGCGCCATCAAGTCGGGCGGCACCACGCGGCGCGCCGCCAAGATGGTGATCGTCGATATCGACCACCCGGACATCGAGGCCTTCATCGACTGGAAGGTGAAGGAGGAGCAGAAGGTCGCCGCGCTGGTGACGGGCTCCAAGGTCGTCGCCAAGCACCTCGGCGCCGTGATGAAGGCCTGCACCCAGTGCGAGGCCGAAGGCGACGCCTGCTTCGACCCCGAGCGCAATCCCGCCCTCAAGCGCGAGGTCAGGGCCGCCCGCAAGGCGATGGTGCCGGACGCCTACATCAAGCGCGTGATGCAGTTCGCCCGCCAGGGCTTCACCAAGATCGAGTTCCCGGTCTTCGACACCGACTGGGATTCGGAGGCCTACCTGACGGTGGCGGGCCAGAACTCCAACAACTCGGTCTCGCTGACCGACGACTTCCTGCGGGCGGTGGACGCGGGGGCGGACTGGCACCTCAAGGCGCGCACCAGCGACAAGGTCGCCAAGACGATCCCCGCCCGCGACCTCTGGGAGCGGATCGGCGAGGCCGCCTGGGCCTCGGCGGATCCGGGCCTGCACTTCAACACCACGATGAACGACTGGCACACCTGCCCGGCGGGCGGGCGGATCCGGGCCTCGAACCCGTGCTCCGAGTACATGTTCCTCGACGACACGGCCTGCAACCTCGCCTCCACGAACCTGCTGACCCTCTACGACCGCACGACGAAGCGCTTCGACGTGGAGGCCTACGAGCACCTCAACCGCCTCTGGACGGTGGTGCTCGAGATCTCGGTGCTGATGGCGCAGTTCCCCTCGAAGGAGATCGCCGAGCTGTCCTACCGCTACCGGACGCTCGGCCTCGGCTACGCCAACATCGGCGGCCTCTTGATGACCATGGGCCTGCCCTACGACTCCCGGGAAGGCCGGGCGCTGGCCGGCGCGCTCACCGCGATCATGACGGGCGTGGCCTACGCCACCTCCGCCGAGATGGCGGCCGAGCTCGGGCCCTTCCCGGAATACGCCGAGAACGCCGACGCGATGCTGCGGGTGATCCGCAACCACCGCCGCGCCGCCCACGGCGAGGCCGGGAGCTTCGAGTTTCTGAGCATCGACCCCGTGCCGCTCGACCTCGCCAACATCCCGCAGGCCGATCTCGGCGCCCACGCCATGGCGGCCTGGGACCGGGCCCTGCAGCTCGGCGAGGAGCACGGCTACCGCAACGCCCAGGCCACCGTGATCGCGCCGACCGGCACGATCGGCCTCGTGATGGATTGCGACACCACCGGCATCGAGCCCGACTTCGCGCTGGTGAAGTTCAAGAAGCTCGCCGGCGGCGGCTACTTCAAGATCATCAACCGCGCCGTGCCGGACGCGCTGCGCAGCCTCGGCTACCGCGAATCCGAGATCGCCGAGATCGAGGCCTACGCGGTGGGCCACGGCTCGATGGGCCAGGCGCCCGCGATCAACCCCGGCAGCCTGCGCGCCAAGGGCTTCACGGACGAGAAGATCGCGGCCGTCGAGGCGGGCCTGAAGTCGGCCTTCGACATCAAGTTCGTGTTCAACCGCTGGACCCTCGGCGACGACTTCCTGAAGGGCGCCCTCAAGGTGCCGGCGGACAGGCTCGCCGACCCGACCTTCGAGCTCCTGCCGTTCCTCGGCTTCAGCCGGCGGGACATCGAGGCCGCCAACACCCACGTCTGCGGGGCGATGACGCTGGAGGGCGCGCCGCACCTGAAGACCGGGCACTACGCGGTGTTCGACTGCGCGAACCCCTGCGGGCGCATCGGCAAGCGCTACCTCTCGGTCGAGAGCCACATCCGCATGATGGCGGCGGCGCAGCCCTTCATCTCGGGGGCGATCTCCAAGACCATCAACATGCCCAACGACGCCACCGTCGAGGATTGCAAGGAGGCCTACAAGCTGTCCTGGCGCCTCGCCCTCAAGGCGAACGCCCTCTACCGCGACGGCTCGAAGCTCTCCCAGCCCCTCAACGCCGCCCTGATCAGCGACGAGGAGGACGAGGACGACGCGATCGAGGCGGTGATCCAGGCGCCGGCCGCCGCCAAGGCGACGCAGCTCGCGGAGCGGATCGTCGAGCGGGTGATCGAGCGCGTCGAGCGCATCCGCTCCCGCGAGAAGCTGCCGCACCGGCGCAAGGGCTACACGCAGAAGGCGGTGGTGGGCGGCCACAAGGTGTATCTCCGCACCGGCGAGTACGACGACGGGCGCCTCGGCGAGATCTTCATCGACATGCACAAGGAGGGCGCCGCCTTCCGGAGCCTGATGAACAACTTCGCCATCGCGATCTCGCTGGGCCTGCAGTACGGCGTGCCGCTGGAGGAGTACGTCGAGGCCTTCACCTTCACCCGCTTCGAGCCGGCGGGCTTCGTGCAGGGCAACGACGCCATCAAGAACGCGACCTCGATCCTCGACTACGTGTTCCGCGAGCTCGCGATCTCCTACCTCGCCCGCATGGACCTCGCCCACGTCGACCCGTCCGAGATCGGCAACACCGTGCTGGGTGGCGGCGTCGGCCAGGACCGGCGCGACGAGGGCAAGGCCGGCGCCGCGGTGGCGAACGTGGTCTCCCGCGGCCTGCTGCGCGGCTCGGCCGACCGGCTCACCCTGATCCAGGGCGGCCCGGGCGGAACGATGCCCGCCGCGCCGGCCGGCGGCGTGGTCCACGCCATGCGGGGCGCCACGGCGCTGAAGGCCGAGGCCCTGCCCGCAGGGCAGGCCGAGATGCTCGCAGAACCCGCGCCCGAGAGCGTCGCCGACACCCTGCCCTTCGCCCGGCCCGAAAAGGCCGAGCGCACCGTCGCGGACCGCCGCGCGGAGGCGAAGATGAAGGGCTACGTCGGCGAGGCATGTCCGGAATGCGCGAACTTCACGCTGGTCCGCAACGGCACCTGCCTGAAGTGCGACACCTGCGGCAGCACGACGGGGTGCAGCTGAGGCGGGGCCTCTGAAGGGGGCCGTTGGCAGGCGGCATAGCCTGCCAACGGCTCCGTGAGACGCGTGGGCGCTTATCCGGATACCACGAGCCGTTCCGTCGCGAGGCGGAGTCCGGTCACGGGATCCGGGGGAGGCCGATGTCCTTGCGAAAGCTCCTGTCGAAGGCGCTCGCGGGCACGAACCGGCGCAGGAGGCTGACCTGCCGGGCCTTCGGCCCCGCGGTGTAGCGCAGTTTCGGGACCGCCGCGGTCGCGGCCGTCACGACCACCTTGGCGACGACCTCGGGGGTATCCGCGGTCTTCATGGCGTCGGTCAGGAAGCGGGCCCGGCCGGTGCGGTCCGCCTCGTAGATCGGAAGCGGCGCGTCTGATTGGATCATGTTCCGGTCGAAGGCCGTCCGCGTGTAGGCCGGCTCGACGAGCACGACGCGGATGCCCTGCCCGCGAACCTCGTGATCGAGCGACTCCGAGTAGCCTTCGACGGCATGCTTGCTCGCGCCGTACAGCGCCATGAACGGGGCCGGGATGAGCCCCAGCACCGAGCTGATGTTGATGATGCGGCCCCCCTTCTGCGAGCGCATGACGGGGAGGACCGCACGGGCCGTGCGGACGATGCCGAACAGGTTCACGTCGAACAGGGCCTGAGCCTGCGCGACGGACGATTCCTCGGCGGCGCCGCTGATGCCGAAGCCGGCATTGTTGACCAGGAGGTCGATCCGCCCGGTCTCGCGGACCACCGCTTCGACCGCATCCGCAACGGAGGCGTCGTCGGTGATGTCGCAGACCAGCATCCCGACCCCGCTGCCCGCATCGGGGGCCGGCTTCCGGCTCGTGCCGAAGACGCGGTACCCTGCCGCCCGCAGGGCCTTCGCGGTCTCGAGCCCAATGCCGGACGTCGCGCCGGTCACGAGGGCTGTCCGGGTGATGCTTCGGGTCATGGAATCCTCCTACGTTGCGGCGCCGGAGCGCCCGTCGTAGATATATTACGATCGTAATTTAAATGGGCAAGCGGAGACCGCCCATCGCGCTGGCTGGAGAGGCGGCGCGATATCGGCGGGCCGGAGCGTCGAAGGTCCGGTCGGAGGGTCGGCCGTCCTCGGCTCAGGACGGGGACGATGCGAGGGCGTTCGGCGCCGCGGACAGGTTGGGCGCGGGCGCGATCCGGAACATCCGTCCCGTGCCGAAGGCGATGCCGTTGACGAGGCCCATGGTGACGAGCCCGGCCGCCAGGGCGAGGAACATCCCGGCCGGCCCCGAGCCGAGCACCGACGCGATCCAGGCACCGCCGAGCGCCACCCCCATCCGGAGCAGGCTGGCGGCCAGCGGCCAGCCGACGCGGCCGGCGCCCTGAGCGGCGAAGTAGAGGGCCAGCCCGAACCCGAAGAACCCGTAGAATGGGCCGACGATGCGCAGGTAGGACGAGCCCGTGGCGAGCATCGCCGGATCCGTCCCGAACAGCCCGAGCCACCCGGCGGGATGCAGGGCGGCGAGGAGCCCGATGGCCTCCGTCAGGACGCCCGCCGCGACGGCGCCGGTCAGGGCGGCCTGGCGGGCGCGGGCCGGGTTGCCGGCGCCGAGGGCCGTGCCCACGACGGCGGCGATGGGCGAGCCGAGGCCGAAGACGAGGGGGACCAGGAGGTATTCGAGGCGCGCGCCGGTGCCGTATCCGGCCACGGCCGCGGGCCCGGCCGTGCCGACGAACCCCGTCGCGGCGATGACCGTGACGTTCGAGGTCATGCTGGCGATGCCGGAGAGCAGGCCGATCCGCAGGATCTCGCGGGACGGTCCCCAGGCCAGCCGGGGCGGACGGCGGCTCGGCTGCAGGACACCGCGCCCAGACCAGAGGTAGGCGGCGAAGACCGCGGAGCCCGCGGCGTAATAGGCCGCGAACGCGACGCCGCCCCCCACGACTCCGAGCGCGGGGAGCGGCCCCCAGCCGAGGATCAGCGCAGGCGAGAGCGGGATCAGCACCACGGCCCCGACGCAGGTGACGATGGCCGGGAGCGCCATGTTGCCGGTGCCGCGGATCACCGCCGCCAGCGCGTTGAACAGCCAGATCAGGATCGCTCCGCCGAAGACGACGTTCGCGTAGGCGGTCGCGGCCCGGAGCGAGCCGCCGGTCCCGCCCATCAGCGCGTAGAGGGAGGGTCCGAGGGGCAGCGCGAGGAGGCTCGTCGCGACACCGAGGCCCAGGCCGAGCGCCGCCGCATGCCAGGCGAGGAGCCCGGCCTCCGCCTGCCGCCCGGCGCCCAGCGCGCGCGAGACCGCCGACTGGATGCCGCCGCCCATGCCGCCGGCGGAGAGCATCTGGACGAGCATCACCACCGGGAAGACGAGGGCCATGCCGGCCAGTGCGTCGGTGCCGAGGCCCGCGACGAAGTACGTCTCGATCAGGCCGATCGAGGTCTGGACCAGCATCACCACGACGTTCGGCGCGGCCATCCGCGCCAGGGTCGGCACGAGGGGCGCTTCGAGCAGGCGGCGCGTGCGAATATCCATGGCAGAGCCCTCACGATGTCATGACCGGCGGGCAGGACGGCCCGATGGCCGGCGCGATGCCCTGGCCGCCGCCGATGCGGAGCTGGATCAGCCCACCCAGGATCCCGCGTGACGTCACGGGCGCTCCTCGCCTGAGCGGGCGGGCGGCCGCGTCGTGCCCGGTCAGCCGGCGGCGGGAGACGGACGCGCGCCCGGCAGATCGAACAGGAGGCAGGTGGTGCTCGCGGTCGCCAGCAGGCGGCCGGACGCGTCGCTCAGGCGGGCTTCGGCCACCGCCTGCTGACGGCCGGCGTGGACGACCTGGCCGACGGCACTCAGCAGGCCGGACCGCTCGGTGGCCGCCCGCAGGAAGTTCACCTTGAACTCGAGCGTCGTGTAGCCGCGTCCGAGCGGCAGGGTGGAATGCACGGCACACCCCATGACGCTGTCGAGGAGCGTGGCGAGGGAGCCGCCGTGCACGGATCCCAGCGGGTTGAAGAGATACTCCGCGGCCGGCATGCGCATGCTGGCCGTGCCCAGATCGACCGAGACGAACTCGATCCCGAGCAGCTGGATCACCGGCGGCGGCGGGATCTCCCCCGCGATGAGCGCGCGCAGGAAATCGATGCCCGCGAGGCCCTGTCCCGCCGCGGCGGTGGTGCGGGGGTCGTCCCACTGGACGATCCGCCTCCGTGGCGGCGCCTGCCCGTGCGAGAGCGCTTCGTCAGCCATCCGTGTACCTCGCTCGGGAGATTGCCGAAGGGCGTCCCCGTGGGGAGCCGCGGGTCGCCGGGAATCGGCAGCGCCGATCCGAACACCGGTCTATTTGATGTTGTACGTAATCTATTTTGATGCCGCCCGCAATCCGGACGTCGCGACATGGGCCGGGCATCGCGGCGATCGACCGCCGGGGTGATGCGAGGGACGAGCCCGACCGCGTCCGGATCCGTCGAACGGCGCGGAGGCCTGCAGATGACTGTTGCGATCCGTCTTCGCTCGGGACGGCGAAGCGCGCCGGCCCCCGGATCGCCTACGGGGCGACCGCGGCATGCGCCGCCTGGATCAGTTCGTCCGCCAGCGCCTCGTCGTTGACGGCCCGGGCGAGGACGACCGCTCCGACGAGCGTCGAGAGCGTCGCGAGCGAGCGCTGCCGGCGCCGCTCCCGGGAGGCCTTCGGGGTCAGGTTCGCGAGGATCGCGGCCAGCCCCTCGACGCCGCGGGTGAACCGGCTCCGGACCGGGCTGCCGGGGGGCTCGCGCGAGACGTCGTTGGCCAGGGCCGCGAGGGGACATCCCTTGCCGGGCGACCGGACGTGTCCGACCGAGAGGTAGTTGGCGAGGATGGTGTCCACGGCGCCGCGCCGGTCCTCGGCGATGGCCGCATCGAAGGCCTCGGCCGCCAGGGCGTCCTTGTTGGCGAACTGCCCGTAGAAGCCGCCATGGGTCAGGCCCGCGGAGGCCATGATGTCCGCGACGCCGACGCCGTGGAGGCCGCGCTCGCGGAACAGGGCCGCGGCGACCTCGACCACGCGCTGACGGTTGAGCCTGGCCTGCTCCTGCGACACTCTCGGCATGGCTGAACCCCGCGAACTTCACCAGCACTATATATAGATGCATCCTGTCATCTAAAGAAGGACCGCACCCGGGCCCGCGGACCTCAGGACTCGGCCGGCACCGGCAGCGGGCCGGTCCCGGACGCGGCGGCCTGCGGCCTCGGCTCCCGCGCGACCCGGAACCAGAGGGCGTAGAGGGCCGGCAGGAACAGGAGCGTCAGAAGCGTGCCGACCCCGACGCCGCCGATCAGCACGTAGGCCAGCGCCCCCCAGAACACCGAGTGGGTGAGCGGGATGAAGGCCAGCATCGCGGCCGCCGCCGTCAGGATGACGGGACGGGCCCGCCGCACCGTCGACTCGACGATGGCGTCGTAGTCCGACAGGCCCGCCGCCCGGTCGTGGTGGATCTGGTCGACGAGGATCAGGGTGTTGCGCATCAGGATGCCCGACAGCGCGATCAGGCCGAGGATCGCGTTGAAGCCGAAGGGCTGGTGGAAGATCAGCAGGGTCGGGGCGGCGCCCACCAACCCGAGCGGGGCGGTGGCGAACACCATGAACATCGTCGCGAACGAGCGCACCTGGATCATGATCACGGTGAGCGTCACGATCAGCATGATCGGGAAGACCGCGAACAGGGACTTCATCGCCTTGGCGCTCTCCTCCACGGCGCCCGCCGCGTCGATGCGGTAGCCCGGCGGCAGCTTCGCCCGGATCGGCTCGAGGAGCGGCGCGACCTGGGCGTGGACGTCCGGCGGCTGTTTGCCGTCGAGCACGTCGCCCTGCACGCGGATGTAGGTCTCGCGATTGTAGCGCTTGAGCACCGCGTCCTCGCTGCGGCTCTCCAGGCGAGCGACCTGGGACACGGGCACCTGGCGCCCGTCCCGCGTGGCCAGCGTGAGGTCGCCGATGTCGCCGAGCGAGCGCCGCTCCGGGCCGGGGCTGCGCAGCAGGACATCGACCGAGCGCAGGTTCTCGCGCACCTGGGTCGCGGGCGTCCCGTTGAGGTAGCTCTGCAGCTGCTGGCCGGCCTCCTTCGGGGTCAGGCCGATCAGGCGCAGCCGCTCCTGGTCGAGGACGAGGCGCAGGTTCGGGGTCCTGTCGCCCCAGTCGCGGTGGACCATGCGCATGTTCGGGTTCGAGGCCATCGCGTCGGCGACCTCGGCGGCGATGCCGCGGATGACGTCGAGGTCGGGCCCGACCACCCGGAAGGCGACGGGGAAGCGCACGGGCGGCCCGAACACGATCTGCAGGACGCGCACGCGCGCCTCGGGGAAGCGGCCCTCGTCGACGAGCCGGCGCACCTTCCCGCGCAACGCGTCGCGGGCGTGGGAATCCGCCGTCTGCACGACGATCTGCGCGAAGGCGGGGTCGGGCAGCTCGGGATCGAAGGAGAGCACGAAGCGCGGCATGCCCTGGCCGATGTAGCTCGTGATCTCGCGCGCCTCCGGCAGCGCGCGCACCGCCGCCTCGACCGACTTCACCGTGGCCTCGGTGGTCGCGAAGGCCGAGCCCGCCGGCAGCGTCACCTCGACGATGAGCTCGGCCCGCTCGGAATTCGGGAAGAACTGCTGCTCGACCCGGCCCATGGCGGCCACCGCGCCCGAAAACAGCACCACGGTGACGCCGGCCGCGATCCACTTGTGGTCGACGGAGAGCCGCACGATCCGGCGCAGGCGCTGGTAGTTCGGCGTCGCGTAGATCGCGTCGTGCCCGCCTTCCACGCGCTTGATGTTCGGCAGCAGCTTCACGCCGAGATACGGCGTGAAGGTCACGGCCACGATCCAGGAGACGAGCAGCGAGAAGGACACCACCCAGAAGATGTTGCCGGCGTACTCGCCCGCCGTAGAGGCCGCGAAGCCCACCGGCAGGAAGCCCGCGATGGTCACCAGCGTGCCGGTCAGCATCGGCGCGGCGGTGGCGCTCCAGGCGTAGGTCGCCGCCGAGACCCGGTCGGCGCCCTCCTCCATGCGCACGACCATCATCTCGATGGCGATGATCGCGTCGTCCACGAGCAGGCCGAGCGAGATGATGAGCGCACCGAGCGTGATGCGGTCGAAGTCGCGGCCGGTGACCAGCATCACCACGAACACGGCCGACAGGGTGAGCGGCACCGCCAGCGCCACCACGATGCCGACCCGGAAGCCGAGCGCCACGAGGCTCACGACGATGACCACGCCGAGCGCGGTGAAGAACTTCACCATGAACTCGCGGATGGCGTCGTCGATGACCCTGGCCTGGTCGGTGATCTTCGTGAACGTGATGCCGGTCGGCGTCTCGTGGTGGATCGCCACCTCCTCGGCGTTCAGCGCCTGCCCGAGCTTGAGGCCGTCGAAGCCGGGCTTCATCACGAGGCCGAGCATCAGGGCCGGCTCGCCGTCGTTGCGGATCGCGAAGGTCTTCGGGTCCTCGTAGCCGCGCCGGACCTCGGCGATGTCGCCGAGCTTCAGGCTGCGGTCGCCCGCCGCCACGGGCAGGTTGCGGATCGCCTCGAGCCCGTCGATGGCGCCGTCGAGCCGGAGGTAGACGCGCGGGCCCGCTGCCTCGACGAAGCCCGCCGGGGTGACGTCGTTCTGGTTGGCGAGCGAGGCCAGGAGCTGCTGGCCCGTGATGCCCAGCGTCGCGAGGCGCTGATAGGAGATCTCGACGAAGATCTTCTGGGCCTGCTCGCCCAGGATGTTGATCTTCTCGACGCCCGGCACGCGCAGCAGGCGCTGGCGCAGGTCCTCGGCGCGCATCACGAGGCTGCGGTGCGGCAGGTCCTTCGCCTGAAGCGCGTAGAGCGCGAAGTAAATGTCCGAGAACTCGTCGTTGAACAGCGGCCCGAGCACGCCGCGGGGTAGGCCGGAGGCCTGGTCCGAGAGCTTCTTGCGCGCCTGGTAGAACTCCGACTGCAGCCTGGCCGGCGGCATGTTGTCCCTGAAGAACACCTTCATGAGCATCAGGCCGGGCCGGACCGTGGTCTCGACGCGGTCGTAGTAGACGAGCTCCTGCAGGCGCTTCTCCAGGGGGTCGGCGACCTGCCGCTGCATCTCGTCGGTGGTGGCGCCCGGCCAGGCCGCCGAGACCGCCATCGTCTTGACCGTGAAGGCGGGGTCCTCGCCGCGCCCGAGCCTCTGGAAGGCGTAGAAGCCGGCGCCCGTGAGGGCGATCAGCAGGAACAGCGTGACGGCCCGCTCGCGGACCGCCAGGGCGGAGAGGTTGAAGCCGCTCATTTGGCGACCCCCGTCATGCTGAGCGGGGCCTCGCGCACGATCTGGCCGGCCTTGAGCAGGTGGGCGCCGAGCGAGACGATGCGGTCGCCGGCCTCCAGCCCCGAGGCGACCTCCGCGCTCTCCTCCGAGAGGCGCGCGACGGCGACGGGCTGGGCCGCGACGGTTCCGGTGGCCGCGTCGAACCGCCAGACGGCCGAGCCGCTCCCGGAATCGAACAGGGCGGCGAGCGGCACCGCGACCGTCGGACGGCGCCCGGCCTCCGCCGCCTTCAGGCGGAGCGTCACGGTCGCGCCGAGGGCTGCGTCCTCGCCGCCGCCCGAGAGGATGTAGCGCGCCCGGTAGGTCCGCGTGGCCGGATCGGCGATGGCGGACAATTCGCGCAGCCGCGCCGGATAGGTCGCCTCGCCCTCGGCGTAGAGCGTGGCCGAGGCGGTCCCGTTGGCGAGGTTCCGGCTCGCCTCCGGCAGGAACACCTCCGCTTCGCGGGACCCGTCCCGCGCCAGCTTGACGACGGCCTGGCCGGCCGCGACCACCTCCCCCGGATAGGAGGGCACCTCCATCACGACGCCGTCGGCATCGGCCTGCAGCTCGGAGTAGCCGGCCTGGTTCTCGATCTGGCTCGCCTGCGCCTCCGCGGAGGCGAACTGGGCGATGGCCGCATCCGCGGCGGCCTTGTTCTGGTCGTAGGTCTGCCGGGAGGTCCAGCCCTCGCCGACGAGCTTGCGGCTGCGCTCCTCGTCGGCCCTCGCCTTGATCATCTGGGCCCGGGCGGCCTCGACCGAGGCGCGGGCCGCGTTCAGCGCGAGGGTGAAGTCGGTCCGGTCGAGCCGCATCAGCGGCTGCCCGCGCCGCACGTGGTCGCCCGGATCGACGAGGCGCTCGAAGATCTTGCCGCCGACGCGAAAGCCGAGGTTGCTCTCCGTGCGGGCCCGGACCACCCCGGTGTAGCGCGTCACGCCGCCCGTTCCGGGCGCGACCGCCACGGTCTGGACCAGCGGCGGCTCCGGCGTCACCGCGGTCTCGGCCGGCGTGCATCCCGCGAGAGCCAGCCCGGCCAGCCCAATCATCCACCGCGCATCCATCGCCGTTCCCCGTGACTGTGTGAGGGGGTAAAAGATTATGATCATCATCTATTATGACGTGGTCCGGTCGTCAATGGCCTGCGTGCTCGACGGTTCGCGGGTGTGCGACGGCGCATGCGGGACCGGCGAACCGCGCGGAGCAGCCGATCGGCAACCGGCGTGCTCGCAGGCGGAACATCGCTCCGCGCTGCCCTGTTGAGCCCTCACCGAACAGGGAGGCCCGAGATGGTGGACGCCAATCAGATCCGCGAGCACGCGACCGTGGTGGGCTCGGACGGCGGGCACGTCGGCACGGTCGACCACGTCGACAAGGGCGAGATCAAGCTCACCAAGACGGATCCCGATGCCGGCGGCCTGCACCACTACATCCCGCTCGACTTCGTGCAGGCAGTGGAGGGCGATCAGGTGCGTCTCGCCAAGCCCGCCGACGAGGTGAAGCGGGAGTGGAGCACCTCCGGCGCGGCCTGACCGGCCGCGCCGTCGTTAACGATATCTTAACCATGAGCGGGCCCAGTCTCGGCGGGGCCGGCGCACCCTCTGCCGCCCAGGGAGCGGATCCATGATCGTCCTCGTGCTGGCCATCCTCCTCGGCGGCGCAGGCACCTTCGCGCTGCTCAGCGCCCACGGCCTGCTCCTCGCGGCCCTGGCGGCGCCGATCGGCGGCAGTCTGGCCGGCCTCCTGGCGGCCCTCGTCCTCGGGATGCTGCGCCGGCGCACGGAAACGTCCAACGACACCTCCGTGCGGCGGACCACCGAGCTGCCGAGCTTCTGAGCCGGACACCAGGACCCCGTACCGGCGGGCGGCTCAGCGCCGCTCGCCCCGGTCGTCTGCGCCGCCAATCCGGCGCCAGAAGCCGTAGGCCAGGACCGCCGCCAGGGCACCGAAGGCCAGGATCGTCGGCGCACCCGCGAGTGCCCGTTCCAGCGGGCGCTCGATCTCGGCGGGCGCAAACCGCATCACCGATCGCGTGACGGCCCCGAGCAGGGCGAGGAAGAAGCCCAGGGCGAGGAGGTTCTGAAGCCAGCGGGGCATCGGTCAGGGCTCCGGGTCTGCGCCTGTTCGGCCGGGTCGATCGCGGGTTGCCGGACCGTGCATCGGGTTCCAGATCCCGCGCGACCTGGCGACCTCTCAGGCCGCGGCGATCTCGAATTCCATCCCGCGACCGGGCCCCTGGTCGGCGTAGTCCACGAGGACGAAGCCGCGCTCGCCGAGGGCTGCCTCCAGGACGTCGCGGTGCCGGCGGAACATCTGCCCGACCGCCAGCGGCGTCAGGCGCGGGTTGCCATGCCGGAGTTGGTCGACGCCGACATTCGCCGGCGCTCCCTCCCGGTCGGCGATGCGCACGAGCGCGCTCGCGAGTTCCGCCGCCTTCGTCTCGGATGCCGATTTCGGCCTGAACGCCATGGTGTCCTCCGGGTCTCGAAACGGGCGGCCGCCCGCCGAGGGGCCGCCCATATGTTCTATATTTGTTCTACACGAAGGCCGCGCTGGAGGCCATAGGGCCGGACGATCCCACCCCCTCACCCCATCCTGAGGTGCCCCCGCGGGGGGGCCGCCTCTGGATGAGGTCGCGCGGAGGATCCACCGTCCGCGATCGGAAGCTCTCAGGCGATGTCGGCGTGGCCCCGGCGGTGATCGTGGCCGGCGACGACGCGGCCCAGGAGTTCGGTGAGGCGCTCACGCTCCGGGGGGCTCAGCGCCGCGACCGTGAGGGCGTGCGCCTCGCGGGCCGCCGGCTCCATCGCGCCGTGGAGCGCCGCGCCGGCCTCCGTCAGGCGGCAGATCTGGGCGCGCCGATCGGTCGGCGAGGTGGCGCGGCTGATCAGGCCGCGGGCCGCGAGGCGCTTCAGGGCGCCGGTCGTGGTCGTCCGGTCGAGGGCGACCGCGCTCGCGAGCGTGGTCTGGTCGGCCTCCTGCACGTCGCGCAGCAGCGAGAGCAGGCTGTACTGCAGGGGGGTGATGCGAAAGGCGGCACACCGCTCTGAAAACAGGCTGACGTGGATCTGGTGCATCCGGCGGGCGAGGAAGCCGGGCCGCTCCGCCAGGGGCCAGGGCCCCTCCCCCGCACCGGCCGCGTCCGCCTTCGCAGACGGGGCCTCGGCCCCCGCCCGCGTGCCTGCCTCCGCCATCACCCTCTCCATAGAACGTCTCCAGACTTGGCACGACCCGTGCAAAGCGCAGTACACTGCGTTTCTTCCACGCAGCCGACTGATTCGGGTCGGCCGAGAACACGAGGTCGCGAGATGGACAATCGCCGCTACGATCTGCTCCTGCGCGGCGGGCGCGTCATCTGCCCCGCCTCCGGTATCGACGGGATCCGCGACGTCGCGGTGCGCGACGGCCGCATCGCCGCGGTCGAGGAGACGATCCTGCCCTCGACCGCCGCGGAGGCCGTCGACGTCTCGGGCAAGCTCGTCCTGCCCGGGATGATCGACACCCACGCCCACGTCTACCAGTACGTGACCGGCCGCTTCGGGCTGAACCCCGACATGGTGGGCGTGCGCTCCGGCGTGACGACGGTGGTGGACCAGGGCGGACCCTCCTGCATGACGCTGCCGGGCTTCCGCCACTTCATCGCGGAGCGGTCCGAAACCCAGGTGCTCGCCTTCCTGTCGGCCTACCTCGTCGGCGGCCTGGAGGGCCACTTCTACCCGAACCTCTACAGCCCGGACGGCGTCGACATCGACGCCACCGTGAAGTCGGCCACCGAGAACCGCGACCTCGTGCGCGGCATCAAGGGCCATGCCGAGATCGGCGGCTTCGCCCGCTGGGGCATCAAGGTGATGGAGATGGCCGCCGAGATCAGCCGGCGGGCGGACCTGCCGCTCTACGTCCATTTCGGCCAGCTCTGGGGCCTGCCGGAATCCGGCGCCAACGGCGAGGACGCCGACACCATCATGGAGCGGGTGATCCCGCTGCTGCGCCCCGGCGACGTGCTGGCCCACCCCTTCACCCGCCACCCGGGCGGCTTCATCAACGAGGACGGCGTGGTCCACCCCATCATCCGCGCCGCGATGGATGCGGGGCTGAAGGTCGATGTCGGCCACGGCAGCCACTTCTCCTACCGGGTGGCCCGCGCCTCGCTGCCGGCGGGCGTGATCCCCTACACGCTCGGCGCCGACATGCACGGCTACAACACCGAGGTGCCCGAGGTGCGAAAGCCCGCCGGCACGCCCGACGAGCACCACGACGACGAGAACCACCCCTTCCTGGGGCAGGCCCGCTTCAGCCTCACCCAGGCGATGAGCTCGATGATGGCGCTCGGCATCCCGCTGGAGGACGTGGTGCCGATGGTGACGACGCACCCGGCCGAGATGCTGCGCCTGAGCGACCGCATCGGCGCGCTGACGGTGGGCTTCGCGGCGGACGTCTCGGTGCTGCACGACGACCGCGGCCGCTTCCTGCTGCGCGACAACGAGGACACACGGGTGGTGGCCGAGCGCCTGCTGCGCCCCGCCTTCTGCCTGCGCGCGGGCCGGCGCTTCGAGGCCGATTCGCCGATCCTACCCCAGGCGATCGCGGCCTGAGGTGGCGCCGGTGCCCGCCTTCGCCCTCGACGACCCGAGCCCGCCCGACCCGCGCCGCGGCTGGGCGGCGCTCGACCGGGCGGCGCGGAGCGCAGCCTACGACAACAACGCGGCCGTTCCCGACAGCGCCGCGCAGGTCGCGGCCCGCAACGCGGCCTCCGACGCCTACCGGGCCGAGCACGGGCGGCACCTCGACATCCCCTACGGCCCCGGCGCGCGGACCGCGTTCGACCTCTACCCCGCCGCCGATCCGGCCGCGCCCTGCCTCGTCTTCGTCCACGGCGGCTACTGGCAGCGCAACGCGCGGGCCGACTTCGCCGCCTTCGCCGCGGGGCCGAACGCCGCCGGCTGGTCCGTGGCGATGCCGGGCTACACGCTCGCCCCCGAGGCGCGCCTCGCCGGCATCGTCGCCGAGATCGGCGCGGCCCTCGACTGGCTGGCGGAGCACGGGGCCGCGCACGGCATCGGCGGCCCGCTCGTCCTGTCCGGCTGGTCGGCGGGCGCGCAGCTCGCCGCCCTCCACCTCGGCCACCCGGCCGTGGCGGCGGGGCTCGCGATCTCCGGCGTCTACGACCTCGCCCCGATCCGCGACACGTACCTGAACGAGAAGCTCGACCTGTCCGAGGACGAGATCGGGACGCTCTCGCCCCTGCGGCTCCCCGTGGTGGAGAAGCCCATGACCATCGCCTACGGCAGCCGGGAGCTGCCCGCCCTGATCCACGACGCGCGCAACCTCCACGCCCTGCGCGGCGCCGCGCACGCGCCCGGCGCGCTGCTGCCGGTGCCGGGTGCCGACCACTTCTCGATCCTCGACGCGTTCCGCGAGCCCGACGGGCTCCTGGTGCGCGCGGCGCAGGCCCTCCTCGGAGGCCCCCGATGAGCGCCGAGGGCGTCGGGGCGCCCCTGCCCCGCAAGGAGGACGACCGCCTGATGCGCGGGCGCGGCCAGTTCGTCGGCGACATCCGCCTGCCCGGCCTGCAGGACGTGGCCTTCGTGCGCAGCCCGCTGGCCCACGCGCGCATCCGCGCGATCCACGTGCCGGAGGCCTACCGCGACCGCGTCTTCACCGCCGCCGACCTCGACGGCGTGCTGCCGATCCGCGCGGTCTCGGGCCTGCCGGGCTTCAAGGTCTCCGAGCAGCCGGTGCTCGCCACCGGCAAGGTCCGGCAGGTCGGCGAGCTCGTGGCGATGTGCCTCGCCCCGACCCGCGCCGAGGCCGAGGACATCGCGGCCTCGGTGGTCCTCGACCTCGAGGAGCTGCCCGCCGTCCACGACATGCTGGCGGCCCGCGAGCCGGGCTCGGCCCTCGTCCACGAGCACTGGGGCGACAACGTCTTCCTGGAGACCCTGGTCGACGTCGACATCGCCTCCGCCCTCGACGCCCCGATCCGGGTCAGCCGCACCATCTCGACGGGCCGGCAGTGCATGGCGCCGATCGAGGGCCGCGGCACCGTCGTCCACCTCGACCACCGCCTCGACCAGCTCGTCCTCCACACGGCGACCCAGATGCCGCACATCGTGCGCAACGGGCTCGCGGAATGCCTCGGGATCGAGCAGGGCCGCATCCGCATCGTCTCGCCCGACGTCGGCGGCGGCTTCGGCTACAAGGCGATCCTGCTCGCCGAGGACGTGGCGCTCGCCTGGCTGGCGCTCCGCTGCGGCCACCCGGTGCGCTGGCTGGAGGACCGGCGCGAGCACCTCACCGCCAACGCCAATTGCCGCGAGCACCACTACCGCATCACGGCCTACGCCGAGCGCGACGGACGCTTGCGGGGCATCGACTGCGAGGCGACCGTCGATTCCGGCGCCTACTCGGCCTACCCGTTCTCGGCCTGCCTGGAGGCCGCGCAGGTCGCCAGCATCCTGCCCGGCCCCTACGACTTCCCGAGCTACCGCTGCCGCACCTGGTCGGTGGCCACGAACAAGTGCCCGATCCTGCCCTACCGGGGCGTCGCCCGCACCGGGGTCTGCTTCGCCCTCGAACTCGTGCTCGACGCGGTCGCCCGCGAGGCCGGCGTCGCGCCGGAGGTCGTGCGGGAGAAGAACCTCGTGCGGCCCGAGCAGATGCCGTTCGAGAACATCACCCGCAAGCACTTCGACAGCGGCGACTACCCGCAGGCGCTCGCCCGCGCGCTCGACGGCATCGACGCGGGCGCGGTGCGGGCCCGCCAGCGGGCGGGCGAGCCGGACGGCCGCCGGATCGGCCTCGGCCTGTCGATCTACTGCGAGCAGGCGGCGCACGGCACCTCGGTCTATTCGGGCTGGGGCATCCCGATGGTGCCGGGCCACGAGCAGGCCTCCGCGCGGCTGACGCCGGACGGCGGGCTCGAACTCCGCGTCGGCGCCCACTCGCACGGCCAGGGCCTGGAGACGACGCTCGCCCAGGTCGCCCACGAGATCCTCGGCGTGCCGGTGGCCCGCACCCGCCTCGTCCACGGCGACACCGCCATGACCCCCTACTCCACCGGCTCCTGGGGATCCCGCGTGATGGTGATGGCGGGCGGCGCGGTGGCCGCGGCCTGCGAGGAGCTGCGCGCGCGCGCCGTGCGGATCGGCGCCCACCTCCTCCAGGCGCCCCCCGAAGCCTGCCGCTTCGCGGGCGGCCACGTGGTCGGCCCCTCGGGCGACGTCTCGCTCGAGGCCATCGCCCGCACCTGGTACCGGCGCCCGCAGGATCTCGCGCCCGACACCGACCCGGGCGGCCTCGAAGTCACCGCCGGCTACAAGCCGGAGCGCGATTCCGGCACCTTCTCGTACGCGGCGCACGCGGCGGTGGTGGCGGTCGATCCCGACCTCGGGGCCGTCGAGATCCTCGACTACGTCATCGTCGAGGACGGCGGCACGCTCGTGAACCCGCTCGTGGTGGACGGGCAGATCTACGGCGGCCTCGCGCAGGGGATCGGGACGGCGCTCCTCGAGGAGGTGCGCTTCGACCCCCGCGGGCAGCCGCTCGCCTCGACCCTCGCGGACTACCTGCTGCCCGGCGCCCCCGACGTGCCGATGGCCCGCATCAGCCACATGGAGACGCCCTCGCCCTACACCCGCTTCGGGCAGAAGGGCATCGGCGAGGGGGGCGCCATCGCGCCGCCCGCGGCGCTCGCCAACGCCATCAACGACGCGCTGGCGCCGCTCGGCGTCGAGATGCTGCACGCGCCCGTCACCCCCCGGCGGATCGTCGAGGCGGTGCTGGCCGCCGATCCGGCGGCGGCGCGCACCCGGGAGGCCGCATGAAACCCGCCCCCTTCGCCTGGGAGCGCCCGGCGAGCCTGGCCGCGCTCCTCGACCGCCTCGCCGAGGCGCCGGACGGCGTGAAGCTGATCGCGGGCGGCCAGTCCCTCGGCCCGATGCTGAACCTGCGCCTCGTCGAGCCCGAGCGCGTCCTCGACATCACCGGCGTGCCCGAGCTGCGCGAGGCCCGCGTCGAGGCGGGCGTGCTGGTGCTCGGCGCCTGCGTGACCCACGCCGACATCGAGGACGGCCGCGTGCCCGACCTGACCGGGGGCGCCCTGCAGCGGGTCGCCTCGGCCATCGCCTACCGGCCGGTGCGCAACCGCGGCACGATCGGGGGCAGCCTCGTCCACGCCGACCCCGCCGCCGACTGGGTGAGCGCGCTCACCGCCCTCGGGGCCGAGGTCGAGATCGCGGGGCGCGGCGGCCGCCGCACCCTGCCGGTCGAGCGCTTCGTGACCGGGGCCCTCGACGTCGCGCTGGAGCCCGGCGAGGTCCTCGTCGCCGTCCGGGTGCCCGCGATGCCCGACGGCGCGGCCTGGGGCTACGTCAAGCACTGCGCCAAGATCGGCGAGTTCGCCCACGCCATCGGGGCCGTTCGGATCGAGCCGCGGGCGGGCCGCGGCCGCGCGGTGATCGGCGCCGTCGAGGGACCGCCCGTCCTCTTCGCCGACGCGCGCGTGCTCTTCGGCGGCCGCATCGGCCCGGATTTCGCCGCCCGGTTCGACGCGGGCGCCGCCGACGCGGCCCTGGTCGCCGCCGGCATGGCCGACCGGGTCGAGCGCCACGTCCACGTCACGGTGCTGGCGCGCGCCGTCGCGCAGGCGGCCGCTCCGAATCTCCCCTCCTCCCTCAAGCCCGTTCCGGAGGCCGCATGAGCGCCGCGCTGGCGGATCACGGGAGTCGCATGGCGCTCGCGCTGACGGTCAACGGCCGGCCCGTGCGGGTCGAGGCCGAGCCGCGCAGCCACCTCGGCGACGTGCTGCGGGACGAGCTGAACCTCACCGGCACGCATCTGGGCTGCGAGCACGGCGTCTGCGGCGCCTGCACGATCCTCCTCGACGGGGAGCCCGCCCGGGCCTGCCTGACCTTCGCGGGCGCCTGCCCGGGCGCCGCCGTCACGACGGTCGAGGGGCTGGACGACGACGAGATCGCGCGGGCGCTGCGCGCGGCCTTCAACCGCGAGCACGCCCTCCAGTGCGGCTACTGCACGCCCGGCATGCTGGTGGCGGCCCGCGATCTCGTGCTGCGTCTGCCGGAGGCCGACGAGCGGCGGATCCGCATCGGTCTCTCGGGCAACCTCTGCCGCTGCACAGGCTACGCGGGCATCGTGCGGGCCGTGATGAGCGTGATCGCGGACCGCCGCGGCCTCGCCCCGGAGACCGGCGAGGCCCGGATCCTCGGGCCCGTGGGCGCCCGGCCCGGCGTGGCGGTCGAGTCGCCGCGCGCCGCCCCGCCGCGCCCCGTCGCGGCGACGGCGTCCGCCGTGGCCGGCGATCCGAAAGGCGACCCGAAGGGCGACTTGGCCGCGCACTTGGCCGCGCCCTTCGCGCCGGCCCACGCCTTCACGCAGACGATCGAGCTCGCCCACCCGCCGGAGGCCGTGTTCGCGGTGCTGGGCGACATCGAGGCGGTCGCCGCCTGCCTGCCGGGGGCCGTCCTCACCGGCCGGCCGGATTCCGAGACCGTCGAGGGCGGCCTGAAGGTGCGGATCGGGCCGATCGGCGCGACCTTCCGGGGCCGCGCCCGCATCGCGCAGGACCCCGCGGACCTGAGCGGACGGGTGCGCGGCGCCGGCGCGGATGCCGGCGGCCGCTCGGCCACCGAGGGCGAGATCCGCTACCGGGTCGAGCCCGGGGCGGCGCCCGGCACGGCCCGGGTCGCCCTCGACGTCGGCTACACCCTGACCGGCCCACTCGCGCAGTTCGGCCGCCCCGGCCTCGTGCGCGACCTCGCCGGCCGCATCGCGGCGGAGTTCGCCCGCAACCTCGACGCCCGGCTCTCAGGGGCCGCCGCCCCGGAGGCCGCCGGGCTCAACCCGCTCCGCCTGCTCCTCGGCCTCGTCCGCGCGCGCCTCGCCGCGTGGCTCGGCCGCGCCTGACCGCAATCCCGCCCCCGCACTGGAGATCCCGAGAATGTCCGGCAGGTTCACCCTCACCACCGCGATCCTGCTGGCGCTCGCCGCCACGGCCGCGCGGGCGGACGCGATCCGCATCGGCGTCAACGAGCCGCTCACCGGGCCGTTCGCGGCCTCGGGCACCTACGTGGTGAACGGCGCCCGGATCGCCGCCGACGAGATCAACGCCCGGGGCGGCGTCCTCGGCAAGAAGATCGAGCTCGTGGTCGAGGACAACAAGAGCAACCCGACCGAGGCCGCGGCGGTCGCCGAGAAGCTGATCACCAGCGACAAGACCCCGGTGATGATGGGCGCCTGGGGGTCGAGCCTGACGCTCGCGGTGATGCCCAAGCTCATGGACTACGAGGTGCCGATGCTGGTCGAGACCTCCTCGTCGGGCAAGATCACCACCTCGGGCAACCCGTACGTCTTCCGCATCTCGCCGCCCTCGGCGCTGGAGGCCGAGACCTTCGCGCCGATGGTGGACAAGCTCAAGCTCAAGAAGGTCGACTTCCTGGTGCTCAACAACGACTTCGGCCGCGGCGCGGCGGCCGATTTCGGCCGGATGCTGAAGGAGAAGGGCGTCCAGGTCGGGCTGACCGAGACCATGGACCAGGGCGCCCAGGACATGAGCGCCCAGCTCGCCAAGCTGAAGGCCTCGGACGGCGACACCATCATGATCACGAGCTCCGTCGATCAGCTCGTGCTGCTGTTCAAGCAGATGTCGGCCCTCGGCCTCAAGCGGCGCGTCATCACCACCGGCGGCTCGCAGAACCCCGACCAGATCATCGCCCAGGCCGGCTCGGCGGCGGACGGCACCCTGCACCTGACCACCTTCCTGCCCTGGCTCCCGGAGAAGACCCCGGACCCGAAGGCCACCGAGACCTTCATCGCGGAGTGGAAGAAGCGCGGCTTCCAGTTCGCGGGCGTCACCGAGAGCTTTCGCGGCTACGACGGCATCCGGGCGATCGCCCACGCCATCGAGAAGGCCGGCACGGCGGAGCCCGCCGCCATCGCCAAGGCCTTCTGGTCGGTCGACTTCACGGGGCTCAACGGCCCGATCCGCTTCGCCAAGTCCGGCCCCGCCGGCAAGGAGAGCGGCCAGAGCCGGCCCGACGTCTACCTCATCGAGATCAAGGACGGCCGCGTCATCGTGCCGACGCTCTGACGCCGCCCCGGCCGGCCTCCGGGCCGGCCGGGCCCGCCCACCGCACGGCCGCCATCGGCAGGGGTACCCCATGGACCAGCTGATCCAGCACCTCGTCAACACGCTGATCCTCGGGGGCACCTACGCGCTCCTCGGGATCGGGCTGACCCTGATCTTCGGGATCATGAACGTCGTGAACTTCACGCACGGCGCCCTCTACACGGTCGGGGCCTACCTGACCTACCTCGCGGTGGCGGCCCTCGGCCTCAACCTGTTCCTGGCGCTGCCGCTCGCGATCCTCGGGGGCCTCGTGCTCGGGGCGGCGATCGAGGTCGTGCTGCTCCGGCCGCTCCGGGGCTCGGACATCGACACCACCATGCTGGTGATGATCGGCGCCGGCATCGTCCTGCAATCGGGCACGCTCTGGATCTTCGGCGGCGTCGCCAAGGCGATCCCCTCGCCGTTCCCCGAGGCGCCGCTGCAGATCGGCCCGGCCTCGGTCTCCTGGCTGCGCCTGTTCGTGCTCGGCGCCGCCCTCGGCCTGATCGGGCTGACCTACGCGCTGATCAACCGGACGAAGCTCGGGCTCGCCATGCGCGCCGCCTTCCAGGACGCCGACACGGCGGCGCTGATGGGCGTCAACGTCCGGCGGATCTACACCGCGACCTTCGCGCTCGGCTCATCGCTCGCGGCGGCCGCCGGCGCCCTGCTCGGGCCGGTCTACGTCGTGTTCCCGCAGATGGGGGGCCTCGCCGAGCTGAAGGCCTTCGCGATCGTGATCCTCGGCGGCCTCGGCAACGTCACCGGGGCGGCGATCGGCGGCTTCATCCTGGCGCTCGCGGAGGAGCTCGGCGCCGGCTACATCTCGTCCGGCTACCGGGACGCCATGGGCTTCCTGATCATCATCGCGGTGCTGCTCTACCGGCCGACCGGCCTGTTCGCCCGGGCGGAGCGCATCGGATGAGCCGGCTCCTCCCTCCAAGGCTCCTCCCTCTCGGCCTGCTCGCGGCCCTCGTCGCCCTGCCGCTGGCGCTGGGCCCCAACCCCTACCTCCTCAACGCGCTGATCGTCACCGGCATCCTGACGATCGGCGCGATGAGCCTGAACCTGCTCCTCGGCTTCACCGGGCAGCTCAGCCTCGGCCACATCGCCTTCTTCGGCATCGGCGCCTACGTGAGCGCGCTGACGAGCCTCGGCTTCGACGTGGAGGTCGGCTTCGGCCTGCGCGTCGTCCACGAGCCCTGGCCGGCGGCGGTCGGCTTCCTGCTGGCCGTCGCGGCGGCGGGCCTATGCGGCTACCTGATCGGCCGGCTCTCCTTCCGGGTGCGGGGCGCCTACTTCGTGATCGTGACGATCTCCTTCGCGGAGGTCGTGCGGCTCGTCGCCCTCAACTGGGTGGAGCTGACGCAGGGGCCGCTCGCGCTCACCAACATCCCGGCGATGACGCTCGGCCTGCCGGGCCTCGGCATCTGGACGCTGAAGACGAAGTTGCAGAACTACTACCTCGTGCTCGCGGTCGGCACGCTCTGCTACCTGATCGTCGGGCGACTCGTGCGCTCGCGCTTCGGCCGGGCGATGCGGGGGCTCAAGGAGAACGAGTCGCTGGCCCTGTCGGTCGGCATCAACGCCACCCGCACGCTCACCGTCGCGGCGGTGATCTCGGCCGCGATGGCGGGCGCGGCCGGCAGCCTCTACGCGCACTACCTGCGCATCATCGACCCCGACGTGTTCCTGTTCTCCACCACCGTCAGCATGGTCATCATGGTGGTGGCCGGCGGCAAGGGCACGCTGATGGGCCCGGTGATCGGCGGCCTGATCTTCGGCCTCCTGCCCACGGCACTCCGCCCCGTGATGGCGCCCGAGGCCCAGTGGATCGTCTACGGGATCGTGCTGATCGTGATCCTGTTCGTGATGCCGCGGGGCATCGTGCCGGGGCTCACGGGCCTCCTCGCCCGCCGCCGGCCGTCGCGAGGCGGCCCCGCCCTCGAGCCCAGCCCCATGGTGCAGCGATGAATCCGATCCTCTCGGTCGAGCACGTCGGCGTGCGCTTCGGCGGCCTCGTCGCCATCGCGGACCTGCACTTCGCCGTGGCGGAGGGCGAGATCGTCAGCCTGATCGGCCCCAACGGGGCCGGCAAGACCACGGCCTTCAACGTGATGACGGGCTTCCTCAAGCCCAGCCAGGGGGAGGTGCGCTTCCGCGGCACCGGCCTGACGGGCCTCAAGCCGCACGAGATCACCCGGCTCGGCCTCGCGCGCACCTTCCAGCGCACCAGCGTCTTCCCGGACGACACGGTGTTCGACAACGTGATGATCGGCCTGCACCGCCAGGGCGCCGCCCTGAGCCGCGCCCCGCTCCTCGACGCGATCCTCGGCCGCGCGGGGGCGAGCGAGCGGGCCCTGCGGGAGCGGGCCGCGGCGCTCCTCGACTGGGTGGGGCTCGGCGCCCGGGCGCAGGAGACGGCCGGCGCCCTGTCCTACGGCGAGCAGCGCCTCGTCGGCGTGGCGCTGGCGCTCGCCACCGAGCCCGCCATGCTCCTCCTCGACGAGCCCGTCTCGGGGATGAACGCCTCGGAGACCCGCGTCTTCGTGGGGCTGATCCGCCAGATCCGCGAGCGCGGCGTCACCATCCTGCTCGTCGAGCACGACATGCCGATGGTGATGGAGGTCTCCGACCGCATCGTCGTGCTGAACTACGGCCGCCTGATCGCCGAGGGGCCGCCCGCGCGGATCCGCAGCGACCCGGCGGTGATCGAGGCCTATCTCGGCCAGGGCAGCGCCGCCCGCCGGGCGGCCGAGGCGGCGGAGGCGGCCCATGCTTGAGATCCGCGACCTCGTCTGCGGCTACGGCCACGTCACGGCCCTGAAGGGGCTCACGATCGAGGTGCGCGCGGGCCAGCTCGTCGCCCTCGTGGGGGCGAACGGGGCCGGCAAGTCCACGACGCTCCGGGCGATCTCGGGCCTCGTCCCGCCGCGCTCCGGCACGATCCGGTTCGGCGGCCGCGACATCGCGGGGGCGGAGCCCCGGCGCATCCTGGCGGAGGGCATCGCCCACTGCCCGGAGGGGCGGCGCGTCTTCCCGCACATGAGCGTCGCCGAGAACCTCGCCATGGGCGCCTACCTGCGCCGCGACCAGGCGGGCATCGCGGCGGACCGCGACCGGGTCTACGGGGAGTTCCCCCGCCTCGCCGAGCGCCGCGACCAGGCGGCCGGCACGCTCTCCGGCGGCGAGCAGCAGATGCTCGCCATCGGCCGCGCGCTGATGGCCCGCCCGAAGCTCGTGCTGTTCGACGAGCCCTCCCTCGGCCTCGCCCCCAACATCGTCGAGCGGATGTTCTCGGTCATCCGCGCGATCTGCGATGCCGGCACCACCGTCCTCCTCGTCGAGCAGAACGCCTTCGCGGCGCTGGAGCTGTGCGACTACGCCTACCTCATCGAGACCGGGCGCATCGTGCTCCAGGGCCGCGGGCAGGCCCTCATCGACGACCCGCACGTGCGGGAAGCCTATCTGGGTGGCTGAGGCGCGCGGCCCGCGGCGGATCCGGCTCGGCCCGGCCGATCTCCTGCGCGACCGGACCCTGGTGCCGGTCGCCGTGGGCCGCCGGCAGCTGCTCCTCGTGCAGGATGCGGGGCGGATCGTCGCCGCCGAGCGGGCCTGCCCGCACGAGGGCGCCGACCTCGCGCTGGGCCGTTGCGCGCGCGGCCGGCTGCACTGCCCGCGCCACCTCGCCTCGTTCGACCTGCGGGACGGATCGGTCTCGCCCGGCTGGTCCTTCCGGGCGCTGCGCCTGCTCCCCGTCGAGACCGCGCCGGACGGCCTCTGGCTGCGGATCGAGTAGGCGGGCGGGTCACCAGGCGAGGCACGCCGCGCCCGCCGCGACGGCCAGGCAGGACGCGATCCTGCGGGGGCTCAGCGCCTCGCCGAGGAAGAGCCGCCCGATGACGGCCGCGTAGACCACGCTGGTCTCGCGCAGCGCCGAGACGGGACCCATCGCGTCGTGCTGCATGGCCCAGATCACGATGCCGTAGGCCAGGAGCGAGACGAGCCCGCCGGCGAGCGCCAGCAGCGTCTGGGTCCCCGTATAGGCCGGGGGCCTGCCGCGCAGCGCCCAGTAGAGGGGCGGCATGGACAGGCTCCACAGCAGGAACATGCTGGCCGCGTAGGACAGGCTGTTCCCCGACAGCCGCACCCCGATCCCGTCGACGACGGTGTAGGCGCCGATCAGGACGCCTGTGGCGAGCGCGGCGGGCAGGAAGTCGGCGCGCAGGCGCCGTCCCTGCACGGCCAGCGAGAGGATGCCGCCGGACACCAGCGCGATCCCCGCGGCGGCGACGGGCCCGACCCCTTCGTGCGCGAACACCACCGCGCCGAGCGCGACGAGGACCGGCGAGGAGCCGCGCGAGATCGGATAGGTCTGCCCGAGGTCGCCCGAGCGGTAGGTCCGCACGAGGGACAGGTTGTAGCCCAGGTGGATGACGGCCGACGCGACCACGTAGGGCCAACTCGCCGCGCTGGGCCAGGGCAGCACCGCCACCGCGGCGGCGCTGACGCAGGCGATGGCGACCATCATCAGCGTCATCGACCAGAGGCGGTCGCTGCCCCCGCGCAGCACCGCGTTCCAGCCAGCATGCAGGATTGCGGCGCCCATCACGGCGGCGAGGACGAGCGGGGTCATGTGCGGGCGGAGCCCGCGTCGCGGCCGCTGATCGGGGCAAGGTCCGGCGTGCGCGTCATCCCGCATCCCAGTTCCGTCTCGGGGCGGCAGGAAACCCGGGTTCGGGCCATGTGTCGAATTGATAGCTTCACCCGGACCTATATAAAAAACCGATGCGCTACACGCAGCTCCGCTCCTTCCACGCCGTTGCCGAGGCCGGCAGCGTGACCGCCGCCGCCCGGACCCTGAACGTCAGCCAGCCGACGCTCACGACCCAGATCCGGGCGCTCGAGGAGCACTACGCGGTCGAGCTGTTCGTCCGCACGGGCGGCCGGCTTCACCTCACCGAGGCCGGCCGTCACCTTCAGCGGCTCGCGCAACGCATGTTCTCGGACGAGGCGGAGGCGCGCCATTTCCTGATGGAGAGCCGGGAGCTGCGCACGGGCCTCCTGCGAATGGGCGCCGTCGGCCCCTTCCACGCGACGGCGATGCTCATCGCCTTCCACGCGCGGTATCCCGGCATCGCGATCTCGGTGTCGGCCGGCAACTCGCAGTCGGTCCTGCAGGACCTCGTCGCGTTCCGGACCGATGTCGCGGTCCTGGCCTATTCGGGCAGCGACGCGCGGCTGTGGGTGTCCCTGTACAGCCAGGACCCGATCGTCGCGTTCGCCCGCACGGATCATCCGCTGTTCCGCCCGGAGCGCACCGACATCCGCCTCGCGGACCTGCACGGGGCGGCGATGGTGGCCCGGGAGGTCGGGTCGAACACGCGCCGGGCCACGGAGGCGGCGATGGCGCGGGCCGGGGTTCACCCGAGGGTCGTCATGGAGATCGGCAGCCGGGAGGCCGTGCGCGAGGCGGTGGCGAGCGGGGTGGGGATCGGCGTCGTCTCGCGGGCCGAGCACATCCCCGACCCGCGGACCCGCTGGCTGCCGTTCGCGGACGCCGAGATCTACAACGACGCGCACATCGTCTGCTTGCAGGACCGGCGAAACGCGCGAATGATCGGCGCCTTCATCGACGTGGCACATCCGAAGGGTATCGACGCAGCGTAGGGAGCGGGCTCCACGCTGCGAACGGGCGCCGGGACCCGGCGGACATCAGGGGAGGCTCCGGGTATGACGACGGCGATGCGATTCGGGCTTGCGGCCCTGTGCGCCCTGGTTCCGCTCCAGGCCGGCGCGCAGACCGCCGCCAACCTGACGGCCCTGCGGGGGCTCGCCCCCGTCGCCGCGCTGGCGGACACGCCCGAGGGCAAGGCGGCGCTCGCCGCCAACCTCGCGGTCACCGGGGACATCCAGACCGGCAGCCTGAAGCAGCCGCTCCTGCTGTCCTTCCCCGAGCAGCAACAGATGGCGCTGCGCGACGCCTTCATCACGGACGGCAACGCCGCGCAGCTCGCCGACGGCCTTGGCTCGCGGCTCGGCGACGCCTACCAGGCCAAGGCGCAGTACCGGGACTTCCAGACCTTCACGAACGTCGTGCCGTCGGTCGCGGACCTCCTCGGCTACACGAACAACATCACCAAGGCGGACTCGAACGCGGGCAAGTACTTCTTCGCCAACGCCACCACGGACGGCAAGGCGCCGGTCTCCGAGGCGGCGGCCGCCATCCTGGCGGCCAACGGCGGCACGACCGACGTGTTCGGCCGGGCCTACGGCCGTCCGGCCGGCGCCCAAGGGTCCAACGCCTTCGGCAACGCCCGCCCCTTCCAGACGGAGCCGCGCCTGATCGCGTTCCGGGGCGAGGACTATTTCGGCCGCCCCTCGCACAGCCTCGACTGGCTCCGGGGCCCGAACCAGAACCTGTTCGACAGCCCCTCCTACCCGAGCGGCCACACCACCTACGGTTACACCGAGTCGGTCGTCCTCGCGATCCTGGTGCCGGACCGCTACCAGCAGATGATCGCCCGCGCGGCCGAGTACGGCAACGATCGCATCGTCATGGGCGCGCACTACGCCATGGACGTGATCGGCGGCCGGGCCACGGCCCTGCACGCCGTCGCGCACCTGCTGGCCAACGATCCCGCCTACGTGGGGCAGGCCCGCCGGAACCCCGCCGTCCTCAACGGGATGAGCCACGGCTCGGACAAGGAGATCGTCATCACCGACTATCCGGCGGCGGTGAGGACCGCCCGGGCCGACCTCGCGGGCTTCCTCCGGGAGGCCTGCGGCGACACGGTCGCGGCCTGCGCGGCGGCCGACAGCGGGCGCTTCCGGGACCCCGCGGCCAACCAGGCGTTCTACGAGGCGACGCAGACCTACGGCCTGCCGGTCGTGCACCGGAGCACGGCCGAGGCACCCGCGGACGTGGGTCGGCTCGCGCCCGAGGCGGGCCACCTCCTGACGGCGGCCTTCCCGGCCATCACCCTGGCCGAGGCCAACGCGATCCTCACCGAGACCCTGGGGCCCGGCGGCGGCTTCCTCGACGACGGCTCCGCCTTCGGCGTGTACGCCCGCCTCAACCTCTACGCCGCCGGGGGCCGCGCGGCGGCGCTGGCCGCCGGCCGGGTGCGGGCCGAAGCGGCCGAGCCGACCCGGGCGGAGCGGGCGCGGTGATCGGCTGAGGGCCTGCCTGGCCGGGCGATCCGACAGGGGACTTCCGTTCCTGCGGCGATCCCTGGAGGCCTCCTTCGAGGCTCCGCTTCGCTGCGCACCTCAGGATGAGGTCGCGGGGTGGGGGAACCCGGACGGTGTCTCCCATTCTCTCACCTCATCCTGAGGTACCCCCGCAGGGGGCCTCGAAGGAGACCTCCAGGTCCCACCGCGATCCCCGGAACCCTCCGTCGACGCTCCGCACCTCAGGTCGCGGGCAGGGGCCCTCAGCCCCTCGGCGTATAGACGGCCTCGACCGCCCAGGCCTCCCGCGGCTGGGCGTGGAGCTGCCAGAACTGCTCGGCGACCGCCCGGGCATCCTCGGAGCCCGGGGTCACGAAGCCCGCGACCGTCACGGTCGCGACGTGGATGCCCGTCTCCCGGAAGCTCTCGAACAGACCTTGCGCCAGGGCGCGGATGCCGGCCTTGCCGATGCTGAGCGACAGGTAGTCGGGGTGCGGCTGCAGGGCGAAGCCGCCGCCGGTGAGCAGGATCGTGCCCGCGCCCCGCCCGGCCATCCCCGGGGCCGCCGCCTGGGCGGCTGCCAGGGCGCCGCCGACGTTCACGGCGAGGTCGCCGTTGAAGCTGTCGCGGGACTGGTCGGCGAGGCGCGCCTGGCGCATCGCGGCGGCGTTGTAGTGCAGGACGTCGATGCCGCCGAAGTCGCGCTCGACGCTCGCCACGAGGTCGGCCACGCTCGCCGGGTCGCCGGCATCGACCGTGCGGATCTCGGCCGCGTGGCCCCCGGCCGCGAGCTGCTCGGCCAGTTCCCCGGTCCGCGCCGCGTTCCGGGCGCTCAGGACCACCCGGAAGCCCTCGCGGGCGAAGCGGGCCGCGGTCTCGAGGCCCATGCCCGGGCCGGCGCCGATGCTGAGGAAGGTCTTCATCGTTCTGTCTCCTCGACGTTTCGATGGACCCGACGTAAAGCCTGCACCCCGCCGGGTTAATCCGGCCGACCCGCATTTGACCCGTGCAGACCATGCAGGAATGGCCCGAGCGCACGAGCCTCGATGAACTCGCCGCCTTCGTGGCGGTGGCGGAGGCCGGGAGCTTCGCGGCCGCCGCGAAGGCCCTCGGGCGGGACGCCTCCGTGCTCTCGCGGCGCGTGTCCCAGCTGGAGCGGACGCTGGGCGTCCGCCTGCTCTCGCGCACCACCCGGCGCATCGCCCTGACCGAGGCCGGCGCGCTCTACCACCGGCGCATCCAGGCCCTGCTGGAGGAGCTGGCCAGCGCGAGCCGCGAGGCGAGCGACCACGCGGCCACGCCGCGGGGCCTCGTGCGGGTCTCGCTGCCCCTGACCTTCGGGCGCCAGTGGGTCTCGCCGCTGCTGCCCGGCTTCCTGGCCCGGCACCCCGAGATCCGCCTGGACCTGCGCTTCACCGACCGCTTCGTCGACCTCGTCGCGGAGGGCATCGACGTGTCGATCCGGGTCGCGGCGGGCCGGCCGCGCGACAGCTCGCTCACCACCCGCCGGATCGCCGCCTACCGGACCCTGCTCGTCGCCGCGCCGGCCTACCTCGCGGCCCGCGGCGCGCCGCGGATGCCGGGCGACCTCGCGACCCACGCCTGCCTCGGCTTCACGGGCTACGCGGCCTGGCCCGACTGGCCGCTGACCCGGGACGGCGCACGCCACACCCTGCGCCCCGCCTGCGCCCTCGTCGCCGACCATTCGGAGGTGCTGCTCGACGCGGCCATCGCCGGCGCCGGCATCACCTTCACGGCCGACTGGCTGGCGGGCCCGGCCCTGCGGGACGGCCGGCTGGTCGAGGTCCTGCCGGGCTGGGGCGGCGCGGAGGACGGCGGCGTCTACGCGGTGCTCCCCCCCGGCCGCCTCGTGCCGGCCAAGACGCGCCTGTTCGTCGACGAGGTCGCGGACGCGATCCGGGCGGGGTGGGTGCGCTAGCGGGCGCCGCGCGGGCGGAGGATGCCCTTCGGCTGTTCTGCAAAACGAACGGCGCGGGAGCCGTCCTCGAGTTGGAGGCGGGTTCCTCCGAGCCTGTTCGAGCGGATGATCTCGTCCCCTGACTCCCGCCTGCGGTGCTGGGATGGAGGCTGCCGGAGAGCGCGGCGATCCCTGGAGGACTCCTTCGAGGCTTCGCTTCGCTGCGCACCTCAGGATGAGGTCGCGGGGTGGGGGAACCCGAACGGCCTTTCCCATCCAACCACCTCATCCTGAGGTGCCCCCGCAGGGGGCCTCGAAGGAGACCTCCAGAACCCGCAGCGATTCCTGGAGCCCTCCTTCGGGGCCGCTCGCGCGCGCCGCAGGATGCGGTCGAACAGGCAAAAATCAGAAATCTCCCGATCCGGTCTCCGGGAGACGAATCCCCTCGCAGGCCTCGTTCTTTAAAACGTCCATTTCCTTGACCTCGGGGCCCCGCGCCGTCAGCCTTCAGAGGGTGCCGAGCGCGCGTTCGAAGCGCCGGCCCGAGACCCCGACCGACCCCGCAAGGCGACAGGCTCCATGAGCGACCCGACCCATCCTCGCGCCCGTGCCGCGTCCCTTCTCCCCTCCGCCGTGCCGAGCCGCCGCGCGGTGCTGGCCGGCGCCCTCGGGGCGGCCGCGCTCGCCGCCGGCCGGTGCGGGCGGCCGAGCCCGGCCACCTGCGGATCGGCTACCAGAAGTACGGCACCCTGGTGCTCCTCAAGGGCAAGGGCCTCCTGGAGCAGCGGCTGAAGCCGCTCGGCTACCGGGTGAGCTGGGCGGAGTTCCCCTCCGGACCGCCCCTCCTCGAAGCCCTCAACGCCGGGGCCATCGACCTCGGCTCGGCCGGCGAGGCGCCGCCGATCTTCGCGCAGGCCGCGAACCCCGACCTGCGCTACGTCGCCAACGAGCCGCCCGCGCCCCTCGGCGAGGCGATCCTGGTGCCCCGGGACAGCACGGCGCAGTCGGTGGCGGACCTGCGGGGCCGGACGATCGCGCTCAACAAGGGCTCGAACGTGCACTTCCTCCTCGTGCGGGCGCTCGCCGCGGCGGGCGTGCCCTACGACGCCGTGAAGCTCGCCTTCCTGGGGCCGGCGGATGCCGGCGCCGCCTTCGCCCGCGGAGCGGTGGATGCCTGGGCGATCTGGGACCCCTACCTCGCTTCCGCCGAGCGCAGCACCGGCGCCCGCACCCTGGCGACGGGCGAGGGCCTCGCCCCGAACCGGCAGTTCTACCTCTCGACGCGCTCGGCGACGGAGGCGCACCGGGAAGCCATCACGGCGGCGCTCGCGGCCATCGGCGAGATCGACGACTGGGCCCGCAGCAACCCGGACCCGGTCGCCGCCGAGCTCGCGCCCTCCGTGGGCATCCCGGCGCCGATCCTGGCGGTGGCGCTGCGCCGCCTCGCCTACGGGCTCACGCCGATCGGCCCCGAGACGGCGGCCGACCAGCAGCGGGTGGCGGACGCGTTCCACGCCCTCGGCCTGCTGCCCAAGCCCCTGGTGGTGGCCGAGGCCGTGTGGTCCCCGGTCCGCAACGGCTGACCACCGGAGCACGCAGACCCATGGCTCACCTCACGGCCCGCGCCCCCGACACCCGCCTCGCCCGCGCCGGCGCGCGGCTCGCGCCCTGGCTCCTGCCCGCGCTGGTCCTCGGCGGCTGGCAGGCGGCGGTCTCCCTCGGCCTCGTCTCGAACCGCTTCATGCCGGCGCCCCTCGACGTGGCGCGGGCCGGCCTCGCGGCCGCGCGGACGGGCGAGCTCTGGACGAACCTCGGCGTCAGCACCCTGCGGGCGCTCGCGGGCTTCGTGGTGGGCGGCGGCATCGGCTTCGTCCTCGGCCTCGCCAACGGCCTCTCGCGCTGGTCGGAGCGCCTCACCGACACCAGCGTGCAGATGGTGCGCAACGTGCCCCACCTGTCGCTGATCCCCCTGGTGATCCTCTGGTTCGGGATCGGCGAGGAGGCGAAGCTGTTCCTGGTGGCGCTGGGGGTGTTCTTCCCCATCTACGCCAACACCCTGCACGGCATCCGCTCGGTCGATCCCGGGCTCGTCGAGATGGGCCGCGTCTACGGGATGACCCGCTTCGACCTGTTCCGGCGCGTGGTGCTGCCGGGCGCCCTGCCCTCCATCTTCGTGGGCCTGCGCTACGGCCTCGGCATCATGTGGCTGACGCTGATCGTCGCCGAGACGATCTCGGCCTCCTCGGGGCTCGGCTACATGGCCATGCAGGCCCGCGAGTTCATGCTCGTCGACGTCGTCGTGCTGGCGATCCTCATCTACGCGGCGCTGGGCAAGCTTGCCGACGCCCTGACGCGGGAACTGGAGCGCCTCTGCCTTGCCTGGAACCCCGCCTACCGGACGGCCTGACCCCATGCTCCTCGACGCCACCCGCCCCCCCGCCGAGACGCGGCCCGCCGACGCCGCGCCGGCGCCCGCGGCCACCTCCCGCGCGCCCCGCGGCCTCGCCGTCACCGTGCAGGGCCTGAGCAAGAGCTTCGGCGAGGGCCCGAGCGTGCTCGCCGGCCTCGACCTGTTCCTGCCCGGCGGCGGCTTCACGGCGGTGGTCGGCCGCTCGGGCTGCGGCAAGAGCACCCTGCTGCGCCTGATCCTCGGGCTCGAAGCCCCGAGCACGGGGCGGATCCGAGTGGAGCCGCCCGCGGAGGCGCCCCGCGCCGCCGGCCCGCGGCGCATCATGTTCCAGGAGCCGCGCCTGCTGCCCTGGGCGCGGGTGATCGACAACGTGACGGTCGGCCTCGCCGGCCAGGGCAGCCGCGCGGAGCGCCGGGCGCGCGCAGCCGCCGCCCTGGAGGAGGTCGGCCTCGCCGACAAGGCCGGGGCATGGCCCGCGACCCTCTCGGGCGGCCAGCGCCAGCGCGTGGCGCTCGCCCGCGCCCTCGTCAGCCGGCCGGGCCTCCTCGCCCTCGACGAGCCCCTGGGGGCCCTCGACGCCCTGACGCGCATCGGCATGCAGGACCTGATCGAGCGGATCTGGCTGGCGCAGGGCTTCACGGCGCTCCTCGTCACGCACGACGTCGGCGAGGCGGTGGCGCTCGCCGACCGCATCCTCGTGCTCGATGCCGGGCGCGTCGCCCTCGACCTGCGGGTGGACGTGCCCCGCCCCCGCCGCCGGGGCGATCCGCGCCTCGCGGCCCTCGAAGGGCGCATCCTCGAGGACCTCCTCGGCGGGGCGCAGGGGGGCTGAACGGGGCCCCGGCCCCACCGCGAAAAGATTCTTTTCCCCCGCAGCTTCGCGGGAGAACGACCCTCTCCGGCGCGCCGAATCTTCGGAAGTCCCGTCCCTTGAGCGGCGGGTCGCCGAGGGCGACATTCCTGACCATGCGCGCGCGTTCCAACCAGCAGGTCCCGGCCTACGATCCGTTCGGCGAGCCCGTCGAGGCGGGCCGCGGCTGCGCGGCCGCGTCGGGGGACCGGCCGGCGCGCAACGCCGCCGTCGCGGTGTTCTGGGGGCTCGCCCTGCTGCTCGTCGGCGGCCGGATCTATCTCGGCGACCAGCCGGTCCAGCAGGTCGTCGCGAGCGCGCAGGCGCAGGTCGCCGCCCTCGTCACCGCGATCCGCTGAGCCGTCAGCGCTCCCCCGCGACCAGCACCTGAGCCCGCAGCGGCTGCACCAGCACATGGTCGCCCGGCTGCCCTGACGCGGCACCCGCGAAGGCTTCCGCGACCTCGGCCCGGCGCGCCTCGGCCGCCGCCCGCCGCGCCGGATCGACCGCGACGGCGCGCGCCACGAAGGCGTCGAGGTCGGGGAACCGCTCGGTGCGCACGAAGGTGACGTCGCGCAGGCACCGCAGCACCCCGGAATCCACCGCGCGCGCGAGGGCCTCCTGCGCCGCGGCCCGCACCGCCGTCTCGTCCTCGATCGGCCGCAGGGCCGCGAAGTAGCTGCCCTCGGCGAGGGGCTCCACCACCACGATGCGGCCGCCCGGCGCCACGACGCGCGCCATCTCGGCGAGCGCCGCGCCGGGGTCGGCGGTGTGGTGCAGGGCGTTCAGGCAGACGGCGCCGTCGAAGGCGGCGTCGGGGAACGGCAGCGCCTCGGCGCGGGCCGCCTCGAAGCGGGCCTCCGGCACCGCGGCGGCGGCCGCCGCGACGGCTTGCGGGTTCGGGTCGATGCCCGTCACCCGCGCGCCGCGCCCGGCGAGCACCCGCGCGAGGCCTCCTGCGCCGCAGCCCACGTCGAGGAGGCGTCGCCCCGCCTCCGGCGCGAAGGCTTCGCGAACAAGCGACGACACGTCCATGACTGGCCCCGCGGTGGCGAAAACGGCCCGCGGAGCTTGCCACCGCGGGCCGCTCGGGGCCAGGGCCGACCGGCCCTCCCCCGGCCCGGCTCAGGCCGCGACCTGCTGCAGGCTCTCGGCGAGCTGGCTGGCGAATTCGTCGCCCTTGTAGATCTCCGAGACCGCCTGCCCGAGCTTGCTCGCGTCCTCGGTCCGCCCCAGCGCCTTGGCGTAGGCCGCCGCCGAGCCGAAGCCGGCGAGGCCGTAATGCGACATCCGCTGATACTGGGCGATGATCTCGATGTCCTGGAGCCGGCCGTCGGTCGGCGCCTCCTGGATGCCGTGCTTCCGGGCCTCGGTGACGAGCCCCTCCATGCCCTTGCAGAAGTCCGGCTCGGCCTTTCCGCCGCACTGCTCGATGAGCGACTTGAGCACGCCGGTGTGCTTCTCGATGCCGCCGACCGAATGTTCCAGCATCTGCTTCAGCTTCGGATCGCTGGCGTGGCCGCTCAGGTCGCGCACGGCCCGGGTCATCTGGTCGTTTGCCGACCAGAGATCCTTCATTTCCTCAAGATAAACTTCCTGAAGGTTGTTTGGCGCGGACATTTATCGACTCCCGATTGTATCTTGTCTTGGCCAACCGGGGTCTGCCCCTGATGTTCCTGCGCGATGGAGCCCCTGCGCTGCCCTGGCGCGGGGCGTCCCGAGTGACATTTCCCCGGCCCCTGCAACGCCCGGCCGGGCCCCCGCCTTGCGGCGTCCCGCGGCCGGCGGTAGCCAGGGCCCGTCCACGACGACGATGCGGGAGAGACCGGGGCGCGCGAGCGCACCGGCGCCGACGGAGCAACCGCCCCGGAAACTCTCAGGCACATGAACCGCATCGTCAGGACAATCTGGAGAGTGGTGCCGCGAGCACCCACCGAAGGGGACGTCCGGCGCGCCTGAGCGCCCGGATCAAGCTCTCAGGTACCGGGACAGATGGGGCGCCTCGGCCGGCAACGACGCCGGCTCCTCGCGTCCGCACGTCCCGGGAGACCCGACCCATGCCTGCCCCGATCATGCCCGCCCCGGCCCCGACCGGCCCCGCCGGCGCGCCGCAGCCTTGCGCGCAGCCCCTCCGCGCCGGAACCCTCAGGGCCCGCACCCGGCGCGGGCGGGCCGCCTGATCGGCTCCCGCCATCCGCCCCTCTTGATCCGCCCCTCTTGGCCCGGCGCCTGCGTCGGGCCCGCCACCCAGATCCCGCCCCCAGATCTCGTCCACCCCGAGGCACCGCATGAATCCGCACGCCGCGCCGGCCTACCTCGACCCCGCGACCGGTGAGACCTACCCGATCGGGGAGCCGCGCTGGTGCTCGGCCGCCGGCACGCCCCTGTCCGTGACGCCGCTGCCCGGCCTGTCGCGGGACGGGATCGAGACCGGCCGCCGCTCGCTGTGGCGCTACGCCGCCGCCCTGCCGGTGGCGGTGGCCGATCCCGTGACGCTCGGCGAGGGCTGCACGCCCCTCGTCCCGCGCCGCTGGCAGGGGGCGGATGCCCGCTTCAAGCTCGAATGGTTCAACCCCTCCGGCAGCTTCAAGGACCGGGGCGCCGCGGTGATGATCTCGATCCTGCGCCAGCAGGGCATCACCCGCATCCTCGAGGACAGCTCGGGCAACGGCGGCGCCGCCATGGCGACCTACGGGGCCGCCGCCGGGATGGGCGTGAAGATCCTCGTCCCGGCCTCGACCTCGCCGGCCAAGACCGTGCAGATGCGCGCCTGCGGCGCCGAGGTGGAGCTGGTGCCGGGCACCCGGCAGGATACGGCGGACGAGGCCGTGCGGCAGGCCGAGGGCATCTTCTACGCGAGCCACAACTGGCAGGCCCACTTCCTGCAGGGCACCAAGACGCTCGCCTACGAGTTGTGGGAGGACCTCGGCTTCCGGGCCCCCGACAACGTCATCATCCCCTGCGGCGCGGGCAGCAACGTGCTAGGCTGCGACCTCGGCTTCGGCGAGCTCCTGGCCCGCGGCGAGATCGAGCGCCTGCCCCGCCTCTTCGCGGTGCAGCCCGAGAACTGCGCGCCGCTCCACGCGAGCTTCGTCGCGGGGGCGGACGACCTGGTGCCCGTCGAGACCCGGCCGACGCTGGCGGAGGGCACCTCCATCGCCCGGCCCGTGCGGGCCCGCGAGGTGCTCGCCGCGGTGCGGCGCTCGGGGGGCGCCACCGTCGCGGTGCCGGAGGCGGCCATCGCGGCCGCGCTGACGGAGCTCTCGGGCATCGGCTTCTACGTGGAGCCGACCTGCGCCACCGCGGCCGCCGCCCTCACGGCCCTCCTGCGGGCCGGCACGATCGACCCCGGTGAGACCACGGTGGTGCTCCTCACCGGCACCGGCCTGAAAGCCACCCCGCGCATCGCGGACCTCATCGGCGCCGCCTGAGGCGGCCGCCCCGACCCCGCATCCAGAGACCGAGTAGGAGACGATACGATGGGCATCAACATCCCGGCCGCCATCGGCACCCGCATCGAGGACGTCGACACCCCCTGCCTGATGGTCGACCTCGACGCCTTCGAGCGCAACGTCGACAAGATGGGGCGCTTCATGAAGGAGCACGGCCTGCGCCACCGGGCGCATGCCAAGACCCACAAGTCCTCCGACATCGCGGTCTACCAGATCGAGAAGGGGGGCGCCTGCGGCGTCTGCTGCCAGAAGGTCAGCGAGGCCGAGGCCCTCGTCAGCGCCGGCATCCGCGACGTGCTGGTCTCCAACCAGGTGGTGTCGCCGAAGAAGATCGAGCGGCTGGCCGCCCTCGCGACCCGGGCCCGCGTCCTCGTCTGCGTGGACGACCTCGGCAACGTCGACGACCTCTCGGCGGCGGCCCAGAAGTACGGCGTCACCCTCGAATGCCTCGTGGAGATCGACGTCGGCGCCGGCCGCTGCGGCGTCGCGCCCGGCGAGGCCGCGGTCGCCATCGCCCGCAAGATCGACGCGGCGCCGGGCCTGACCTTCGCGGGGCTGCAATCCTACCAGGGCAAGGCCCAGCACGCCTACGACTACGCGGAGCGCAAGGCGCTGATCCAGGCGGCCATCGACGACACCGCCCGCACCGTGGAGATGCTGAAGGCCGAGGGGCTCACCTGCGGCATCGTCGCGGGGGCGGGCACCGGCACCTTCGAGATGGAAGGGACGAGCGGCGTCTACAACGAGCTGCAGTGCGGCTCCTACGTCTTCATGGACGCCGACTACCAGCGGGTGAAGGATTCGGACGGACGCTTCATCTCGGACTTCGAGAACAGCCTCTTCATCTACACCTCGGTGATGAGCAAGACGAAGGCCGACAAGGCGATCTGCGACGCGGGCCTCAAGGCCCAGAGCATCGACAGCGGGCTTCCCGTGATCCACGGCCGCGACGACGTGCAGTACATCAAGTGCTCGGACGAGCACGGCGTCATCGCGGACCCCGGCAACGTGCTCAAGCTCAACGAGAAGCTGAAGCTCATCCCCGGCCACTGCGACCCGACCGTCAACGTCTACGACTGGTACGTCGGCGTCCGCAACGGCCGCGTCGAGGCCCTCTGGCCGGTCACGGCGCGGGGCATGTGCCTGTAGGGCCGGCGGCCCGTCCCGGGCGCGCCGGGTCCCTCAACCCGGCGCCTCCGAACGCCCCCCCCGCGAACACGACCGACGCCTCCACCCCCAACCCGGAAGAGACCCATGCGCTTCATCTCCGAGGAGCAGTCCGCGGCGCTCGTGACCCACGAGATCGCCTTCGAGGCCGCGCGCGAGGCGCTGGTCGCCGCCGTCGCGGACGGGACCACGCTGTTTCCCGCGGTGCTCGGCCACGGCTCGGCGCCGACGAACCGGTTCTCCATCAAGTCGGCCTCGACGGCCGAGTACGCGGGCCTCAAGGTCGGCTCGTTCTGGCCCGGCAACCCCGACAAGGGCCTGCCGCGGCACAACTCGGTGATCCTGCTGTTCGACCAGGCGGTCGGGCGCGTCGACACGGTGATCGAGGCAGGCCGCGTCAACGCCTACCGGACCGCGGCGGCCGACGCGGTGGCGGCGAGCGTGCTGGCGCGGCCGGATTCGGCGACGCTCGCGGTGTTCGGCGCCGGCAACCAGGCGGAGTTCGAGGTGCGGGCGCTCGCCCGGGTGCTGCCGATCCGCGAGGTGCTGGTGGTGACCCGCGACCCCGCCAACGCGCGCGCGCTGGCCGAGCGCCTGGCCCCCGAGGGCCTCGCGGTGCGGGCTGCGGAGGCGCGGGCGGCCTGCGAGGCCGCCGACGTGATCGTGACGGCGACGCCCGCCCGCGCCCCGCTGTTCGAGGGGGAGTGGGTCCGGCCCGGCACCCACGTCGCCGGCATGGGCTCGGACGCCAAGGGCAAGCAGGAGCTGCCGGTCTCGCTCCTGGAGCGGGCGAGCCTGTTCTGCGACCTGCCGGCCCAGGCCGTCCTGATGGGGGAGTACCAGCACGTCGCCGAGGCCATCGCGGCCGGGCGCCTGCGCATCCGGGCGATCGGCGAGGTGCTGGCGGCGGGCGAGCGGGGCCGGAGCGCGGACGACGAGATCACCGTCTTCGACAGCTCGGGGATCGCCCTGCAGGACCTCACCATCGCCCGGCGGATCCTCGACCTCGCCGGGCGCTAGGCTGCCGTCAGGCGCCGAGGAAGACGCTCGCGGAGCCGACGACGGTGGCGACGAGGCCGCCCGCGGAGACGGCGATCATGGCGTAGGAAAACCACTTGAGATCCATGGGGGACAAGCTCCGATCCGGATGACGTGACGGGGGGTTGCGGTGAGCGGGGCGGCCCGGATCAGCAGGCCGAGCCGCCGGCGGTCTGGCCGTACTGCTTCACGGGACGGGCCTGCTGGTTGGCGTTGCCCTCGCTCGCGGAGCTCGGCGCGCAATAGGCGCCCGGCACGGCCGGGACCCGGCGCAGCGTGCCGGTCGTGAACGGGTCGGCGGGCCCGAACGCGCCCATCCACTCGACCGGGGCCCGGCGCTCGTAGGCCAGGGCGGAGGTCGCGGGCAGGGCGGCGCCCAGCATCAGGAGGGCGGCGGCAGCGGCAATACGATTCTTCATGAAGGAGATCTGTTCCTGTTCTTGTCGATCGACCCGGACCTCATGCCCTGGTCTTGCCTGAACAGAATATGGGGCAGTTCCGGTCCCGGCGACGTGTCGCCCCGCACCCGGCGGCCGGGATTAAAGTTTGCCGGCGCGATGCGGGTGGCCGCGGGTGCCCACGAGGGTGTTGCCCGGAAGCCTGCGGGCGGCCGGGCCCGGCGTCGGCGGGCCCGAATCCGCTTGCTCCCGGCCCCGGCCGAGCTATCTTCGATGTGCGAACAAATCAGGAACTCAGGATGCCGCGCAGGGTGAAGGGCGACTTCGACGCGCTGACCGAGGCGCAGCTCCTCGCCGGGCTGATGACGGCGCGCCGGGTCGCGGCCGAGAGCCTGACCCGCACCGTCGGCGACGCGCCGATGCACCGGCGCATCGCGGACCTCCTCGAGGCGATCGACGTGGTCGCCGAGGCCGCCACCGGCGACCGCAGCTTCCTGCACGTCAGGCCCGCGGCCCGCCCCGCCCGGCGGCGACCGCCCGCCCGGCCCGGAGGCGTCGCGGATCCGGAATGAAGTCGCGGTCCGTCAGCGCGGCGGCCAGGAAGGCGAACAGGCCGAGGTGCAGGGCGAGCGCCGCGGCCCCCGCCTCCGCGCCCCGCCACAGCGCGACCGCGCCCCCCGCCATGAGGCCGGGCGCCGCCGCGTAGACGAGCCCGCGCCAGGACCGGGCGGGCCGGGCGAGCCGGGCGAGCCGCCACCAGGCCGCCGCGAAGGCCGCTCCGGCGAACAGGCCCTTGAGCAGCGCCATGAAGCGGAGGAGCCGCGCGAGGTCGGCCTCGACCCCGTCCGGGCCGGTGCCGAGGCTGGCGGCCACCGCCACGGCGGCGACGAGCCCGAGGACGAGGGCCGGACGCCCGACGCGAATCGGGCCGCGCGCCCGGACGGCGCCGGCCGGGACCCCGGATACGCTGGACACGGCGCTGGACGGCATCGAACACCTCCCCGGACAATCCGCCGAGACTACGCCCAGTCCGGCGAACCGCAACCGCCCCGGCGGCCTGCTTCCTAAGGCCGCGCCCGCCCGGCCGCCCGGGATCCACCGCCGGCGGCGGGCGGATGTACACTCGGGGACCGCGCGGTCAGGAGACCCCATGCACGCAGTGATGAGCACGGCGGAGTGGATCGGGCTCACCCTCGCCTTCCTGGCGCCCCTGCCGCCCGAGTGGGAACGCGACGCCTCCGGGCGGCCCGACCTGCCGCGGCCCAACGGCCTCGTCGTCGGCCTCGTCGCGGGCTTCCTGCTCGCCGTGACCCTCGTGCCGCTCGGCCTCGCGCTCGCCGAGAACCGCACGCTCACGGCCTTCGGGGCCCAGTGCCGCGCCGCGGGCGGCCGCGTCACGCACCTGCCGGCGGAGGACGGGAAGCCCTATCGGTGCGATCACCGGAACTAGGGCGGCGCTCCGGAGGGGGCGGCCGCCCGTGCCTGGCACGCTTCCCGCTACGCCCTTTAGGGGACGCGACCGGCGCGCCCGCACGGGCTCTCATGCGGGCGGGCCGGGTGGAACCCGCCGCGGCCCGCGTCATTGCCTTCCGGGGTGCCCGCCATGCTCATCCGCAAGGAAGCGACCTTCGACGGGGTCTGGACCGTCTTCGTCGGCTCCAGCCTCTGCATCAGCGACCTGACCGGGCCCGAGGCCGACGCCCTCGTCGAGGCCTTCAGTCAGGTCGTGCGCGCGCAGGTCCTGCACGCAACGGCGTGATCATCGCCAGCCGACCAGCACGACGAATCCCGAGAACGTGAAGGCCGAGGCCATGATGGTGAGGGCGACGAGGTCCATGCCGCTCCGGTAAGGGCGCGGCGGGCCGCCGGCCATCGGGCCATCGGCCGCTGCGGCAGGCTGTCCGGAATCGGTTTTCCCAGTGTTGCCCCTTCGTTCTTGCGGGTGCGCCCCCGAATCGGCGATAGCTCGACCATGCGCCTGCGGACGATCCTCGCTGCCCTCTCGGTCCTCGGTGCCGCTCCCTGCGCGGCGGCCGAGACGGCCGGCGGCGAGACGGGGCGTCTGGAGCAGCGCTGGCACGATTGCCTGCGCGAGGCCTACGGCCGCCAGCCGCCCGGCCAGAGCCGCGCCGCCTCCGAGCGGAGCGCCCTCGACGAGTGCCGCGAGCGCGAGGACGCCCTGGTCTCCGCCCTGATGGCGAGCCGGGCGGAGGCGGATGCGGCCCGCGGCGGCCGCTCGCTGACGGCACGCGCCCGCGCCTGGGCGGCCGCCTACGTGGTCGACCCCGTCACCGCCTGGCTGTCGGCCTGGACCCGCTGAAGCGTCTCGACGCCCTTCGCGAGCGTCCCTACCCTGGCCGCATGGCCGTTTCCCGCATCCCAGCCCGCCTCCGCCCCGCCCTCGTCGCCGTCGGGCTCTGCGCCGCGGCATGGTCCACCGCGCGGGCCGAGGATGCGCCCGGCCTCGCCTGGCCCCTGCCGGGGGGACGCCTCGAGATCGCCAAGCCGTACGGCGGCTCGGAGATCCGGATCGGCGTCTCCTCCCGGACCGCCGGGGCCATCGACAGCCTGACCTGGGGCGGCCTGCAGTTCGTCAACAGCTTCGATCACGGCCGGGAGCTGCAATCGGCCGCCTCGTTCGACGGCTACGGGGAATGCCTGAACCCGACCGAGGCCGGCAGCAACGCCGACGGCATCGGCCCCGCCAGCACGAGCCTCCTCACCGCCCTCGGGGCCGGCCCCGACTGGCTCCAGACCACGACCCGGATGGCCTGGTGGCTGCGGCCCGGCGAGGGCGCCGGTACCTGTCCCAAGGGGCTCGCGGGCTACACGAGCGCGCGCTCCGACATCACCCTGACGAAGCGCGTCACGATCGGCGCCGCGGGCGTCGCCAACGCGGTGGCCTACCGGGCGACCTTCACCCTGCCGCAGGCCCACACGATGGGGGCCTTCGAGGCGGCGACGGGCTACATGCCCGCGACCTTCTCGCAGTTCTTCACCTACGACCCCGCCACGGGCACGCGGGCGCCCATCGACGACGGGCCGGCGGAGCAGACCCTTCCGGTGATCTTCGCGACCCCGGACGGCGGGCACGCCATGGGGGTCTACGCGCCCGGGCTGCCGCAGGCGCAGTTCCCGGGCTCGGGCTACGGCCGCTTCCGCTTCGCGAACCTGCCAGGGGTCGGCAACGCAACCGTGAAGTGGAACTGCGTCTTCCGCGAGCAGCCCCTGGCGGCGGGCGACCACAGCTACACATGCTACGTCGTCGTCGGCACCCTGGCCGAGGTGGAGCAGGGCATCGGCGCCCTGCGGGCGGCCCTCGGCCAGGGATCGCCCCCCGCCCCGCGCCCGACCACCGAGGCCGTCCACCCGGCCCCCGCCACGGCGAGGCCCCCCGCCCCGGCAACGGCGCTGTATGTCGGGATGCAGGGCGGCTGCAACGCGGGCGTCGTCACCACCGAACCGGCCTACAAGGGCTGCGCCACGGCACCGATCGGCGCGACGGTCGGGGCCGAGGGCGTCCACGGCCCGGCCGTCTACGCGGGCATCACGGCCGGGCTGAACGCGGGCGTCGTCTCCAGCAACCCGCGCCATCTCGGCGGCGATTCCCGGCCGATCGGCTTCCTGCGGCCGGCGGGCTCCGGCGGCACGCCGGTCTTCATCGGCCTGCAGCCGAACTGCAATGCCGGCGTCGCCTCGACCAACCCGGCCCACCTGAACTGCCGGAGCGCGCCGATCGGCGAGACCCTGCGCTGAGCGGAGGCTGGCGGCGCACGAAGGCCCCGTGCTAGTGCGCCGAGCCGGAGCCGCCCTCCCGCCACAGCGCCCGCCCGATGCTCGCGATCCGGATCGCCGTCCTGCTCTTTCTGCTGCTGCTGCCGCCGATCACCTTCGGGGTGGCGCAGTGGTTGCTGATCTGAGGGCTGCCGATCTGAGGCCGCCGATCTGAGGCCGCGGAGCCACACGATCCCGCGCTGAAGCAACATCGGGAAACAACCCGCGACGCGGCAGCGGCCCCCGGGTTAGGACTGGCGCGCCGCGCTTCCCGCCCGATCAGTCCGGATTGCGCGGCCGGCGAGCCGGCCCTCCGCGATGGTGGGCCGGCCCGCCGCTCAGGGCGCGGCGTGCGGGTGCGCGTGGCCGTCGTCCGTCTCCGGGTGCTCCAGGCCGAAATGCGCGACGAGGTCCCGCACCTGGTCGGGCGTCAGCATCCGCGGATTGAGATTGCGCAGGAGGAGGTAGAGCTTGGCGGTCTCCTCCAGCTCCTCCGTGGCGAAGACCGCCCCTTCGAGGCTTTCCCCCGCGACGACGGGCCCGTGGTTGGCGAGCAGCACCGAGGCGTAGCGCCCCGCGAGGCCCCGGATCGCATCCGCCACCGCCGGGTCACCGGGGCGGTAGTAGGGCACCAGCGCCACGGCGCCGGCCCGCATCACCGCGTAGGCGGTGAGCGGCGGCAGCACTGCCCGCGGATCGATCTCGGGCAGCATCGAGACCGCGACCGCGTGCGTCGAGTGGAGGTGCACGATCGCCCGCGCCTGCGCGCGGGTCTCGTAGACGGCCGCGTGCAGGGGGATCTCCTTGGTCGGCTTGTCGCCCGAGAGGACGCGTCCGTCCGGGGCGAGGCGGGTGATCCGGGCCGGGTCGAGGAAGCCCAGGGAGGCGTTCGTCGGGCTCACCAGCCAGCCGCCGTCGTCGAGGCGCACCGAGATGTTGCCCGACGAGCCCGGCGTCAGGCCGCGCTCGAACAGCGAGCGGCCGTAGCGGCAGATCTCCTCGCGCAGGCGGCTCTCGCTCATCGTAGGTCCCTCACGCGGTGGCGCCCGGAATCAGCTCGAAGCCGAGGTCGATCCGCTGCCCCGGCGCCTCCGCGCCGAGGAGCTCGGCCGCGACCGCGCCGATGCGCCCCCGGGGGGTGCGCACGGTCGCGAGGGGCTGGGGCATCGCGGCGGTGATGTCGAGGCCGTTGAAGCCGAACAGGGCGAGGCGCTCCGGCACGGCGAGCCCCCGCGCCAGGCAGTGGAAGTAGCCGCCGAGCGCCATGTCGTCGTTCGAGAAGTACACCGCATCGAGGCCGGGCGCCCGCGCGAGGAGCCGCGCGAGCCCGTCGCGCCCGGCCGCCGTCGAGGAGGGGCCGGGGGCGATCTCGCGGGCCGCGAGCGCCGACCCGGCCTCGGCGAGCGCCGCCTCGAAGCCGGCGAGCCGCTTGCCCGCCCGCAGGTCGCGCGCGACGTCGTGCCCGAGATATCCGATGCGGCGATAGCCCCGGGACAGGAGGTGGCGGGCGCTCGCCTCGCCGACGGCCCGGTTCGAGAAGCCCACGACGCTGTCGATGCCCGGACCGTCGAGGTCGATCATCTCCACCACGCGGACGCCGCTCGCCCGCAGGGCGGCGGTCGCCGCCGGGCTGTGCTCGAGGCCGGTGACGATGAGGCCGGCGGGCCTCCAGGCCAGCAGCGCCGTGATCAGCCGCTCCTCGCGCTCGGGGTCGTAGTCGCTGACGCCGATGACGCTCTGGTAGCCGGCCGGATCGAGGACGCCCGCGATGCCGGCGAGCAGGTCGGGAAACACGACGTTGCCGAGCGAGGGAATCACGATGCCCACGAGCGACGCGCCCGCGGACGCAGCGCCGCCCGCGAGCCTGCCGGCGATGCGGTTCGGCACGTAGCCGAGGCGGACCACGGCCTCCATCACCCGCTCGCGGGTCTCCCGGGAGAACGAGCCGTGGTTGCGCAGCACCCGCGAGACCGTGCTCTCGCCGACGCCGGCCGCCCGCGCGACATCCGTCAGGGTGATCGGGCGCGGTGCCGGCACGTCGATGGTCATGGCGAGATCCGCGGCCGGCCCGGTTGCCCGCGGGGTGCGGACGCCTGCAGATATCAAGCTTTCGATCCCGGAACAATGAGATTGGCAGCGCTGCCAAAGCACGCTATGCAGAATGGAAGCGCTGCCAAAAACGAGTCGCGCCGACAAACAGCAGCAATGCCCGCCCGGTTCGCCGGGATGCTGGAGGAACGCCCATGACGATCAGCACCGCATCCATGCCGGGTGCCGCCGCGCCGCCGTCCGACCTCGTCGAGCAGACCTACACGAAGGTGTTCTGGCGCCTCGTGCCGTTTCTGATGCTCTGCTACGTGATCGCCTATCTGGACCGCGTGAACGTCGGCTTCGCGAAGCTCCAGATGAGCCAGGAGCTCGGCTTCAGCGAGACGGTCTACGGCCTCGGCGCGGGCCTGTTCTTCATCGGCTACTTCCTGTTCGAGGTCCCCAGCAACGTCATCCTGCACAAGGTCGGCGCGCGGGTCTGGATCGCCCGGATCATGATCACCTGGGGGCTGATCTCGGGGGCGTTCGTCTTCGTGAACTCGGTGCCGATGTTCTACGCGATGCGGTTCCTGCTCGGCCTCGCGGAGGCCGGCTTCTACCCGGGCGTGATCCTCTACACGACCGCGTGGTTCCCGGCCCACCGCCGCGCCCGGGTGATCGCGGTGTTCATGTCGGCGATTCCGGTCTCGGGCATCTTCGGCAACCCGCTCTCGGGCTGGATCATGGACGCCTTCAACGGGGCGAACGGCCTGTCGGGCTGGCAGTGGATGTTCCTGATCGAGGCGGTGCCCGCCATCGTCGTCGGCGCCATGGTCTACCTCTACCTCGACAACCGGCCCGCGGACGCGAAGTGGCTCACCGAGGACGAGAAGGCCGTGGTCGCGCGCGACATCGCCCGCGACGGCGAGGACAAGGCGTCGAGCCCGCACTCGATCGCCACGGTGTTCCGCGATCCCCGCATCTGGTTCATGAGCCTGATCTACTTCGCCTTCGTCACCGGCCAGTACGGGCTCACCTTCTGGATGCCGACCCTGGTGAAATCGACCGGCGTGCAGGGCAACTTCCAGATCGGCCTGATCAGCGCGATCCCGTTCCTCTCCGCGGTCGTCGTGATGGTGCTGCTCGGCCGCAGCGCCGACCGGATGCGCGAGCGCCGCTGGCACCTGATCCTCCCGGCGCTCGCCGGCGCCGTCGGCTTCGTGGTGGCGGCGAGCGCCACGAGCACGGTGCTGGCCATCGCGTTCCTGTCGATCGCGGCGGCCGGCGTGCTCACCTGCGCGCCCCTGTTCTGGTCCCTGCCCACCGCCTTCCTGGGCGGCACGGGGGCGGCGGCCGGCATCGCGCTCATCAACTCGGTGGGAAACCTCGCGGGCTTCGCGAGCCCCTACGCGATCGGCGCGCTGCGGGACGCCACCGGGACCACCCAGGCCGGCATGTACGCGCTCGCCGCGATGCTGGTGATCGGCGCGCTCTGCGTGTTCCTGACGCCGGCCCGCATGGTGAACCGATGACGCGCCCGTCCCACCGGCCCCTCCCATGCCGCGACCGCATCCCGGGGCGCGAAGCCGGAGAGGGCCGGGCGGCGCCGCGATCCCTGGAGGCCTCCTTCGAGGCCCCCTGCGGGGGCACCTCAGGATGAGGCGGGTGGGTAGGATCCGCCGGGTGATCGCTGCCACCCACCCGCGACCTCATCCTGAGGTGCGCAGCGCAGCGAAGCCTCGAAGGAGGGCTCCAGGGATCGCAACGGATCCCGGAGGCCCCCTGCGAGGCCCCTCGCGATGAGGTGGGTCGGTGGGATCCGCCACCGGGACGCGGCGACCCGCCCCCGGCGATTGACTTGGTCGAACAGGCTCTGAGAGCCCGGAGGTTCCTTCGATGAGCACCGCCCCCACCCGTGCCGCCGTGATCGGCCTCGGCTCGATGGGCTCCGGCATGGCCCGCTCGCTGCTGGCCGCGGGCCTGCCCGTCACGGCCTACGACCCGGACGCCGGGGCGCTCAACCGCTTCGCCGAGGCGGGGGGCACGCGGGCGGCGAGCGCCGCCGAGGCGTGCCGGGGCGCCGACGTCGTGGTCTGCGTCGTCGTGAATGCGGCCCAGACCGAGGCGGTGCTGTTCGGCGCGGGCGGCGTCGCCGACGCGATGCCGGAGGGTGGCGTGTTCGTCGCCTGCGCCACCCTCGATCCGGCGGTGGCGCGCGGCCTCGCGGCGCGGCTGGAGGCCGGCGGCCGCCACTACCTCGACGCGCCGATCAGCGGCGGGGCCCAGCGGGCGGCCGAGGGCGCCCTGACCATCCTGGCATCGGGCAGCGAGACGGCCTTCGCGCGGGCCGCCCCGGCCCTCGATGCCATGGCGGCGACGCTCTACCGGCTGGGCGACGCCCCCGGCCAGGGCGCGGCCTTCAAGATGATCAACCAGCTCCTCGCCGGCGTCCACATCGCGGCGGCCTGCGAGGCGATGAGCTTCGCGGCCAAGCAGGGCCTCGACCTGTCCCGCGTCTACGAGGTCATCACGGCCTCGGCCGGCAATTCCTGGATGTTCGAGAACCGCATGCCGCACGTGCTGGAGGGGGACTACACCCCCCGGAGCGCGATCGACATCTTCGTGAAGGACCTCGGCATCGTGCAGGACATGGCCCGGGCCGAGCGCTTTCCCGTCCCGGTGGCGGCGGCCGCCCTGCAGATGTTCCTCGCCGCCTCCGGGGCCGGCATGGGCCGCGACGACGACGCCTCCGTGGCCCGCCTCTACGCTCAGATATCCGGGGCGCAGCTGCCCCCCGCCCGCACCGGCGCCTGAGGACCGACACCATGCCGCGCTTTGCCGCCAACCTGACCCTGATGTTCACGGAGCTGCCCTTCCTCGACCGCTTCGGCGCGGCGTCGGAGGCCGGCTTCCGGGCCGTCGAGTTCCTGTTTCCCTACGCGCACTCGCCCGAGGCCGTGGGCGAGCGCCTCGGCCGGCACGGCCTGACCCAGGCCCTGTTCAACCTGCCGCCGGGCGACTGGGCGGCGGGCGAGCGCGGCCTCGCGGCCCTGCCGGGGCGCTTCGCGGAGGTGCAGGCCGGCGTCGAGACCGCCCTGCCCTACGCCGCGGCGACGGGGGTGCGGCGGCTGCACCTGATGGCGGGGCTCGCCGACAAGCGCGACCCGGAGGTGAGGGCCGCCTATCGCCGCTCCGTGGCCTGGACGGCCGAGCGCCTCGCGCGCGAGGGGCTCGACCTCGTGCTGGAGCCGATCAACGGCCGCAACATGCCGGGCTACGCCCTCGACGATTTCGGCGAGGCCGCCGAGTTGATCCGCGACCTCGCGCTGCCGAACCTGAAGCTGCAGTTCGACCTCTACCACTGCCAGATCCTGCACGGCGACGTGACGATGCGGCTGCGCGCGCTGATGCCGATGATCGGCCACGTCCAGACCGCGAGCGTGCCCGACCGGCACGAGCCCGGCACCGGCGAGATGGACGACGCCTTCCTGTTCGGCGAGCTCGACCGCCTCGGCTACGACGGCTTCGTCGGCTGCGAGTACAACCCCGCCGCGGGCACCGAGGCCGGCCTCGGCTGGTTCGCCCCCTACCGGGCGGCGCAGGGAGAGGTCCGATGAGCCTCGCGCTGGGCTGCGTCGCCGACGACTACACGGGCGCCTCCGACCTCGCCAACACGCTGACGCGGGCGGGCCTGCGCACCGTCCAGACCATCGGCGTCCCGGAGCCGAGCCTCGCCCTGCCCGACGTCGATGCCGTCGTGGTGGCGCTGAAGAGCCGGTCTATCCCCGCCGCCGAGGCCGTGGCGCGCTCGCGCGCGGCGGAGGCGTGGCTGCGGGCGCGCGGCGCGGAGCACGTGCTGTTCAAGGTCTGCTCGACCTTCGACTCGACGGATGCGGGCAACATCGGGCCGGTCCTCGACGCCCTGCGGACGGATGCGGGCGAGGCCATCGCCCTCGTGACGCCGGCCTTTCCGGAGACCGGGCGCACGGTCTACCAGGGCCACCTCTTCGTCGGGCCCGAGCGCCTCGACGAGAGCCCGCTCAAGGATCACCCCCTGAACCCGATGCGGGATTCGAGCCTCGTGCGCGTGCTCGCCCGCCAGAGCGGGAGCCCGGTGGGGCTGATCGATCTCGCGACCGTCGCGGCCGGCGCGGAGGCGGTGGCGGCCCGCCTCGACGCCCTGGCGCGGGAGGGCCACGGGGCCGCCGTCGCGGACGCGGTGTTCGATGCCGACCTCCGCGCGATCGGGGCCGCGGCGCTGTCCCGCCGCCTCTCGGTCGGCGCCTCGGGCCTCGGCCTCGGCCTCGCCCGGGCCCTGGTGGCGGCCGGGCGCGGCGGGACCGGCGCGGGCGATCTCGGCCCCGGCGTCGGCGGGCACGCCGCCTGCCTCGCCGGTAGCTGTTCGCGGGCGACGCTCGGCCAGATCGAGGCCGCCGAGGCGGTGATGCCGGTGCTGCGCCTCGACCCCGAGCGGATCGTCGCGGGCCCCGAGGCGGTCGCGGAGGCGGTCGGCTGGGCCGCGGACCGGCTCGCGGCGGGTCCCGTCCTGATCGCGAGCAGCGGGACGCCCGAGGCCGTGCGCGCGCTTCAGGCGAAGCACGGCGGCGAAGCCCTCGGCCACGCCATCGAGGCCGCCAACGCCGCGATCGCCGAGGCCCTGGTGGCGCGCGGCGTCCGTCGCCTCGTGGTGGCGGGGGGCGAGACCTCGGGGGCCGTGGTCGACCGCCTGGCGCTGCGGGCCTTCCGGATCGGGCCGGAGATCGCGGCGGGCGTGCCCGTGCTGCGCGCGGTGGGCCCCGGCCCCGACATGCTGCTCGCCCTGAAATCCGGCAATTTCGGCGGCCCGAACTTCTTCGGCCGCGCCCTGTCCATGATGGCCTGACGAGAGGAAAACCATGCACGCCCTCATCCTCGGCGCGGCCGGCATGATCGGCCGGCGCCTGTCCGAAGCGCTCGCGGCAGAGCCCACGATCGCGGGCCGCCCCCTCGAGGCCCTGACCCTGGTCGACGTGGTGGCGCCGGAGGCGCCCGCGGGCTTCCCCGGCCGGGTCGCGACGGCGCAGGGCGACCTGTCCGCGCCGGGCGCCGCGGAGGCCGCCATCGCCGGGCGGCCGGACCTGATCTTCCACCTCGCCGCGATCGTCTCCGGCGAGGCCGAGGCCGACCTGGAGAAGGGCTACCGGATCAACCTCGACGGCACCCGCCTCCTCCTCGACGCCGTCCGGCGGGCGCACGCCCAGGACGGCTACCGGCCGCGGCTGGTCTTCACCTCCTCGCTCGCCGTCTACGGGCCGCCGCTGCCCAAGCTGATCCCGGACGACCAGATCCTCACGCCGGCCAACTCCTACGGGGTCCAGAAGGCGATGGGCGAGCTCATGCTCGCCGATTACAGCCGCCGCGGCTTCCTCGACGGGATCGGCCTGCGGCTGCCGACCATCTGCGTGCGGCCCGGCAAGCCGAACCGCGCGGCCTCGGGCTTCTTCTCAGGCATCATCCGGGAGCCGCTGGCGGGCCTGCCCGCGGTGCTGCCGGTGCGCGACACGCTCCGCCACTGGTTCGCGAGCCCGGGGGCGGCCACGGGCTTCCTGCTGCACGCCGCGGGGCTCGACCTCTCGGGCCTCGGCGTCGCCCGCACCCTCACCATGCCGGGCGTCTCGGCCACCGTCGCGGAGGAGATCGAGGCGCTGCGCCGGGTCGCGGGGGACCGCGCGGTCGCCCTCATCCGCCGGGAGCCGGACGAGGCGGTGGCCCGCATCGTCGAGTCCTGGCCCGAGGCGTTCACGGCCGAGCGGGCGCTGGCCCTGGGCTTCCGGGCCGATGCCGACTTCGACGCCATCGTCGCGCAGCACGTGGCCGAGCATCACTGACGCTGCCCTCGCCGCCTACGCGCCCTCACCCGCCAGGGCCGCGGCGTAGATCGCCCGCGCGTCCGCCCGGGTGACGGGCCGCGGGTTGTTCACGAGGAGGCGCGTCTGCTTCATCGCGTCGTCGGCGAGCCGGTCGAGATCGGCCTCGGCGATGCCGACCGCGGCGAGCGAGGCCGGCACGCCGCAATCCCGGCAGAGGGCCGCCATCGCCTCCACGAAGGCGCGGGCCCGGTCCGGCACGGTCCCGTCGCGGGACTCAGGGGCCACGATCGGCGCGAGCTCGGCGTAGAGCGCCTCGGCCTCCGGCAGGTTGAAGCGCAGGACGCCCGTGAGGACGAGCGCGTTCGAGAGCCCGTGCGGGACGTGGAACAGGGCGCCGATCGGATAGGCCAGCGCGTGCACGGCCGCGACGGGCGCGTTGGCGAAGGCCATGCCGGCCAGCATCGAGCCCAGCAGCATGGCGGCGCGCGCCTCGACGTCGCCGCCCTGCGCGCAGGCGGTGCGGATGTTCTCGGCGAGGAGCGCGAGCGCCTGCCGGGCGAGACCGTCCGAGACGGGATTCTTCCGGTGCCGGCTGGTGTAGGCCTCGATGGCGTGCACCATCGCGTCGATCCCGGTTGCCGCGGTGACGTTTGCCGGCAAACCGAGCGTCAGGGCGGCGTCCAGCACCGCCCAGTCGGGCAGCAGGGTGGCGGAGACGACGCCCTTCTTCTCGGTGGTCGGGGTGGTGACGATGGCGATCGGCGTCACCTCGGAGCCGGTGCCGGCCGTGGTCGGCGCGAGGATCAGCGGCAGCCGGGCCCCCCGCACGAGGCCGACGCCGTAGAGGTCGTCCAGGCGCTCGTCCGAGCGGGCGAGCAGCGCCACGAGCTTCGCCGTGTCGAGGGCGGAGCCGCCCCCCACCGACACCACCGCCTCGACGCCCTCGCTCCGGGCGAGGGCCGCGGCGCGCTCCACCACCGCGGCGGGCGGGTCGGCCACCACGTCCTCGAACACCGTCACGGCGATGCCGGCCGCCGCGAAGCCGGCCTCGGCGGCGCGGGTCAGCCCCGCCCCGCGCACCCCGCGGTCGGTGACGAGCAGCACGCGGGCGCGGGCGCCGAGCCCGGCGGCAAGCTCCGCGAGCCGGCCCGAGGCGCCCGGCTCGAACAGGACGTTCGGCGTGGTCTGGAAGGTGAAGGGCGTCATCCGGCGGTTCCTCCGGTGCGCCCCGCCGTCACGGCAGCGCGCGCACCAATTCGCGGAACTGGTTACCGCGGTCCTCGAAGCTGCGGAACTGGTCGTAGGAGGCGCAGGCCGGCGACAGCAGCACCACGGGCTCGGGCGCCCCCGAGGCGGCCGCTCCCTCCGCGGCGGCCCGGGTCGCGACGTCGAGGGTCTCGCAGCGGGTGTAGGGCACCGCCCCTTCGAGCGTCGCCGCGAAGGCGTCCGAGGCCGCGCCGATCAGGTAGGCGTGGCCGATCCGGTCGAACAGCGGCACCAGCGGGAAGATGCCGCCGTCCTTCGCCTTGCCGCCGAGGATCCAGTGGATGTCCCGGAACGCCGTCAGCGCCTTCTCGGTGGAATCCGCGTTCGTCGCCTTGGAATCGTTGACGAAGAGCACGCGGCCGCGCCGGCCGACCTCCTCCATGCGGTGCGGCAGCCCCGGGAACGAGGCGAGCCCCGCCTGGATCGCCTCGGGCGCCAGGCCGAGGGCGCGCGCCACGGCGACGGCCACCGCCGCGTTCTGCCAGTTGTGCGCGCCCCGCAGGGAGCCGATCCCGGTAAGGTCGGCCAGCCGCGTTCCGTCGGCATCGAACACGGCGCCGTCGCGGGCGGTGAGCCCGTCGAAAGTCAGGCCGGGCTCGCCGGCCACCTGGGAGACGTGGACCCGCACCCGCTCGACCGGACGGCGCTCGGCGATGGCCCGGCTCGGGGCGTCGTCGATGCCGATCACCGCGAGTTCCGCCCCCTGCACCAGCCGCTCCTTGATGGCCGCGTAGCTCTCCATCGCTCCGTGCCGGTCGAGGTGGTCCGGTGTGATGTTGAGGAGCACGCCGATGCTCGGGGCGAGGGAGGGCGTCAGGTCGATCTGGAAGGAGGACAGCTCGATGACGTGGATCCGGTCCGCGGCGGGCGGCGCGAGCGACAGGATCGCGGTGCCGATGTTGCCGCCCATCTGAACGTCGCGCCCGGCCGCCGTCAGGATGTGGGCGATCAGCGCCGTGGTGGTCGACTTGCCGTTGGTCCCCGTGATGGCCACGAAGGGCGCCGCCGGCGCCAGCTTCGCCCGCTCCCGGCAGAACAGCTCGATGTCGCCGATGACCGGGACGTTGGCGGCGCGGGCGAGGTCCACCGTCCAGTGCGGCTGCGGATGGGTCAGCGGCACGCCGGGCGACAGCACGAGGGCGGCGAAGCCCGACCAGTCGGCCTCGCGCAGGTCGGCGGTCGCGATGCCCTGCGCGCTCGCCCGCGCCATGCTGTCGGGGTTGTCGTCGCAGGCCACCACCTCGGCCCCGCCCGCCTTGAGCGCCAGGGCGGTGGCGAGGCCCGACCCGCCGAGGCCGAACAGGGCGAGGGTGCGGCCCTCGAAGGTGGTGACGGGAGTCAGGGTGGCGGAAGTCAGGGTGGCGGAAGTCATGGGATCGTCCGACGCAGGGCAGTCGGCTCCCCTCATACGGTGCGGACGCCTCAGCGCAACTTCAGGGTCGCGAGTCCGGCGAGCGCCAGGATCACGGCGATGATCCAGAAGCGGATCACGACCTGCGGCTCCTTCCAGCCCTTCTGCTCGAAGTGATGGTGGATCGGGGCCATCCGGAACACCCGCTTGCCCGTGAGCTTGAAGGAGGCGACCTGGATGATCACCGACATCATCTCGAGCACGAACAGGCCGCCGACGATCGCCAGCACGATCTCGTGCTTCGTGGCGACCGCGATGGTGCCGAGGAGGCCGCCGAGCGCCAGCGAGCCCGTGTCCCCCATGAAGATCTGCGCGGGCGGGGCGTTGAACCACAGGAAGCCGAGGCCCGCCCCGATCACCGCGCCGCAGACCACGGCGAGCTCGCCCGTGTCGCGGACGTAGTTCACCTGCAGGTAGCTCGCCGTGAAGGAGTTGCCGACGAGGTAGGCGATCACCCCGAACGTCCCGCAGGCGATCATCACCGGCACGATGGCGAGGCCGTCGAGGCCGTCCGTCATGTTCACCGAATTGCCCGCCCCGACGATCACGAAGGCGCCGAACAGCACGTAGAACCAGCCGAGGTTCAGGAGCGCGTCCTTGAAGACCGGGAAGGCGAGCTGGTTCTGCAGGCTGGCCGGCGAGTAGATCGCCACCAGGGCGCAGGCCAGGCAGGCGACGAGCGCCTCGATGGCGAGGCGCGAGCGGCCCGAGAAGCCCTTGTGGGACTGCTTCGTGACCTTGAGGTAATCGTCGTAGAACCCGATCGCGCCGAAGCCCAGGGTCACCATCAGGGTGATCCAGACGTAGTGGTTGCGCGGGTTCGCCCAGAGCAGGATCGCCACGACGGCGCCGGCCAGGATCATCAGCCCGCCCATGGTGGGCGTGCCCCGCTTCGTCAGCAGGTGGGTCTGCGGGCCGTCCTCGCGGATCGGCTGGCCCTTGCCCTGGCGCAGGCGCAGCAGGGAGATGATCCACGGCCCGAACCAGAACACGAACAGGCCCGCCGTGAACAGCGCGCCGCCGGTGCGGAAGGTGATGTAGCGGAAGACGTTGAGGGGCGAGAGCGTGCCGCTCAGATCCGACAGGAGATACAGCATCCGGGGCTCTGCGGCGCTTTCAGGTCTCGGGGCGGCCGGGGCGGGCCGGGATGAGGTTCGGGCGGCGCGAGCGCCGCAATGGCGCGAGGCGCCGCGATGGCTCAGGGCGCCGCGGCGGCTCAGGGTGCCGCGACGCTCGCCTCGCGGCGGGCGGGGGTCGCGTAGCGGGCTTTGAGGGCCTCGACAATCCGACCCATGCGGATGCTGTTGGAGCCCTTCACCATCACGGCATCACCGGGGCGCAGGCAGCCGGCCACCGCCTCGACGAGGTCGGCGGAGGTCTGGGCCGCGAGGCCGCGGTTGCGTACCGGCACGGCCTCGAACAGGCCGCGCATCAGGGGCCCTGCCGTGAACAGGAGGTCGACGCCGGCCGCCTCGACGGCGCCGGCGAGCTCCCGGTGATGGCGCTCGGCCGCCTCGCCCAGCTCCAGCATGTCGCCGAGCACGGCGATGCGGCGCCCGCGCGGGCCTGTCTCGATCCCCGCGAGCGTCGCCAGGGCGGCGCGGACGGAGGCGGGGTTGGCGTTGTAGCTCTCGTCGACCAGGAAGGCCTCGCCGTCGCGGATCTGCAGGGCGGTGCGCTCGCCGCGCCCCACCGGCGGCTTCAGGGCCGCGAGCGACAGGGCGGCGCGGGCGAGGTCGGCGCCCAGCGCGTGCACCACGGCCATCACGCCGAGGGAGTTCATGGCGACGTGCCGGCCCGGCGTGCCGAGCTGGTAGGTGACGGGGATGCCCATGACCCGCGCATCGACCACGGACAGGTCGGGGCGCATCACGATGCGGCTCGCCCGCACGTCGGCCTCCGGATGCTCGCCGAAGGTGATCACCCGCCCGGCCCGGGAGGCCTGCGCGTGGGCGAGGAGGCGCGGGAAGTTGGGGTTGTCCCGGTTGATCACCGCGACGCCGCCGGGCCCGAGCCCCGAGAAGATCTCGCCCTTGGCGTCGGCGATGGCCGAGAGCGAGCGGAAATGCTCGATGTGGACGGGCTCCACGGTGGTGATCAGGGCCACGTCGGGCCGCACCTGCGCGGTCAGCGGCAGGATCTCGGCGCCGTGGTTCATGCCGATCTCGAAGACGCCGAAGCGGGTCGCCTCCGGCATCCGGGCGAGGGTCAGGGGCACGCCCCAGTGGTTGTTGTAGGAGGCCGCCGAGGCGTGCGTCGCCCCTTGCGCCGACAGGACGTGGCGCAGCGCCTCCTTGGTGCCGGTCTTGCCGACCGAGCCCGTCACCGCGACGATCGCGGCCCTCGTGCGGGCGCGGGCGGCCGCGCCGATGCGGGTCATCGCCGCGAGCACCGGGTCCGCGCAGCCGCCCGGCACCGCCAGCACCGGACCCGCAGCGGCGAGGTCCGCCGCGCGATCCTCCGCCACCACCGCGGCCCCGGCGCCGCGCGCCAGGGCGTCGGCCACGAAGTCGTGCCCGTCGCGGGCCTCGCCGCGGATCGCGAAGAACAGGTCGCCGCGCGCGAGCGTGCGGGTGTCGATCGAGGCGCCGCCGATCGGGCCGGGCAGGCCAGCCCGGGGCAGGCCGGACCAGGTGCCGCCGGTGGCGGAGGCCAGGGCGTCCGGGGTCCAGAGGGGCGCTGACGCGCTCAAGGTCCAGAGGGGCGCTGACGCGCTCATCGGCTCGCTCATCTCGTCACCTCCGCGATCGCGGCGCGGACCACGTCGTGGTCCGAGAACGGGAGCACGCGATCCCCCACGATCTGGCCGGTTTCATGGCCCTTGCCGGCCACCACCAGAACATCGCCGGGCGCGAGCCCCGCGACGCCCGCCCGGATCGCCGCGGCGCGGTCGCCGATCTCCTCGGCGCCCGGGGCCTCCGCGCGGATCGCGGCGCGGATCGCGGCGGGCTCCTCGCTGCGGGGGTTGTCGTCCGTGACGATGACCCGGTCGGCGAGGCGCGCCGCGATGGCGCCCATCAGCGGGCGCTTGCCGCGGTCGCGGTCGCCGCCGCAGCCGAACACCAGGCAGAGCCGCCCCGTCGCGAAGGGGCGCAGCGCAGTGAGCACGCCCTCCAGGGCCTCGGGCTTGTGGGCGTAGTCGACGAGGCAGAGGCCGCCGTTCGCCTCGCCGACGCGCTCCATGCGCCCCGGGACGCCGGTGAGGTGATCGAGGGCCGCGAACACGCCGGCCGGATCCGCCGCGCCGGCCGGCGTCGCCAGCACGAGACCCGCCGCCACGAGGGCGTTCTCGACCTGGAAGCCGCCGACTAGGGGCAGGCGGACCCGGTGGTCCGTGCCGGCGTGCCGGAGCGCGAGGGTCTGGGCGAAGCCCTCGGTGCGGGCATCGAGCAGGCGGATGTGCTCGCCCGCGCGCCCGGTGGTCCGGATCTCGTGGCCGGCGGCCCGGGCGGCCGCGATCACCCGCTCCGCGTAGGCGCCGTCCGCGTTGACCACGGCCGGCCGGCCGGCGGGCAGGAGCGTCGTGAACAGGCGGAGCTTGGCGTCGAGGTACTCTTCGAGGCTCGCATGGTAGTCGAGGTGGTCGCGCCCGAGATTGGTGAAGCCCGCGGCCGCGAGGCGGACGCCGTCCAGGCGCCGCTGCTCGATGCCGTGGGAGGAGGCCTCCATGGCGAGGTCCGTGACCCCCTCCCCGGCGAGGCGGGCGAGGGTCTCGTGCAGGCTGACCGGATCGGGCGTCGTCAGGGAGCCGTAGGCGGCGCCCCGGTTCGTGACGATGCCGACGGTGCCGAGGCTGGCGGCGTCTCGCCCCAGCCGGGCCAGAATCTGGCGCACGAAGTCGGCGACCGAGCTCTTGCCGGCGGTGCCGGTCACCGCCACCACCGTCTCGGGCTGGCGACCGCTGAGGCGCGCGGCGGCGAGTGCCAGCGCCCGGCGGGCATCGTCGACCGCGATCCAGGCCGTGGCGGGCGCGAGGTCCCCGGGGCGCGGGCCCTCGCCCGCCACCGCGACGGCGCCGGCCGCCGCGGCCGCCGCGGCGAACCGGCGCCCGTCCGCCTTGGTGCCTGGCACCGCCACGAAGACGCCGCCGGGGACCACCCGGCGGCTGTCGGCGGTGAGCCCCGCGACGGTGAGGCCGCCGACGTCGCCGGCGGCCTCGGGGAAGAGGTCCCGCAGCGCCGCGCTCACGGGCCGCTCACCTGGGTCGCGTGATAGGCGCCGAGCTTCACCATCAGCGGGAAGGGCCGGACGGGCGGCTCGAACTGCGGGGGCAGGCCGAGGATCGGGGCGACGCGCTCGATCACCCGGCCGGTGACCACGCCGGAGTTCCAGGCGGCGGTGGCGTAGCCGCCGGATTCCGGCAGGCCCTGGGGCTCGTCCATGATGGTGACGAACAGGTACTTCGGCTTGTCCATGGGCGCGGCGGCCATGAAGGTCGTGAACAGGCGGTTCTTGGCGTAGCGCCCGCCGATCACCTTTTCGGCCGTGCCCGTCTTGCCGCCCACGAAGTAGTAGGGAATCGCCGCCTTCTTGGCGGACCCTTCCGTCGCGTTGAGGCGCATGATGAAGCGCATCGCCTCGCTGGTCTCGGGGCGGAGCACCGGCGTCGCCTTCTCGCGGGCGGCCTCGGCCGTGGTCTTCAGGAAGGTCGGCGTCATCAGGAAGCCGCCGTTGGTGATCGCGGCGACCGCCGCCGCGGCCTGCAGCGGCGCCACCGCGAGGCCGTGGCCGAACGCGATGGTGATCGTGTTGATCTCGGTCCAGCGCGGCGGGATGATCGGCGCGGCGCTCTCGGGCAGCTCGGTGCGCAGGCGGTCGAGCAGGCCCATCTTCTTGAGGAAGGCCTTGTGGCCCGGCACGCCGACGCCGAGCGCCATCTTGGCCGAGCCGATGTTCGACGAGTGCGTGAACACCTCCGGCATGGTGATGACGCGGTTGGTGCCGTGGTACTCGTGGATCTTCTGGCGCCCCCAGTTGAGCACGCCGCCGCGGGTGTCGAACGTCGAGTTGACGGTGTACTTGCCCGATTCGAGCGCCATGGCGAGCGTCATCGCCTTGAAGGTCGAGCCCATCTCGTAGACGCCGACGTTCATGCGGTTGATGCGATCGTCCGCGAGCGCGTCCACCGGGTTGTTGGGGTCGAAGTCCGGCATCGAGACGAGGGCGATGACCTCGCCGGTCGTCACGTCGAGGATCATCGACGCGCCGGCCTTCGCCCGGAAGTGCTCGATGCCCTTGGCGAGCTCGTCGCGCACGGCGAACTGCGCGCGCAGGTCGACCGAGAGCTGCACGGGCTTCAGGTCGGTCTGCTTGGCGACGAGGCCGAACTCGTTGAGGGCCTTGTTGCCCTGGTTGTCGATGTACTTCTCGATGCCCGCGATGCCGATGTTGTCGAGGTTCGTCGCACCCACGATGTGGGCGGCGGCGGTCCCGTTCGGGTAGACGCGCTTGTGGTCGGGCAGGAAGCCGATCCCGGGGATGCCGAGGCGGTGCACCTCGGCCTGCTGGCGCGGGGTGAGCTCGCGCTTCACCCAGACGAAGCCGACGCCCTTCTTGCCGGGCTTCTGCGTGAGCTTGGCGCGCAGCTCCGTGGCGTTGAGGTCCGGCAGCACGGCGGTGAGCAGCTCGACCGCCTCGTCCTTGTCGTAGATGTTGCCCGGCTCGGCGAAGACCGAGACCGTGCGGATGTCGGTGGCGAGCACCTCGCCGTTGCGGTCCACGATGTCGGGCCGGATCGCGGTGGTGGAGGCCGCCGCCACCCGGTGCTCCTGGCTGGGGGGCTCGCCGAAGGCCGCCATCATCAGGAGCCGCACGCTGATCGCGCCGAACACGCCCGCGAAGGCGAGGCCGACGAGCCCGACGCGGGTGTAGGACCGCTCGATCGCGAGGCGGAACATCGCGCGCAGGAGGGCCGCCAGCGGGTTGCGGCGGGGCTCGGCCGCGGACTCGACGGCAGCGGGGGCCGCCGCGGCCTCCGGCTGCCCCTGCGGGGCGGCCTCGTCCGTCGCGGTCTCGTCACCCCGGGCCGCGTCGCGGCCCTCGTCTCGGAATGCGTCGTCGGACACGGGGACTACCTCGATGCCGTGGTCGGCGTGCGGGTCGTGGTGGTGCGGGTGATCGAGCCGGTCGTGCGCGGCTCGCCCGCGGGCTTCGCGTCCTTCGGGGTCGCCGTGGCGGCGAGCAGGCGGCCGATCTCGTCGCCGCGCTCGGTGCGCTCGGGCAGGTCGGCGAGGCGGCCGAGATGGGCGGTGCCGATCGGCTCGAGCGCCAGGTGCTTCTCCACCGCGGCCTGCAGGCGGTCCGGCCGGGTGAGGAGCTGCCACTCGGCCCGCAGCACCGCGATGGCCTGCCGCTCCTTGTGGAGGCCCGTCTTGAGCTTCGAGACCTGGCCGCCCTGGTAGAGCGTGTCGTACTTGATCGAGTAGGCGTAGATCGCCGAGGCCACGAGGCCCAGCACCGCGAGGAGGTTGAGCAGGCGGATCACCGGCGGCCTCCCCGGGTCGTGGCGGTCTCGGGCAGGCTCGCCAGGGCTTCGAGGGCCGCGAGCGGCGGGGGGGCCGGGGCGTCCGTGCGCTCGGCGGCCCTGAGCTTGGCGGAGCGCGCGCGCGGATTGGCGGCGGTCTCGGCCTCGCCGGGCAGGACCGGCCCCTTGGTGATCGCGCGGAAGCTCCTGGGCACGGGGCGCTCGACGCTCGGCAGGTGGCGCGAGGCCTGGACCGCGCGACCGCTGCGGGCGGAGAGGAACTGCTTGACGATGCGGTCCTCGAGCGAGTGGAACGTCACCACCGCGAGGCGCCCGCCCGGCCGCAGGATCCGCTCGGCGGCGTGGAGCGCGCGCACCAGCTCGCCGAGCTCGTCGTTCACGGCGATCCGCAGGCCCTGGAAGGTCCGGGTCGCCGGGTGGATGCCGCTGCCGGGATCGGCCCGCACCACGCCGGCCACGATCTCGGCGAGCTGCGCGGTCGTGCCGATGGGCCCGCGCCGGCGGGCCTCGATGATCGCGCGGGCGACGGCGCGGGCGCGGCGCTCCTCGCCGTAGTGGAAGATGATGTCGGCGAGGCTCGCCTCCTCGCCCGTGTTGACGAGGTCGGCGGCGCTCTCGCCGTCGGCGCCCATCCGCATGTCGAGGGGGCCGTCCTGCCGGAACGAGAAGCCGCGGGCCGCCGTGTCGATCTGCATCGACGACACCCCGATATCGAGCACCACCCGGTCGACCCCGGTCTCGCCGAGGTCGGCCGCGAGGGCGTCGAGGTCCCCGAAGCGCCCGGGCACCAGGCGCAGGCGCCCGTCCGAAGCCGCGACGAGGGCCGCGCCCGCCGCGATGGCGGTGGGATCGCGGTCGATCGCGATCACGCGGACCGCCGGGTCGGCTGCGAGGATGGCGCGGGTGTAGCCGCCGGCCCCGAAGGTGCCGTCGACCGCGAGCATCGGCCCCGCGAGGGCCAGGGCCTCGACGACCTCGGCGAGGAGGACCGGGATGTGGGGGCTCGTCGCGGCCCCGCCGGGCGGGCCGCTCATCGGGCGGCCGCGCGCCGGGGCGGCACCGCGCGCCGATCGCCGCGCGGGCACTCTGCCGGAGGGGTGGCGGGCCGCACGGCGGCGTCCGGGGCGGGTCGGCTCATGCTGGCCTTCGGCGGGCCGCGGCGTTGCGGCCCCGGCTGAGAGGGCAGCCCCGGATGCGGCGAGGCCACGGGCCCTCGCACGGACGGGTACCCAACTTCTACGGGTAACGTCCGTCGCACCGAAACTCGCCGTTGACGGGATCATGCCGGGTAACATGGGCCTCTGAGGGACGTCAACGAATGGCGCCGCGAGCCCTCGGGCCGGCTACGGACCCGCTGATCAGACCTCAGCAAGGTTAACCGAGCGTAAGTTTTTCGCGAAGATTCCGAGGCGCTTGCGCCCCCGAGGAGGCTGGCGGGGCGAGGCGGATCAGCCGGCCTGTAAGCCGGGTTCTGTAGGGCCCGCTCATCCCGGGGGATCCGCGGACGTGGCAGCCATTCCTCTGGGACGACCGTTGCCGGCCGCCTCAAGCAACCAACCCGGGCGACTGGCCTGGAGAGAGGGCCTGCGGAGCCCCTTGCGGGGCCTGTCCGCGCGCCGCCCCTATTCGGTTTTGCTCCCGGTGGGGTTTGCCGTGCCGTCCGCGTTGCCGCGTCCGCGGTGCGCTCTTACCGCACCCTTTCACCCTGACCCCGCACGGCCTCGGGCCGTCCGGGGCGGTCTGCTTTCTGTGGCACTGTCCCTGGGGTCGCCCCCGCCGGAGGTTATCCGGCACCGTCTCTCCATGGAGCCCGGACTTTCCTCCCCGGACGCGGGTGCGTCCGGGGCGGCCGCCCGGCCGGCTGATCCGGGCCCGGATGTGCGCCGGGGGACCCGGCCCGGTCAAGCGGCTGCGCGTCCGCTGGGCGTGCCCAAATGTTCACCCTGCGGTTGCGTGGTGCGCGGGCGAGGCCCAGTCTCGCGGGTTCGGAGGCTTGCGGGGCCCCCGGAGACGCGGACCCGGCGGGTCTCCCGGAGAGAGGAGACGACCCATGGCGGCCGACGACACGACCTGGACGCTCGAATCCGTCCAGACCCTCACCGAACTCGCCCGCGAGCGCGTCCCGGTCCCGGTGATCAGCCTCAAGCTGAAGCGCCCGATCGAGGCGGTGACGGCGAAGCTCGCCCAGCTCGGCATCGTGCCGGCCGGCGAGACCCGCGCGGACTGACGGCGCGGTCCTGCCGCGCCCTCACCAAGTGCGACCTAACTAGGTGCGCCCTCACCAGGTGCCGGTGTTCTCCATCGAGGCCCAGGGCTCCTGCGGCGGCTTGGAGCCGCCCTTCTGCAGGATCTCGATGGAGATGCCGTCCGGCGACTTCACGAAGGCCATGTGGCCGTCGCGCGGGGGACGGTTGATCGTCACGCCCGCCTCCTTGAGGCGGGTGCAGAAGGCGTAGATGTCGTCGACCTGGTAGGCGAGGTGGCCGAAATTGCGCCCGCCCGCGTATTCCTCGGGGTCCCAGTTGTAGGTCAGCTCGACGAGGGGCGACTTCGTGGTCTCCGCCCGCGCGGCGTCCCCGGGGGCGGCCAGGAAGACGAGGGTGAAGCGCCCCTTCTCGTTCTCGACGCGACGCACCTCCCGCAGGCCGAAGGTGTCGACGTAGAACGCGAGCGCCCGGTCGAGATCCGCCACGCGGACCATCGTGTGCAGATACTCCATCAGGCTGCTATCCCTCTGTTGATATTGGGCTTTTTACTTGCCCTGAGCAGAAACTGACAAGATTGGCTTTGCAGGACAATCGCCTGAAGGAGCCTCTCGATCGCCGCGGTAGCTAGGGCTTGGTAGTCCGGCGAGTAGGCCGCGTAGATCTCCGTGATCGCGAACCCTCGCACCTTGTGCCCGAGCTGGCCGGACAGCTCTTCGAACGGCACTCGCTCCTTGCGCATCCAGCGTGCGACAGTATGCCTCGGGCTGTAAAGATTCACGCGTCCGTCGAGGCCTGCTCGCGCGCGGCTTTCGCCCAGAGCCGTGTAATAGCGGTTCACCGGCTTGCCCTGGTAGCTCACCACCCATTCCGATTCCCGTCGGACCTCCTTGAGATAGGCGATCAGGGTTGTCGGCATTTTCACAACCGGCCGGTGCTTCGTCGTCTGCTCACGATCCTCGTGGTTGAGGTGCAGCAACCCATCGTCGAAGTCGATTTGCGACCAACGCAGCTGTTTGACTGCCTCCGGCCGACTCCCAGTCGCCAGGCAGATGAAGAGGAGGGCATGGAAATGCGGAGCTGACGCATCAAGCCAACTGGCGCATTCCTCTATCGAGAGGGGGCGGCCCTTGGGTGCAACCTTCGTCACTTTCACGCTTGGAACGTAGATCTGGCGGGAGATCTCACTGCGTCGCCAGGCCCGGTTCAGCGCGGCTCGGCCCGCTGTCAAAACCGAGTTAATCGAGGAGGAGCTGAGCCCATGCTGCCTAAGGTGTGCGATGAACCGTTCAATCCGAGGAACTCGGGTGGCAGCCCAAACACTCTCAGCGCGGTAGTAGCGATCCCAGTGTTCCACGGCGTACTTGAGCCATTTGCGAGCCGGCAGATGCTGACCATGCTGCTCGTAGTAGGCGTGCAAAACCTCCGAGATCGGCACGCGCGCAACGTCCTGGCCCTCTGAGCTGTCCTCAGCGAGGTAATGAGCTTTGAGGGCCTTTTGAGCTTCATCGAGGTCATCGGTTCCCGTCGACTTGCGCCTGACCTGCCGGCCGTCCAGCCAGCAGATGCAGTAAGCCGGGCTGTTAGGACGCACGTCGAGCCAGAATTTGCCAGCCACGTGCTCGCGCTTGGTGTATCGGCTCACCTGACCCTCCTGCTGTCAATCCTAAAAGCAGGCTCCCTCATTTCACGACGTGAGAGCAGCTTTCGCTGGCTATCAATTGCTTCCCCACAATAGCATGGAAGCTTCGCCGAATATTATAAAGTCACACAACATCACCCCGAGGTAGGCAATTGATCCGTCGCCGCAGGCAACATAGGGAATCTTGTTACTGCGTCTCTTTCGCTTTATCGTTGACGCGTCAACGAGCCCAGTTGGGCGTTCATCAGGAGGCAAGATAAGAGATGCAGAAACCTTTTCTGAATACTGCCGGTATAGTTCTATTCCATAGGCTTTTGCAATTTCAACTCTGAGGTGCAACAGCTGCTCATTTGACATACCATTTGGATTTACCGTCATGCGCTTCTCGTCCTTCAGTTCGAAAGGTGAGCGTTGCTCCTGCTGCTGGGGTAGAAACAGACGCCACCGCTGGTCGTTCGGTATGCCTTGATGTGGCGAAGCCAAGGGGTGCCGTTCTCGCTCCGTTGGAGAGCGAGGCTCGGATCTATTGCGCTGTTTGTTCCAGCTTCAGTGCCGATGAGTCGCCGAGCTCTTTCGGCGCGATCGATTTCGACAGTTTGGCGATGCGCCCAGCTCTAGAGGCGGATCCCGAGGGAACCTAAGCCGTTGAAGAATCAGTGAACCTCAAGGCGACAACCTGGTACCAAGGTCATTTGGAATAGGAAGTAGTCTCGTTAATAGGCGTACATCCGAAGAGTTCACTCAAATCGGTTTCGCCTATCGGCTCTTTGGGGAGATGAAGCCCACGTTCGTCCAAAATCTCCCTGAGTTGCTCACAAAACTCCTCCTCATCGACCACTGACGTAGCCGAACGGTTTGGCTTCCGCCCACGCCTATCCCGGTTCATGGATGGCCAGTTGATTGCCAACCTCAGTCGCTCATGCCCTATGCCATGCTGCAGCCAAGCGAGTAGCGCTAGCGCCTCATCGGTGAAGTTGGCCGGATCCTCCTCCGATAGATCCTCGTCGGGCTTGGGTGCCGTGTTCTCATAGTTGAACGTAACCGGCGCCTTGAACGGATAGAAGCTGATGTCGCGCAGGCTGTCGCTAACGGGCTTGTTCTCGAACAGCTTCTTGATCATCACCTGATGATTAAGCGTCCACTGCCCTCTGAATCGCCGACCGCCCGCTGCCTTGCCAGTCAGCCACTGCTCGACCTCCTTGCGGTTTGCTCCATTCAGATCGACCAGCACGTGCATGTGCAGGAGGACTGCGTACTGGAGACCTGGGAAATCGTCCTCCGGGATTTGGTCGTTGGCAGCGATCCGTGCACGCGCCTCATCCAGCAGCCGTAGCTTTATACCCTTCTTGAGTCGCCTACGCTCGGCCTCAGGTGTGATCGGCTTCTTCGACTTCCGCAGCTTGGTCGGCTTACGCTCCTGTGAGGCGAGTATCCTCAACGTTTTTGATTTCACCCTATGCTGGTGCGCACCACCGATCGCATGCCGCAGATCGACAAGCTCGAGTTCGAACTGCCCGATCAGTGAGAGGTCAGGGAAAGCCTTGCTGAGCCGGTAGAGCTTGCTGCGCTCACGCTTCATCACCTTCTCGATTGAACTCTTGAATTTTAGGCGCTCCGGAAAATTCGTCTTCGTGATCCCGCGAAACTCCCGGTAGATGCATTGAAGTCCGAGGGCGAGCTGGAAAACATCCTTATGGTCAAGCTCGTGAGCTCGTCGAAGCTGCCACATGTACTCATCGGTCTTCGATTCATCACGCCATGAGACGAAGGCGGACGGTGGATGCCGTAGCCGGTTGCGTCGGGTTTTGAAATTCGCACGGGCAGCAGCGATCAACTGATTGAACTCAACCAAGCGAGTTGCATCGGCAAGCATGTTGTCAGCGCTGAAAAATGTTCTGTCCCGGTCGTCCGCTGTAATCCAATCCTCGATCAGCTCTAAGCTCAGCTTGCGCTTTTCAAGCAGCTGAGACATCGCGCTACGCCGATCTCTCTGCCAGCGCCTTAGGTACGCCAGGAGGTCGCGATGATCACGGCGAACCACGTCTGCCGAGAAATCGACCATGTAGTCACGGTCGAGATCGGGGTCGGGGATCACGATGTCGTTCAGGATGGTGACGTGGAGCAGAGCCTTCCGTGCCGCCTCATGTTGCGCACCGTAGCGGTTAGTCAGCAGAGCCTGTGTATCCTCCAGGAGGCGAGCGCCGTAGCGAGTACGGCAGGCCGTGCACCAATAGGATCCGCAGGCGAACGCTCCGGGCTTGCCGCATCGCTTGATGCGATTTGCGAAGGCTTCGAGGTAATTGAGGTGAAAATCCTCGCAGATCGCGACGCTTTCTCGCAGATCATCCAAGGAGGGGGCAAAGTTGCGCGCGTCGATCGGTGACGTGCCGGCCGCAGCATCGAAGCGCTGCTGCATCTTCTCGTGATGCTCCTTCGCACTCAGGTAGCGAGGATCGTTCTCAACCTGAGCGAGCAGAGCGGAAACGACGCGCTTCTTCCGCGACGGGTTCCGCTGGCGAGCTACGTTTGTTGCACCATCGCTCGGGTGAGGATCCTGCGTCGAATTCGTTCGCCTGATTCCGGGACTGCCGCTGGTCACGACAACCCGCGGAAGACCTTTTGGGGCTGTGCGCCGGTTTCCTGCGATTGGATGCACCTCAGGAAACATTTCAAGAAAGTATTTGTGAAATTCCTCGTCACTCCTCGTGTCGATTTGGTAGCTCGAAGGATTTGTGCTCATATAGAATTGCAACTTCATGTTAAACCCTAACCAGACAAGTCTGTATTTTGTAGATACTACTCAGCGACCCTTGTGCGCCTTTATGGCAGAGGCTTCTGTTGCCTCTGCATACTGTGGAGAGTGACTGAGAGCATCAATCTCAAGCGCGTTTTGTGTAATCTCCGCTATCCTGCGGGCAGAAGGCGTGTCTGCAACTTCCGACCAGTCGTATGTCGTAGACACAACTGCGACGTTATTTTCATGAATGCTTACTTTTGTATATGTACGAACAACGTATAATGGATCGTCCCGCCTACAAAAGTCTGAAAGTACAGACCTTATAGATTTTGGTATTTCCTCTACAATCAATATCAATATTACCACACCGCAGGCGGTTGGGACGATTTTGTGAAAACTGTTGGGATTGTTAATCGGAATGGCCATCAAGCCCTCAGCTTCGGATGTTTCCAAGAAATTTTTTGCTCTCGACTTGGTTCCATACACTAAAACCGTCGGATGTCGATTGGGATGGTCGATTCGAACTGATTGAATCAAGGTGTTGAATGTATCATCGCGCATTTTATACTCCTCCAAGGAAGCATTAACGAGTGGGTTTTATGGCACGAGCCATCCGTTGCTCAAGACAGTGCGTCAAGAGCTTGCTTAAGTCTTTCGCTAATTTCGAGCAGGGTCTGCCCAGGCTTGACGATTGGTTCGATTACACGAAGCCAATTCATACTTTTGAAGGCACATATCACTCGCTCGATTAAATCGAACTTTAGTTCGAAATAACAGAACGCCGGATTTCGGCAGACGAATCCATCTCCAGCCAGACATTGAAGCGGTCGAGCGTAAGGGGTCTCCTTCTCGGGCGCCTCGAACTGCGGTGCCGCTAACAAGCTGATAAGCGAATCAGCGCGGGCTGCAGGCAAGTCCGTTGCCGAATCGGTATCCACAACCGGCCGCAACGTCAAACAACCAGAAGTTGCAAGATCAGTCTAGATTCTGCCAAAAACTGTAAACACTAATTTCACTAGATTCCTGCACGGCTTCTGAGACAGGTAAAAGCTGGCAGATGAGAGCAGAAGGGTGCGCGAGAGATGCTAAAGGCTGCGAATTATGCTCCCGCGATACCTTGACCGCATTCGAACAATGTAAGCGCCCGCGGCTTCGTGAAATTTTTTTGAATAGGTTCGATGGGAGGGTGGCTGGGAGCGCCTTCAACTGAGCGCTGCTCGGGCAGGCCTTATCGGCTCGCTGAGTGAGGAATCAGTGGCGAAGGATGGTCCTGACAGCCAAGGATCTTTCCGCGGAGCCGCTCCTCCGTGTGTTCCATACAATTGGTTGAGGTCCGCCTATGGCGCATGCTGCGGCGCGGGCGGATCGCGGTCAAGGTGTGAAGCTAACAGCTCCTTTGATGGAGCATCGTCATGCCTTCAAACATACCACCCGCCAGCCCTGGAACCTCAGCCACCTGATCGGTCCCGAGCCGCCGTTGAAGACCAAGCACATCTGGGCGATCCCATGACGATGGTATCGGCACGCGGCACCGAGAGGCGAGTGCGTGAGATCAGGCGTTTCGCAATGATTCAGGATAGCCTCGCTGTTGCAGGCAGACCAATCACGGCGCAGTCACGCCGATCAGCTTCAGATAGGTCGCTGTGGCCGGATGAAGACAAGCCAACGGCACGGCCGAGGGATGCTTGCGCGGGTCGCTCTGGCGTCCCTGGATGTAGCGCCGCGCAAGGGCGTCCCCGCCCCGATCGCTTGCATGAACCAGAAGACGATCGCATCGGGCAAACCCGGCCGCGCGAGGATGAAACTCCAGGAGCCGACCGTCTCGATCGGCTCGTCCTGACCTTTGAAAGAGCCTGGCGGGATCGTCAGGCGTCGCAGCGAGGCACGCAACGTGAGGATCTGCCCGATGTTTCGAGGGGCCGGCCCGAAGAACCGAGCGCCACCGGGCGACTCCGCAAGCGCCTTGAAGCTCGGCCAGTCGCAGCCGCCGCCCCAGAGCGCGGCGACCGTTCCGTCAAGCACGAGACCAGCGCCCACGCCGGCATGGTCTAGCAGGACCGGTGCGATGTCGTCGTCGGGATCAATGCCGGAGCCTTGCAAAACGGTCCGGCCGATCACGGTAAGGCCTGAGGCGCGAGTGCCCAGCGCCACGGCTTTGCCGAGAAGATCCTCGACGCTGCGAACCGGGCTCGTGGATGGAACGACGACCAGGCCAGGCAAGGTGTCGACCAGAGCTACGACGGTGAGCGTCGGTTCGCGCCCATCCTGCGCGCTCAGCGCATCGTAGGCGTACTCACCCTGCACGAGGGCCAAGGTCGAGCTTGCCCTCTCTCAGGAGCGCCAAGTTCTCGGATGAGCCCTTCGTGTTCATCAGTGCGATCGTCAGGCCCGGATCGCTCTAGCGAAGCGCGCCGATGAGCGCCTCGCCGTAGGCCGGAAATGAACCGCCGGGCGTCGCCGTGCCGAGCACGAGAGAAGCCGTTTCGCGCTCCTGAGCTTGGAGCGGTGAGAGCGTGATGAACGCCGTGACGGCGAGGGCAAGCAGGCGGCACAGCATCGAAACTCCGGTTCGAAAGGCTGAGGCGCGAGACCGTCGGCGCTCGGGCGCGCGGCGAGCTACGGAGATACCCGCGAGAGGGCCCGCGAAGCGCTTCGCCCAATCTGCGGCGGAAACGGCCGTCACCTCAATCTAGCACTTGGTGTCGTCGAAGGCTTGGCCGGTCTCGGGATCGATGCCGCTCGTCGCATCGGCGCAGAGCCGAACGTGCGGCTTCTGGCGTGTCACGCACTTTTGCTCATGGCGCACTGCTGACTGATCCGACCTACTCCGCACGCGAGTTGATGGCGGGATGCCGCCATCTTACCCGTCAGGAACTTGCGCGCTTCCGTTTCGGCTTCGGTGGTGCAGAAGGCACCTCTGGCTCGCTACCTTTTATTGCGCTCTCAGTGTTCGGTTCCGTTGAACCTTCTTCATCAGCAAGGCGTTTGAAGGCACCAGCCTCGTCGCACTCCCCGGCTCGCACAGCTCCGGCTACTGTCCGTAGCGCGGCGCAGAAGCGGTTCATTCGACCAAGGCGATCGAGAATCGCCTCCGCAAATGCGTCGATCTCCTCGCTGTTGCCCTCCCCGACCATCTCGATCAGCGCACGGATCTCATCAATCTCGAGCCCAAGTCCGCGGCTGAAGCGGACGAAACAGAGGCGGGCGATGTCGACCGCTTCATACGCCCGACGTCCTCTACTCGACCGCTGAGGCACCGGCAGCAGACCCTGCCGCTCGTAGTACCGGATCGTTGGAACCTTCACTCCTGCCCGCTCGGACAGCTCTCGGATTGTGACACCCATGTTCTCCCTCCGCGCTTTGTAACGCGGAGACCCTCCCCCATCCTTCCTCAAGCTCAACGGGTGGTTTCGTTGGTGCAGCGTCACCTCTGTAGGGCTGACCTCGGCGTGGGGACCCAAGACCGAATTCGACACTTGGAGGACCGGGTTCGCGGCAGTGCGTGAAAGACGTTGTGCTAACTGCTTGATAATACACACCTTCAAATAAGCAGCGTCGGCAATGTGTCAGCGGTGCACCCCCTGAAAGTAGAGAGTAGTATCGTTAATACACAGGTTTTGCATTGGATTGCTTCCCCGCTGCTCACCGACAATTTGCAGGGATGCGGAACATATTTTTGTACACGTGTCCTATAGCTGCTTGGCCCTGGTCCGGTTGTATTCCAAAAGCCATGACGCCAATTTTGATTGGAGTGAGCGCTCACACCTGCTGAAGTCGGATGCTGGATATGTGTCTTACCGTGCTTGTTGCCGGGCCCGAAAGAACAAAGCACTCGTGCATGACCACTGGGCCTGTAGGGAACCGCACCATCGCTTTTTGGGCCCATATTGCCTCCGTGATGGGGGGCAACAATGACATTGATGTATTTAGGTATTGGCAGATTTAGCTGATGATACCCAGCGTCACCGGTGAGCAGCCAAGCCTCGCAAAGCGATGGATCATCAAGGAGACAGGAGATGCCTGATCCGTTCCGTGACGAACGGGGCCCGGTACAGCGTGCAAAATGTATCGTGCGCGAGCCCACGGACACCGCGATTTGCTGCAGCGACGAACCCCAAATGTGGATTGCGCCCCCCGCTTTAAGAATTTTGGAAGCAAATGTTGTATGAGAAGCCGTGATTGACTGCCGTGGCGCAACCCAGGTACGGCCATGCGCAGCAGGATCGCCTGCCTCTCCGGCCCAGTGATCAGAATCCCAATGTGAGAGAACCACTGGTGGATTCTTGCGCCAGCAGAATCTTAGCGGCGTAGGTTTCGTGTTTTTGTTTCCATACACGCCGCATCCAAGATCAAAGTACAGGCGCGTCGACTCCCTTACGTCGAGGAAGCCGTTCGAGCCTCCCTGGCCGATGTCATAGGTCACGAGAAAATCGATGTCTGGTAGCCCTTTGATGGCCGCTTCGATGTCGACCTCGTCCGCGTCGGGCCACGTGTTAATGTCAAAGGTGGCGGAAAGCGCCGGAGCGTAGTGCGGAACGGGATAGATCGTGACGAGGAAAGCGGGCACTGGATCTGCAAACAATCCGCCATAGACGTCGACCGGATCGGAACCGGAAGGCGCTAGCTCAATCGCAACCCATTCTTCTTCAGAAAGCTTTCTAAGCTGATCGAAAAAGCGATCGTCTTTTCTGACAGTCACCTCGATTCGGTAGATAGGCGCTTTTTCATACAGATCTTCCGGCCTCTGTCTCGGAAGGCTGCGAAACATCTGCTGCCAATAGGCTGTCTGTTGCGCGCGAATGCGTATTGGGTTCGACAAGTCGAATTGCTGGCCCGGCCTCAGGAATGGCCAGCGCGCATCCACGACGTCGAAGGCGAATAATATCTCGTCCGCCAGTGAAACGTCGAGCGGTTCGGTTTAATCGATTCGCCCATACGACAACGGAGGGAACTCCTGCCAGCCTTCGCCGTTCGGCGAGAAAAAGCGGCTCACCATGTAAATCTCCCACGAGGTCAAAATTCACTCTGCGCACCTTCAGCATTTCTATGCTGTTAGCGGCACCCCATTACGGCACCTAAGCTATAGCGCCGAGTGAAATGGAACAGCGAGAACATAGCTTCGAGGCGAGCTTGATAAGCCAGAGGGGGTAAGATGCCTCACGTGGCCGGATCCCCGTCAAGTTCCCCGAGGGCGACGGTGATGCCGACGTCACCAACGATGACGGACAGCGACGGGAGCCCGTCGATCGAAAGATCCATGATGATCGACCCGAGTTGGACAAGGTCCGTCTCGCTCGGTTGGATGGAGCTTAGACGAGGATGGGAATGCCATTCGCCCACGTAACGGACCTGGTGCATGACCCTGGCCTCCTTCGCGGCGATGTCGTCGCCCAGTCCGGCGACGCCGCGCTCGAACTGGGTGGGCGAGCCGACGCTGTCGGGTGGCGGCGGCAACGCCTCCACGAGGTGTATCCGCCGCGCTCGGGTATCGACGACGCCGATCACCGCGCCCCCGGTCTCGCTCGGCAACCTCGCCTCCCTCATGGCTACCATCGACGCCCGGACCGAGGCGTCGAGCGCCACCTCCCAATCGAGGATCGTCACCCGTTCGACCTGCGAGAGTGCCGGCCTCGTGGGCGTGACCTGCCCCTCGGCGCCGATGGACCAGATGCCGATGAAGGCATCGGGGCGGTCTACGGCCTCGCCGAGAGCCTGGGCGGCCAAGGCCGATAGCAGGGCGACCCGGCTGGCGGGAACGCGGTTGGTGACCGCCCTGCAGGCCCCGGTGTACGCGAAGCGCTCGCCCACGGCCGTCAGGTGCCGCTCGAGTTCGGCATGCTGAAGGACCGCACGGTAATACTGGGCTTCGAGATCCCGCAGGGCGACGGCGCGGTCGGCCGCCTCGACGAGGACGACGGCGGCCTCGGCCGACGGATTGAAGAAGACGCACACGCGCCGGCCACCCACGCTCAGATCGGCCAGGTGCCTGCTCGCAGCCACGGACGCCGTCGCGTCGATGATGATCTCGGCCTGCGACAGTGCTAGCGCGAGCTCGTCCGAATGCTCGCCCGGCTTAAGGATGTCGCAGCCGATGGCGGCGCCGACTACGGTCGGTCCCGTGAGGGTGAAGATCGCGTTGAGACGATCCTTCAGGGCATGGGCCTTTCGAAGACCGACCTGCGGCGACCGAAGGGTGTGACGGGCGAGATTGTGGGGAATGAGGCGGTCGTCGTCTACGATGGTCCAATCGAACCTGCCTTCCCGGGTCATGTATTCGGCGAGGTGTGATCCGACGGCGCCGGCACCGACCATGACGGCCTTGCGTCCGTCGCGGGCAGACCGGCCCGACAAGGTCGCGGCCCTGTCGGGATCGAAGGCCACATGGACCTGGGCGATCTCGACACCGCACGCAGCGAGCGCCGTGTCGTCGGGCTCCGTGGTGATCACCTGCCGAGCGAAGCCGGATGGCGAATGCGTCGACTGAGCGGCAAGGAGCACCCCCAAGGCGACGCCGATCTCGCCGACCGTCCTCGTCGTCATGAACGCACGAACGTCGACCATCCCCGGTCGGGTGCCCGTCGGACCGATGACCGGCATCGCCACGATGATGGCGAGGGACGCGTTCATCCTGGGCCGGTCCTGCTCCGAGACGCCAGTCCATCCGACGATCCGGTCGCGGAGGTCTGAGTAAAGGTTGACACCGCGCTCCTTGAGCATCGCGCTGAGGGCCGCCAGATCACGTGGCGCCTTCCGCAGGCGCCGCATCCGCTCGGGAGGGACTTCGTATGCGATGGGGAGGATGCGGCCGGTGCCGGTGTCCTTTGCCAACGCCGCCAGCGGCAGCACGATGACCACGTTCGGATCGACAGCGTCGTTGATCGCCCCGACCAGTTCGACGCCGTCCCTGCCCGACAGGACCGATGCCGGGAAGACGAACTGCCAAGGCGAATACCCGAAGAAGGGATCCAACGGCTGAGCCGGATCGTGGAGCTCGCCGCGAGCGGCGCGATGGAACCAGATGAGGACCCGCTCGATCAACTCCGCCGGCGTCCACGTCAGCCTTGCCTCCTCCCAGGGCCGGTCGTCGATGCACATGGCCGCGGGACATCCCTCTGGCACCAGTTGCTGATGCTCGGTGTCCGGGAAGTCTTCCCGCAACATGAGCACGAACGGTGACGAGCCGCGGTCGTCGAAGGCGATGCCGACCGGTTCAATGCGGTCCAGTTCGACTGCGGGCCGCTGGGGCACCCCGGTCCGGAAGTCGAGGACGAGGATCTCGGACCCATCCTCGTTCCGATGTGCGCCGACGACCGTCGCGATCCCCGCCGCGTGGAGGGTAACGTACCGGGCGACCGCCATCGCGACGGGGAGACGCATCTCCCCGGCATCGATGGCAGGTCCCCAATCGTCCAGCCAGGCCATCCGCCTACCCCTGCCGAGCGGGCTTGGCGGTCGCGCTACCGGCACCCGTCGTCACGGCAAGCGCGATGCCGACGCCGTTGCGGTCGATTTGGTAGCGGATGGGGCCCGGGGTCGGGGTGGCCTGCTCCATCGTCACGACGAAGTCGCCGAACTTGTCCTTGACGACGCGGCGGTGATGGTTCGCGGCCTGGCGATGCGGCGGCTGGGTCGAGCTGTCCTCGACCGATCCGGGCGTCGGGATCGGCTTGCTCGGCGAGACGATCGTGCAGCGCTTCCGCCCCTGGGTCTCGAAGAGCCACTTCACCTCGTCCACGGCCACGGTCTCGGTCACCCCGCGCTCGGGGCCGAGCGAGAGGTAGGAGCAGTGGTGGAACAGCTTCAGGAGATCCCAGCGAAGTCGATCCTCGTTCCCGTAGCGCTTGGTGATGTTGACGATGTCGGAAAGCACGAAGTGATCGACGTCCGAACCGAAGAGGGCGTAGCTTTCCTCGGTTCCGTCCTTGAACGTGGCTTGGAAGACGATCGAGTCCCCGTTCCGGTCGATCACGACGACTTCGTCCTGGCGCCAGGCGAAGGGCGAGTGCACGAAGAACTCGACGCCTTCCTCGCCGTCCTTGCTGAAGCCCGGCACCAACTTTCCGGCATCGACGAACAAGTGCTTGCGGGATTCGAAGTCGATCCCCTCCTTGGCCATCCAGGCCTTCAGGCGGTCGGCGCGGGAGAAGATGCGGATGCCCTTGCCCTCCCGCAGCCGGTGACGCGCCTCCTGCCGGACGAGACGTGCGTCGCCGTCGAGGTTATCCTCCAGCACGGCGCAGGCCGGCACCCAGAGTTCCTCGATCTTGATGCGACCCTCGCCCTGGTAGGCCAGGGCGTGGCGAAGCCAGAAGAACTCCCCCATGCGCTGGCAGTGGTCATCGTCGAGGTGGGTGAAGCAGACGACGTTGAAGTAATCCCGGCCGGACTTGCGGAGATCATCACGAAGCACCTTCGCGAGGTCGCATCGCGTGTCCCTGGGATCGTCGGGGTTGCGCTGGTTCCCGAAGTCGATGAGCACCTTGCTTTTGTTCGCGAGGTCGAGAAGCGTGCAGTCGGCGTTGCCGAGGGGGTAGAAGGTCGCGAATGCTGCCATGACGTCACTCCCGGGTTGCGATGGCGGTGGGGTCGGTTGCCGATGAGGCCGTCGTCAGCGCGGCCGGAGGCGCGGGCCATCCATGCGAGACCGGGAAGACTGCCGGCGAGTGAGTCGTCAGGACGATGTCGGCGACCTCGAAACCGTGCCGGGCGACGCGCTCGAAGATCGCCGGGGTCATCGCCCGCAGGTCGGTCGGATGATTCAGGGCAAGCCCGGCCTCGGTGTCGGTCTGATAGGCATCGAATTCGCGGGCGGTGCGCGACCGGCTCACCTTGATGTCGACCTGTCGGACGGAGGCTCCCATCTTGAGGAGGGCACCCCGAACGGTCTTGTTCTCGATGTCGAGCATTAGCATGCGGGACCGCAGGGAGCGGATCTGGTCGCTTGCGATGTCGAAGAGGCGTGGGCCCGCCAGCTTGCCCTTCAGGATGCCGAGGGGGGACGTCTTCCCGTATTCCGGCAGCGGCCCTGAGGCGTCGCTGCAGATTAGGAAGCCCGGAGCCAACAGCGGTTTGCCCGGCTTGTAGATCGCCTCCAGGCCCAGATTCTCGTAGGCGCCGCCATCCCAGAGGCGGATCCGCCGAGCCGCCGGCTTGCACGGCTTGATGGCCTCCTTGGTGGCCGGATTGGTCTCGTACCAACCCTCCCCGGGCAACTCGATCTTTAGTGCGCCGATGACGTAGGGCACCGCGGCCGACGCCGCGGCGGCGGACGCGAGCCTAATCGACGGCGAATAGTGGCGCCCGAAGACCCAGTCGCCCATCTCCCGAGCGGAGAACCTCCAGTTCTTGCCGCTGTGCAAGGACGCGGTATTGATGTGCCACTCGGGGGTGGCCGGAAGTTCGCTCACGAGGCCCGAGACGCCCCATCGGCTCTGCAGGAGGTCGGCCAGGACGCTGGCCCTGTGGCCGAGCAGTCGGAAATGAAAGCGGAGGAACCCCCATGGGCCGATGGCCTTCAAGGAGAAGAGGTCCCTGCTCGTGAGCAGCGCCTGCAGCCTCGGGAAGACCTTGGCGTCGAACTCCGCCGAGCCCGGCCAACGCATGCCGCAGGAGGACATGATCGCGGCGGTGACCAGGCTGCCACCGGATACCGTCGAGAGGTGCGTCACACGTTCCAGGAGCCCTTCGGCCGCGAGGCGACGAAGGACGCCCAGATGGAAGGCCGCGGCGCGGACGCCGCCTCCCGAGAGGGCCAGCTTGATCTCCAGCGACGAGGCATCGTCCTCGCCTTTTGTGCCTTCGGTATCCGTGGGAGCCATCATCATCCCATCCCTCTCCCCCGCAGCCTGCAATAGCGACCGAAAGCGTCCTGGGACGGGCGCCTGCCGCAAATTCGAAGACCCGCGCATGGCGCTTGCCCCGCGACTGAGAAGACCTGGAGAAACCCCTTGGCGAGGCCTACCCGCACGGTGGGCGGCCACCTACCTTCATGGAGGTAATCTACGTATCGCATCTCCGAACTTGGGGTACGAAGTACCGGGGTTCAAGGCTACAAAGACCCTCATTTCAGAACCTTTTCACCATCCATTTCGAAAGGACGATGATCATGGCCACGCTTGGTGAAAGGATCAGGGATCAAAGAAAAAAAGCGAAGTTGACCTTGGGGCAACTTGCATTGGCAAGTGACTCCGCAAAATCATATATATGGGAGCTTGAAAACAAGAACCCTCCGAGGCCATCGGCGGATAAGATCGCCAAAATAGCTAGAGTTCTTAATGTGACGACCGATTATTTGCTTGGTTCGGACGAAAATATTGAAAATGCCGAAGACATGGCTTTCTTCAGAAAATACAGCTCGCTATCATCTGACGTCAAAGAGCGTATAAGAAAGATGACCGACATCATGGAAGGATAGCATGCAGGTGTCCGCCAAAAGTCCGCAGAGGTGGGCCAACGATCTCACGACGCTACTGAATGCCACGCACGGATCCGAGAGGTTCCCTGTCGAACTAGAAGAGTTCGCGCTTTCCTATTCCCGCCAGATTGCTCCTGACGATCCCATCCTCTCCGTGATCGGAGACGCCCTACCGGGTTTCGAGGGAGCGCTGGTGCCGATCGGGAACCCGCGTCGAGGCTGGCGGATCATCCATAACAACGCCGATATCTCTGAGGGCCGTAGACGGTTCACGCTGGCCCATGAATTCGGACATTATCTCCTCCACCGGCACGTGAACCCGGCGGGGATCTACTGTGGCAAGGACTCCGTCCTGCGGGGCGAGAGAGAGGCCATCGAGCGCGAGGCGGACAATTTCGCCGCGACGCTGCTGATGCCCTTGGACGACTTCCGCAAGCGCATAGACCCATACGCCAAGGCAACGTTCGAGGATCTCGCCGCCTGCGCCGACCGCTACGGCGTCTCCTTGATCGCAGCCACCCTCCGCTGGCTCGGCTTCACGCATCGCCGCTCACTAATGATCGTCAGCCGCGACGGCTACGCGCTTTGGGCGCGTTCGAGTACCGGCGCGCTGAAGAGTGGTCGCTTCATTCGGACGGCGCGCGAGACCTACGAGATCCCCATCGGTTCTTGTGCCGGCTCCGGCCAGTTCACCCCGGGGACGAAGGCCGGCGTGCGCCACCCAGCCCACGTCTGGTTCGACGAGGAGGTCGAGGAATGCTCGATCCCGTCCCCACGACACGACCAAGTGATTACCCTGCTGCATCTCGAAGCGACACCGGGCGGCGCTGATCTGGCCGAGGTCCCTGTCGAGGATGTCATAGATCGCATCGCGCAGGGAGGAGCGCGTAGCTGAATGCAGCGCCGTCCCTGCAATGTTTTTAGGGCCGATCCGATGCCCAAAATCGCGGGCTCATGAGCCCGCAATGTGCCTGTCACGAAATCGATTCTGCATTTTAATGCGAGAGCGTGGTTCAGACTAGGCTGAAATTGATGGCGGTACAGCATTGGTCTTCAAGTCATTTTTTCAATATTTCTGGTTGAAAACCGATTGGTTTTTCGCTGAGCCGGCCATCAATCAGCTACACGAAATTTTCCACACTCGGATCTGGTACTGATTTATTTATATTCAGTCGTGTCACATTTTAAGAAATGTTCGGCTAAGTTGCGTCGACGAGGATGAGCGGGATGCGGAATGTCTGTTTATGAGCAGGCAGCCAACCTCCGCATATGGCGCAACGGAGACCTGCAAGTTGAATTTCTCTAAGGTCCGCTTCGGAGAGGCCGTCAGAGGCGGCTGGACGGCTGCGGTGGACGCAAATGCGAATGTCTGCTTCCGAAGCGTGGCGTCGTCACTGCAGGGCCGACCTCAGCGCTATTGTACACGGCGTCGAATTCGACACTTTGAATAGGTAGGCTGCGTCCACGCACAAGAGGTTCTGCGCTAACCGCTTGATGGAACACACATTCATCCAAGTCGCACTGGCGCCGTGTCGGCGGCAGCCACTCTGGAAAGGAGAGATAGTATCGTTAATACACCCCATTTTCACTGGTTCGCTGCTCCGACCCTTGAACCCCAACCTAATGGAACTGGCACGGACGCCCCTCCCCTCTCGTGCTCGGGGCTCAACGTCGCAAAACTGTCTCTGGAAACATTCACAAAAGCCAAGCTTGCGATTGCCGAAACCACCATCTTCGTGCAAACCCTGGTTTTTCGGAGATCAAAGTAGCCAGATCTCCTAAGCTCGAAGAATTATGATCCGCCGTAACGTCTTGCGATTCCTCGGCATACGAACCACCAGAGATTGTACTCATCGATCTCAGCAAGCGCCGGCTTGAACCCTCCCCCTTGCTCATCTCTGATCTCGGTCGAGTACCCCGGATCATCCCCGCCAAGCCGGATCACCTCAGAGCGCCCATGATGGCAGTCGACGAGTTCAGCGTGAGCATTCACCTCGTTCGGGACATCAGCCGTCGTCGATCTGCTGACGACCAGCTGTGTGACAATCTTCCAGCGATCGCCTCTGGCCTGCTTCTTCTCGATCAATGTCGAGGAAGCAACGAACTCGCCTGGGCCGGTGGGAGGACCCGAAATGCTGTACGGCTTCAGGATCTCCGCATCTTCACGCAAAAAGCGCGCGGATGCCCAGCCAGTTAGGCTGCCGATGCGGATCCTGCACCAAACCTGGCCAATGCCCTGACCGGTGTCGCTTAAATCTCGCCCGGTCCTACCATCGATGCAGCCGAGGTTATCGATCCCCCGGGTTCCCGGCGGCAGAGCGGCAACCTTGCTAGCGCCTGAGCTAGGCTGAGCGCGCAATGCCAGGGTGTCGCCGGCTCGTACGTCTCTGACCATGAAGCGGTCGGGACCGTTGGAGGTGGCGGAGGTAGGGCTACTGGCAAGCGTGAAGAGAAATGCGAATGGAAGATTCGCCGCTCTATGCATCCTCCGGGAAGACCGCACAGTGCTCTCCTCACGCAGCCAAAGATTGAAGTGCTCGATCAATTCCGAGGGAGTAGGCGCCTCGTCCCAGCCTCGATCTGATCCGGCAGCGTTGCGGCCGATCCCATCGGCACAGGCATAGCGTTGATCGAGACGTTGAACACAGGCGCCACCGTGTGCCCCGCGACTGGTCGCTGAGAGCTACTAGCGGCTTCGCTGTTTGCCACCTGCACCATGTCGCCAAGCCGGAACAGGTCGATCAGCTGCCCGATGCCACACAGGCCCAATGTGAAGAACCACAATAGGCCCGTCCAAAACCGCCCGACGTAGAAACGATGCAGGCCCGCCAGCAGAAACAGCCCAGCACACCACAGCACAAACGCTACGAACCCGCTCTTCCGTCCCATCGCGCTACTCCCCGTTCAAACTGCGCTAGCGCGCCTGAGGGAGGGTGGCTTTGCTCGTAGCTAAGCACGCCCTCAGACAAACCAGCGTTTTTCGGAGACCGCGATCCGCCCCAATATCGTTTGGGTCAACGCATGCTTCGTTGTCTCTCGAAACTGCCTCCGATAGGCAGGCTGAAGTCGTGGAAGGCCCACAGCGAATATTCTGGAGGGGATTTTGCTCATTGGGTACGCACGCGTGTCGACGCAGGACCAAAACCCGGACCTACAAGTCGACGCGCTGGAGCGAGCGGGATGTACGCGCTTCTTCGCCGAGAAGGTTTCAGGAGCGCATCGTGATCGGCCAGAGCTTCGCGCGGCCCTATCCTCAGCGCGAAGCGGAGATACGATCGTCGTATGGAAGCTCGATCGGATCGCGCGCTCGCTAGGCCAGCTGATCAAGACATTTGACGAGCTAGAGCGACGAGCGATTGGACTGCGCTCTTTGACAGAAGCGATCGACACCACCACATCAGGTGGTAGGCTCGTGTTCCACATTTTCGGTGCATTGGCCGAGTTCGAGCGCTCTATTATTCGCGAGCGGACGATGGCCGGCCTTCGGGCTGCGCGGGCACGTGGCCGGTTAGGTGGGCGGCCGCGGTTGCTCAGTACTGCAGATATCGATGTCGCCAAGGTGTTGCTGCGAGATGGAACCCTCACAGTCAGTGGGGTCGCAGAGCGCCTGGGCGTCACCGCGTCAACGCTGTATCGGTACCTGCCTGCAGCCCGAGCAGCTCACAGCGACAGAATCAGCTCGTTTGAGTCAGAGGCATGATCTACTGGTGCACTGGCGAACTCGATCTAGAGGCGAAAGGCGTCGACCTCAGCTCGGCAAACTCATTCAGAGAGCTGCTTGAGGCATTGGAGGTATAATGGCTCAACTCTGCGCGCGTCGGCTTTACGATGCTTTTTAACTAAAAATTTGCGAATGATATACGAAGCTCAAGCTTGTGCTAATTTTTGGGTGCGTAGATACAGCACCGAGTCTGACCGCTGACTGTCATAGGACTTCTCTATCAATGAAGCGCCGCAGCGCCCGGCCCGTAGTGGTCGAAGTGAAACGTTCTCGTTCCGCAGCAACGACCCGAGCCGATGCGTTCGGCCGCCGGCCATCTCATAGCATGTGGCAAGGCCTGCATTTGCAGGATGAGGCAAGCGAACCGCCTACTCAAGCCTCCCTAGCGTTGATCGCAGGAGCGCCGGAGGAGCTCGAGAAGCCGGCTAGCGCGGGGCGAGTGCTGCCCAACCTCTTGCCACTGTTCGAGCCGAGCGCAGCTGACTCCGCGTCCTTGCGCCCGCAGGCAACGGATCAGCCTCGACGGCGGGGTCGCCCGAAGCGCGTTCAACACGATGATTTCCCCATCTCGATGGGGAGTGGTCCTAAGTCTCTTGCTGTGATGGATGAGACGCCACTCGAAGCATCGCGCTCGATCGAGCTCGAAACGGCTAGCGGGGCACCCAACGCGACCACCGCTGAAGCACCAGTAGCTCCGTCGCCAGCGAAGCGGCCACGCAAAGGTCGTGCGTCGAGGCTGAAGCCCGGCGAGGCCTGGAAGCGGCGTCGCCTGCCCCGGGTCTGCTGGTAAGCCGGGGTAGTTCCGATGCCCGGGAGAGTTGCGCAAAGCATCGGGAGGATGATCTCGGAAGGGCGGTTCCCGCTTTCCTAACGTTAGCCCGCCCTCGCCAGCGATCGTACAGCGCCCTCCTGGAGCATGTAGCCGCGGCCCCAGATCGTCTCGATGTAGTTCTTACCCCCAGAGGCATTGGCGAGCTTCCGGCGTAGCTTGCAGATGAACACGTCGATGATTTTGATCTCGGGCTCGTCCATGCCACCGTAGAGTTGGCTGAGGATCATCTCCTTGGTGATCGTCGCGCCCTTCCGAAGCGCCAGCATCTCGATGAGTTGGTACTCCTTGCCGGTGAGGTGAACCCGTTGCTCGCCGATGGAGGCTTGTTGCTCGCTGAGGTTCACGGTCAGGTCGTCGCAGGAGATGACCTGCTCGCTGTGACCCTTCGAGCGTCGGACGATGGCGTGGATGCGGGCGACGAGCTCGTCCTTGTGGAAGGGCTTGGTCAGGTAGTCGTCGGCACCGAAGCCGAGACCCTTCACCTTGTCCTCGATGCCGGCCATGCCGGAGAGGATCAGGATCGGCGTCTTGACCTTGGCGACGCGCAGCGACCGCAGCACCTCGTAGCCCGACATGTCGGGAAGGTTCAGGTCGAGGAGGATGATGTCGTAATCGTACAGCTTGCCGAGATCGACGCCTTCCTCACCGAGATCGGTGGTGTAGGTGTTGAAGTTCTCGGACTTGAGCATCAGCTCGATGCTCGCCGCGACGGTGGCATCATCTTCGACGAGTAACACACGCATGACGATACCTCACAATGTCAGCGATCATACTCTGGCAACCATACCGATGCGTTAACGGCGATGAGACAGGCGCCGTGCAATCCCTAGGACGCTATGAGCCCGCCAATGGCGAAGCACGCGCGCATGCTCCTTGTGCTGGCTGGCTTGCTGGCGGTGATCATCCTGGGAGGTATGACGCTGCTCTGGCATTTCGCCTAAGCGACTTTCGCCGCTGCTGCTGACAGGCGCTTCTGAGCCGATCGGTCGACGTAAGTCGAAGCTGCTGCATCTGACTGCTTGGCTCGCGCGTTGGCGCCGTCGAGCCGTAAAAGTCCGCCTTCCCGCGGCCACGTGGCTTAGCGAGGTACAAGGGCGATGGCCGAGGCTTTGAAGGGTGCGCAACTGCCCCCGCTGGTAACCATCATCTTGCGACCGTGGGTGGGTGCGGTGGAGACCGCATCTCGCGGTATGTGCGAACTCGTGATCAAGGAAGCCGTGCAGGCCTCGATGAGCCTCAAACGGCGAGCAGCGTTGACACCAGAGTTGGAGATGGGGCTCGAAGAAGCACGGGTCGCGTCGGAGGCCTTCGCCAGATCGCTGGAGGCAAGGGCTGCGAACTCGACCGCCAAGCGTGAAGCAGCACTTGCGGCTCTGGTCAGCCTGATCGTGCTGCTCCGAACCGTGCAGCCCAGCGAGAACACGCGTGACCTCGGGTTGGGATGGTAGGTGGTACGGGAAGCCGTGTGGTCGCACCCGTGGCGAGCAGCTATCCTGGCGCAATGCCACGCTCAAACTGCCGAACCCCTGACAATTGCCGCGCTAGCAGCCGAGGCGGTCCCTGCCGCATCTGTGATGCAGAAGCCATTGCGCGACGAGCCGTGGCGCTACGCGAGCGCATGGCGGCCAACAACGCCGAGGGTCGGCCGACTTATGCTCAACGCCAGATTTCGGTAGGCACCACCTACCCTGACGAACGCAGCAATCAAGCCAATCGCCCAGCGTTCGCCGCCTCGTCCGGATCTACTCGCCATCGAGATCAAGGCTCTGGTCACCGGTTCGATATGGATCTCGTCGATCCGGCTGAACTTCAGGCCATCGCCAGCTCGCGGGCAACGTCGGAGAGGTAGCCCGCTAGCCGGTTGCCGACATCACGATCCCTGCACTCTATCGTGATGGTTGTAGGCTGTTGGGTTTCACCCGTGAGAGAGCGGAGCACCCCCTCTGCCTGCACAGCGGCAGTCCGCTCCGACTGGCTCCGCAGCCGGAACTCATAGTCGGGACCGGTGAGCACGATCTGACAGAAATACGATGCCATTCTCTGGCAACCCGTCATCCGCTCCGGCGGTTCAAACGGGTTCAGAGCCGCTGGGCGTTTAGTGGCTGCCGCTGGTTTGACACCGAGTAGTGGGAACCTCAGCGGCCGCTGATGCGAATAGCGATCCCACCCAGCCCTTGACTCCGATGGACGCATTCGTCGGCAGCGAGCAAAGGCAATATGTCGAACGGAGCGATCTGCTCGCACATCTAGAAGATGCATGTCAGGTTGCATCGAATCTGAGCGAAATTGCTATGAGGATGTACTCGTGAATGAGGCATCGTACATCCACTCGGGAACGAGAGCTTTCTAAGCGATCAAGACCCGCTACGTATTCGCGATCAGGACGCTCAGAGCATGCTCGCCCGCAATCTCAATTCACTCTGTCTCCGAACCTTGAGTTTGCCAGCCTGCGGATGGGCGGTGCGCACGGTCGTTGTCCTTGCGTCACGAAAGTCGTTGCTCCGCGGTGGCTCCGCCAGCGGCAGAATTAGCACAATGGCCTCAGTCCGGTAGCGGAAGGACCTGCTAGGGAACGGCGCGACTTACGCGGCCCGAGCGAGATCGCCCTCGATCGCGTCGAGGGCACGCTCCAGAGCTGCGAAGCAGGTCGGATCGAAGGCCGTACCGAGATCCGCGCGCATGATGCCGAGCGCCTTCTCTAGAGGCATGGCCGACCGGTAGGGCCGGTCTGCGGTCAGCGCGTCGAACACATCGGCTACCGAGACGATACGCGTCTCTGGTGCGATGGCGTCGCCTTTCAGCCCCCGGGGATAGCCTCTGCCGTCCAGCCGTTCATGATGGCCGCCACCGATGCTAGCCATCTCGTGGAACACCGCTACGCGGGCCAAGATGGTCTCGGACAGGGACGCGTGATTGCGCATGTCCTGCCACTCCGCATCGTCCAGTTTGCCATTCTTGTCGAGGATGGCGTTCGAAACCCCGAGCTTGCCGACATCGTGAAGGAGCGCGGCCCGTTTCAGCCAGCGACGGCGCTCCGGGGGATAGCCGAGTTCGGCTGCTATCATGTCGGCGTAGACCGCGACCCGCTCGGAGTGACCGGAGGTGAACGGGCTCTTGGCGTCGATGATCTGTGCGAAGGCTCGCGCGATATCGTCGAGGTAATCCTCGTCCACGATGATCGGGCTGCCGGGCGTCAGTGCGAACACTGCCTCCTCAATATCCTCCGAAGCCAGTGTCTCCCAGAAACCGGGTTCGGCCGCGACCGCCTCGAAGTAGGCGACGACTTGAGGATCGAACCATGTGCCAGCGCGTGCGCGCACCTCGGCGATCGCAGCCGCGGGGCCGGCAGCGGTGTGGAACACGTCTACCACCTGAGCAAGTAGCGCCACGCGTGCGTAGAGGGGGATTGCAGGTCCGACGAGACGATCCGGGCGGCCGCTTCCGTTCCAGTGCTCATCTAACGCGTGGATGGCCTCGCAGACGCTGGCAGGAAAGCGGAGTTGACGGGCAATCTGCGCGCCGCGCTGGCAGCGGGTCTGGATGAGGTCGTCGACGATCGCGCCGCCGTTCTGCAGGATGTTGAGAACCGCGCGGAAGCGATCCGCGAGGCCCGCCTTGAGGCCCGTGTGGGAGAAAACGAAGCCGAGCACTTTCGGCAGGCTGTCGCTCACCGTCTTGTAGTCACGCTTGAAGCTGAGATCGTCGGACAGGTAGAGTTCGCAGATGCGCGCGGCGTTGCTGGAGCAGCCGAGGTCCTTCAGCATCACAGTGTGGTAGAGTTCCCAGAGCTGCAGGTCGGGCAGGCCCATTGCCCGGCCGATATGGGATCCAATCCAGGTAGCGCGCACACAGTGCCCGACGGGCTGACCTTCTGTGAGGTCTAGGGCATGGCTCAGGGCTCCGAGAACCTCCGATAGCTGAACCGTCCTGGCCTCATCGTCGCTGCCCGACACGATCCGCATCATTCAGGTCCGCCTCTCGCCTTATAGGCCCTTGTGGGCGGAAAGACTGCCTGGAAAACCTGATCAAAGCGTTGCGCAACGCTCGTGCTGGACCTGGGTGAAATCGAGTCATCGGCGCGGCAAGTCCGTCCGCTGGTTGCTGGATATGGCGCTACGGCGATGTCCGCTCCGCCGCCTGACAGCTTAGCATTTGAAAAACTCTTCACGACCGACACTGATGTGGCGCGCTGGCTTGCCATCGGCTCGGTCGAGGATGTGCAAGGCGGCCGTGACGCGAACTGCGGCTCGAGCGGCGAGATTTGAAACCTCGCGGCTCGGTTCGACTACCCAATCAACACGCCGGCCACCGCCTGGAGTCTATGACCTGCTCCGCAGGTGGCTAGGCGGCGTGGATCGAGATGCCAGCGTAGTTGCCCTGTCGCCAGATGAGCCGCACCGGCATGGCCTGACCCGAGGATTTCATCACGAGATAGAAATCATTCGGCAGCTCCGCCTGAGGTGCGACGCCGAGGCGAGCGCCGCCTTTAGAGACGTCGCGGATCATGCAGGACATCTCTGTTCCGTCATCGAGCCGGACAAGAGCGGGGATGGCGGTTTGCCTCCTCGGCGAGCGGCGTCGTTCCAACTGCTCGGGCATGGGTAGTCAAACCGCAGGGCCAGCACGCGACAAGAATTATCTAGCAACACTGTACTTAGAACTCAGTTGACAACTTCCTAAATCACCCATGGCGACGCGGACCTTAGGCTCGGATTCGTCGCCCCGTGCAGGGGTGGCTATCCCACGGAAGTCATTCATCTGTACGTTTTGGTCGCAGCGCCAGTACGTGCGTGCGGCATCAGATTGTGATTTAATATACGTTGATTTCGCTCGGCGCCTCGGACCGTCAAGGCTTCCAGGTTTGGTGCATGGCCGAAGTTTCAGCCCGTGATGCGATGCCGTCGTCTCCCGATCTCCCGCTGAACGCCTTCGTCCGTAAGCTTGAGAGCAGCGGCACCTTCTCGCCCGATGAACGCAAAGCCCTCCTGAAGCTGCCAGTTACCCTACGCGTGCTCAGTCCACGCCAGGATGCCGTGCGGATCGGTGATCGCCCGTCTCACTGCTTCCTGGTGCAGGACGGCTGGGTTTGCCGCTACGCGCAGCTCTCAAACGGCCGCCGGCAGATTACCGCCTTCCATGTCGCGGGCGATTTGCCAGACCTGCAAAGCCTGCACCTGCCGGTACTCGATCACAGCATCAGCACCCTGACCATCGCCACCCTAGCCTTCATCCCGCACGAGCCGTTGCACGGCATCATTGCCAAGTTTCCCAACCTTGCTGCCGCCCTCTGGCGCAACGCTCTTGTTGATGCGGCAATCTCCCGCGAGTGGATCGTAAGCCTCGGCCGCCGATCGGCTTATCAGCGCCTAGCACATCTATTGTGCGAGCTTTATCTTAGACAGGAAGCAGTTGGGCTGGCCGACGGACACAGCTGCTCCCTGCCGTTGACCCAATCTGATCTCGCCGACGCAACAGGTTTGACCCCTGTGCATGTCAATCGCATGCTGCAGAGACTTCGACGCAACGGATTGGTCAGGATTTATGGCGGACAGCTTACAGTTTTAAGATGGACGGACCTAGTAGCGGCGGCCATCTTTGACGAAAGCCATTTACATCTAATTCGAAAGCAGGCCTAGTATCCAAGCGGTCGGCGAAGCCGAGACTTTGGCCAGGTTTTTTCAGGCTGGCGGTATCGCTCTTGCGATCGGCTAAGTTAGATTGGCACCGGAACTGTCCATCGCCCCGCTAGCGTCAGCGAAGCGGCGTAAATCTCGCGCCCCTTTTCATCGCGAACGATGGCTCGGAACACGCGTTCCTCGCCATCCGGCAGGGTATCCCAGACCATATGTCCAAGGGCTTCGTGAGCGGCTGCCCTTGCTTTGTGAGGACAGTCAAACGCAGCCTCATCGTTGCCAGCGACCATCATGTCCCCATCGTCAGTATCAATCATATAGCGGAGCATCGCTTCCTCGGTACTGGTCCCCTCCATTGAGACTAACGGCGCCAACGCTGATCCGTTCAGCGCGTTTGGCCCTACCCGGCATATTAGTGGATCCGGGCCGAGGGAGCACGTTCTCTGTGCTCGCGAGCAAGCGCAACACCGACCGCAAACAGCGCCTGTCGGATGCCGGGCAGCGCTTCTTTGGCGCTATCTGCCTCGATCAAACCGTGCGCGATCAGCAGATGGTCAGCTACGAGGTCAAGGACGCTGCCTGGCTGAGTCGCAGGGTGAGATGGCGGCGGAACGTATCGTCCGATCGTGCCATAAGCCGATAATTGCTCCGTGCTCGTTGGGCTGAGTTGCGTCACCGATCCAAGATAGCCCAAGAAAGTGTGGTCAGGCGGCCCGAATGAAGGCACAGCGCCAGCGACCATCCACGCGTACTGCCCATCAGCCCGGCGTAGCCGGTAGCGCACGCTGTGCTCGACGCCTTGGCTCTGAGCCTCGCGGAGAAGGTTGCTGACGACCTCCACGTCGTCCGGGTGCAACTGCGAGAGCCACCCCGAACCCTCAGCTTCACTCGCCGGCTGCCCGGTGAAAATGCTCCACTCCGGGCTGACGTAGGTTATAGATCCTACCGCATCGACCACGAAAATCATCGGTGCACCTCATCCGCTTCGATGCCGCGCCCGCGGGTATGCAAGCGTCGCCTCCCTCTCGAATACCACCGCGTACCAGTTCAATGTCGCATGAGTTCCGGCAACTCATCAGCTGTTTTGGCGTTTCTGACGCATCCGGCCCTTGCTGTAACCTGAAACCTGCAGCGGTCCGCTGCTTCATGCGGCAGCGCTGTGTGATTTGCCGGGAACCAGACGATGACCGAACTCGACACAGCTGATCACCTGCTAGAGGCCATCGCCGCGGCACTTGGCGTGAGGGCCGCTGCCTTCCGGGATCCGGCCAATCCCGCGCTACAGCAGGTTCGTGATATCGATGAGTTGCTGCGGGCTTTCGAGAAGCTCACCGATCCGGAAGACCGACGAGCCTGTATCGCCTTCGTGCACCAACGAGGGAAGAAACAGGGGACACCCTAAGTGGACCCACCTGCGTTCGTCTGATCGCCCGACTTCAGACCCTCACGGCCTAGCTCAGTGACTTCTACAAGACGCGGCGGCGCTGACATGACCCCGTGCGTCGAAGTCACCCGCTGCGTCTTGTCTGGATCCGCAACTTTTCCGCGTGTCAAGTAGATGCGCATCATGCTCGCCCTTTTAGCCGAACGCGGTACAAAGTCTGCACTACCGGCCCAAGGCTGAACTGCCCTTCCCTCTTGCGTTCCAACAGAGCGCGCAAGTAGCCGCCTAGGTTCTTGATATGGTCCCCACGCTCTAAAATGGCCGTAACAGTCACCGAAGCGGCAGTTACGTCCATCACTCTCAATGCGCTGCCACCAACCGGATCACACGCTTATCTTGACCCGTGACCTGGATGCGGTTTCGACCAGCCTCCTTGGCTGCATAAAGCGCCGTATCGGCCGCCGCGATCAAGGCTGCAGCCTCCTGCGCCGAAACCGCTGAGCTTGAGGCAATGCCAGCGCTGATCGTGACGACGCTATGCGGGTTATCAGCGTGCGGCAGCCTGCACCCCTCGACGCCCTCCCTTATGCGCGCCGCAACCACCTTTGCGCCAATCTCGGACGTGTCCGGGAGCAGGACGGCGAACTCTTCTCCACCGATCCGATAGGCCGTGTCGCAGGGGCGGCAGAGCGCTGCCGTGATAGAACCTGCGATCAACCTCAGAGCCTCGTCGCCCTGCTGATGCCCGTAGCGGTCGTTGAAGCGCTTGAAGTGATCGGCGTCCAGGAGCAGCACCGAGAGAGGCTGGCAGGTCCGGATCGCACGCTGCCATTCACGGGAAAGCACCTCGTCGAAACGCCGTCTGTTGCGCAGGCCCGTAAGGGCGTCCGTGGTAGCCAACTGCTGCAGCTCGGCATTGAGGGTCGCAGTGGCTTGCTCGGCCGCCTTGCGCTGCGCCAGCTCGCGAAGCAGCCACCAGGTCAGGATCAGTATGAGGCCACAGAGGCCGAGAACGACCGCGCCAAGCCCGACCGCCTTGCCTCGCCACTCAGCGTAGATCTCGTGCGGCGAGATCGAGATGCTGAGTTGCAGGGGCAAATCGCCGACGTGGGTGAATACGAACTGGCGCGCGCCCTCTGCGATCATCGATGGTCCGGTGAAGCTGCCTTCCTTGGCGGTCAGGATGCGCTGATAGCTCTTCGTGGCTTCCACGTTGCGCCCAATCTGATCCTCGTCGTAGGGCGAGCGCATGACGATCGTGCCGCCGGGCCCGTACAGCACAACCGTACCGATCTGATCGGCTCCAGCAGCCGCAAAGAGCTGACGGAAGTAGTCCAGGTAGACGGAGCCGAGAGCCACACCGGTGAAGGACCCATCCGGGTTCGACAGGCGACGGCTTAGGATTAGGACCCTGCGCCCTGTCAGGCGTGAGGTGACCGGCCCGCTGATGTGCAGGCCGAGGTCGGCGTGGGTCGCATGGTACTGAAAGTACTCGCGGTCAGCGTAGTTCATGTCCGGCACGTCGAGCGACCGCGAGCTGAGGAGGAGCTTGCCTGCGGCGTCGAAAACGAGCGTGTGACCGAAATTCTCCGCGGTGGTCGCCCGATCGAACAGGATCATGTGGCGGATATCAGGGGCTGCCTGGGCAACCGCTGGCAGCTTCATGCCGTCGACGATGGCGCGCAGCGAGAGGTCGTACATCTCAATGTTGCGAGCGATGTCGCGCCCGAGCACGCGGACGAGGCTCGTTGAGGCAATTCGGGAGCGCTGGCCAGCGTCGATGCGCATATCCCAGAGCATCGCTGCCGAGACTGCGCATAGCCCCGCTACGAGAAGCAAGCTTGAGATCGCCAGCCAGTACGGCGAGCGCGTGCGTGCGGCGAGGCTGTGGAGCTTGTTGCGGATAAACATCTGCGTGCGGGCTCGCGTGTCAGGCGAGATTATTTACAAGGCATGGCTGCGATTCTTGCTAAGAGATATCGTAAACGAACCAACAAATTGGTAAATCGATCGAGAAGTTTTTGATGCAATCATAGGCTAACAATCTGTATCCGCGAACAAATCACCAAGCGCCGTCCGACGGAACAGAGTACGCCAGCGCCTCCGTTGATGCTCTGGCCGATCGTACAGCATGTGACAGCGCTGGCAGAGAGCTGCGAGGTTCGTACCTCGGTTATCCGCCGTGTCGTGGTTGCGGTGCGCGGCGGCTAGAACCACCCGTGTCGTTCTCAGGCCCCTGAGCAGATCCTCAGCTGTCGGAGGCGCCCGCACCACCTCACCCCGGCCATCGCGCCATGAGCCGACCTCAGCGTCCCACCAGCGGCCGTCGCGGAGATGGTAGACGAGCCGGCCATGCGGACGCCCGCAGCCCTCACAGCTGCCGCCCGCCCGCCGGAAGCGGATCAGTGCCGAGAGCTGCGGCCAGTCGATCGGGTAAAAGAAGCGATGCTCTCGCCGGATCGGCATGATCCTATGATCGGCTGAGAAGCGTGACCATTGCAAGGCCGGCATGTGGGCTGCGACGATTGTATGAAACCGGACAATCTAGCAGAATGGTTGAGCAAATTTTGGTCGACGGATCTATCACAACTTGGAGGCGAATTCGGTACTATCCATCCTGAAGACTCGCCGGATCGCTCGTAACATATGTGAATTCCGCGTAATTAACCCAAAATTTACATATTGTGAGCAATTTAATGCTGTCCGGCCCTCAAGCCGATCGCGGCCGTCTGATGGCGCTTTGCCTGCGATCAATGCCGTTGGGCCGCGCGGTCAGTCTGACCCGTCTCATATCACTGCTCCACCGGAAGGCGCGCAATGTCCGCTCGTGCCAGCAACGTCGTGCACCTTTTCTCTGGCATGCCGCGTGGCCTGCCTATAGCGGCGCAGCGGCCCTGTGACCTGGCAAGTGACCGGAATGCGCTCATCGAGCTCGGTCAGCATCTCCGTAGCGTCAAGGCCGCGTTGACGACGGCAGCAGCTGAGTTCGATCGCGCCGGCGAGGCTGCCACGAGTATCGACCCCTTGTTCCGCTGCAACTCGCTTTTCACTCAGATCGAGGCGCTACAGGACGGGATCCAGCAGCTCGTTGGTGCCATGACTACCCATCAGCCTTACGCCTGAGCCCGTCACCCCTCGATCCGACAGGTTGCCGCCATGATCAATGCCGAACAGCAGAAGCGGTTGGCCGCCTTCAACGTCACGCCAGCCGATCTCGCCCTCCTGCAACGGCACGCAGGCTTTGCCCGGAACCGGCTGCCACAGCTCCTTATGGAACTGCACGTCCAGTTTGCGGCATGGCCCGAGATCCAGCGCACCCTCATGCTTCCGGCCGTCCACGAAGCCCGCGTCGCGCATTGGATCCGGGCTGCTTCCGGGGATGTTGGGGCGGACTTCGAGGCCTCGGCCGAGCGGCTGGCAACAGCGTTCAGCCAGAACGGCGTACCGGCCTACGCGGTCGCCATCTGCCATTTCACGGTCGCCCGAGCCATCATGAAGGAGCTCGGGCTCGACCAGCCACTCGGCACGGATCTCGGCAGCCATCTCAAGCTCAAGCAGATCGCCGACGGACAGACCCTTGCGGCGGTCATCAATCGGATCGCTTGGTTCGACCTAGAGCTGCTGATGGAGACCTATACCTGGGTCGAGGCGGAGGCGAAGCAGCGCACGCACGCCCAACTCGAAGCTTTCCAGGCCAAGGTGCAGGCCATCGTGGAGGCTGTCACCGCGGGGGCGGGGACCGTGAGCAGCCGGGCCGAGCAGACGGTCAGCGCGACACAGGAGACGTCGCATCTAGCTCTCACCGCCACGGGCGCTTCGCAGGATGCCTCGCACAACGTTGAGGGCGTAGCAGCTGCGACCGAGGAGCTGTCCGCCTCGCTAAGCGAGGTCTCGCAGCAGGTTGCCCGGGCGGCGGAGATCGCGCAGGCCGCTAACCACGCGGCTCAGCAGACCGATGCGACGGTGCAGGGGCTCGCAGGCTCGGCCGGGCGGATCGGCGACGTCGTGGCGCTGATCTCGAACATCGCCAGCCAGACGAACCTGCTGGCGCTGAACGCCACCATCGAGGCAGCCAGAGCGGGTGAGGCCGGCCGCGGCTTCGCTGTCGTGGCAGCCGAGGTCAAGGGGCTGGCTGGTCAGACTGCGAAGGCCACGGATGAGATTACCGCGCAGGTGAGCGCCATGCAGACTGCCACGAGCAACGCGGTAGCTGCCATCGGGCAGATTGCGGGCATGATCGGCGAAATGGACCGGGTAGCCGCGACGATGGCCTCCGCCGTGGATCAGCAGCGTGCAGCGACGCAGGAAATCGCGGGCAACGTCACTCGCGCGGCGGTCGGCACGCAGCAGGTAGTCGGCAACATCGACGGCGTGCGCCGTGTGGCCCAGGAGGCGGGCGGGGCGGCAGGCGAGTTGCTCGGCATCGCGCGCTCGTTGGCCGGTCAGGCTGAACTGCTGAGGCAAGCAATGGGCGAGTTGGTGGCGCAAAACCGAGCCGCCTGAGGAGTGGCATTATGGCCAAATGGGTTCCGGCAGTGGCTACCATCGGCCTTCTCTGCCTGATGATCCTTCCAGCGCCTGGCGTCCTAGGCTTGATCATCGGCTGCACTTGCGCAGCAGCGATCATCATCAGCGCCGTGCTCTGGCTGCTCAACCACGTCACCTCCCGGGTGCTCGGATGGCTTCCGTCCTTCAGGAGATCACCCACCCGCAAGCGCGGTCGTGTCGTTCATGCAGGCTCAAGCATCGCACGGAAGAAGGCAGGTTCTGCCCGGCCGAACGCTGGCGCCTGAGGAATGCCTGCGGTCGCGCCCTTGGGCTGATTATGCCTCCCTCCGCTGAGACGGAGGAGCCTCCGCGTGTTTCCCGGGAAGACAGGGGCTTCAGCTAAGGCTTCATGATCCGCTCCGACCTCATCGCCCGCATCGCTGCCAAGAACCCGCACCTCTACGCCATGGAGGTGGAGGCGGCGGTCAGGACCATCCTCGCCTGTATCACAGATGCCCTGATGGCTGGCGATCGTGTCGAGCTGCGCGGCTTCGGTGCCTTCTCTGTGCGTGAGATGCCAGCGCGACAAAGGCGCAATCCACGGAACCAGAGCGAGGTGTCGGTGAGCGAACGACGAACTGTCGTATTCAAGGTAGGTAAGGTGATGCGGGCACGCCTCAATTCGCACGTGTCCGAAACGCCCGATCAGATTGTCGTTGAGACGCTCAAGGCAGACTGAGGGTCAGCTAGCGTTCGTAGGGGCTGGGGTCGTGGCGCGGCTACTGGCGCCTTCCACCTTCGCGGTGAGACGCGCCAGCGTCAGTTTCTTTCCGCTCGGGCCGGTGATCGTCATGCCCGTGTAGCCGACGCGCTCGAAGTCGCGTGCTTTCTTGAGCGCCCACTCCGGCGTGGGACAGCGGTAGGTAACGGTTCCGGCGCGATACGCTGCGCTGACGATGTATGGCATGGTTGACGCTCACAGGCCCACGGCTCCCAGCAGGGCCTGAAGCTTGATAGCCGCAACACGGTGCTGACGCACGGCCTCTTCGAGAGGTGCTGCATGGTCGGGTTGACCGGCTCGCCGCGACCGACATGCAGCGTCCGACAGAGCAGCCGCGATTGCCCCCTCTACGACGAGGCTGAGCAGGATACGGCTGCGAAGCCGCTCACAGGCGCAATCCGTTAGCGGATCCAGATCGGACATGGAGCTGAAACCAGCTTACCCTGGCGCTGGTTCACGCGTCTTGGACCGGTTCGGCCCCGCCACCTAATCTGATCGCGGGCCAGTGGCGAAACCATGCACCTGGGCAGCCCGCGCCGAACTCGTGGCGTAACTGCCGCCCCAGAGCGAAGCCTGTTGAACGCGTCTACGTAGATGCAACTGACTCGCTCACGCCCCGTTGACAGTCCGAACGGTGCCTTCGATGCCCTCCAGCTTCGGATCTCGTCTATGCCCACCGAGCCTCGGAACCCCACTCACATCGACATGTACGACCGCTCGGCTCGTCAGCGCTGGGCCCAGCATTTCGGCGTCACCGAGGAGCGTCTGAAGAAGGCTACCTCGATGGTTGGCTCACGCATCGCAAGCGTCGCTGCCTACCTCGGCCATCGGGCGTCTTAAGCCTCCCATGCCTGAGGCTGCGACTGCCCCGCCGCTCGCAGCCGACAGGATCGGTATTCTCCTCGTCGAGGACGAGCCGATGCTCCTGTTGAGCACTGCGCTTGCCTTCGAGGAGGCCGGCATCACCGTGTTTGAGGCCTCTAATTCTGATGAGGCTGTGAAAGTGCTCAGCCAGCGCGATGACATCCGCGTACTGATTACGGACGTCGCCATGCCGAGGGGAGCCATGAATGGCTATCAGTTAGCGCGGCTCGTTGCCTCGCGCTGGCCGCACATGGGTGTGTTGATCCTCTCAGGCGTAGACCGCCCGGCAGAGGGCGACATGCCCCCGGGCGTGCGGTTCATGCCCAAGCCCTACCGGACGCGCGATCTCATCGGCCAGGTGTTCGCTTTCGTCTCACGCCAGTCCGGAAGCGTGTGATCTGTCGGCAGGCGCCTGATGGTCCAGCGGCTCTAACTGCTATTCAGCTGCGAGGATGTCGCTGATCGCTTTGCTGGATCGAGCAAAATCATCAGCCTGCTCGCGGGTCAGTCCCGTGACGAGCACGGTGCGATCCCGATAGATCGTGTAGGTCCCATCCTCGGTGGCTTGCACACGGATCATGGGGGGCTCCTCTCACGCGTCGAAGCTGGCTACGTACGTAGTGAGCTTAATCCTTTGCTAACCCATGGCAAGCCGTTGGGCCGGATACGGGCAGGCGTGGCTAACCACCGTTCCCGGCCGACTGCATATGCGGTACTTCGTCGGTGAACTCGATGCCGCGCGAGCGCAGCGTCCGAACCAGAGCCGCCATCTGCGCGACCGTTACCGCAGGCTCGCCGCTACTTTTCTCAACGCGCATCACTACACCGAGCGGCACTTTCGCGCGCTCAGCTAGCTGTGGCTGAGACCAGCCCAAGCGTTTACGAGCCGCGGTGATCTGCGAGCCACTGATCATGAGGCCACCCCTCAGGTCCGCTCCCCACATAGAGGGATGGTAGGCCGAGGATAGGCACACAGGGCCCCGCGAGCCAAAAGGCTGCGGGGCAACGGTGAAGGTCTCGTCCTCGATAATCACGCCTGCCCTCAGCAGCGCTTGAGCCGAGTGACCTGGATAAGGGCGCCGTGAGAGCCAAACGTTCAGTTTCAGACACTCAGTTCATGCGCTTCAAACCCCCGAATCAAACATCTAGCTCAACAGGTGGGTTTCAGTAGTGCAGCATCACCCCTGCAGCGCCGGACTCAATGCTGTTGGGTACGGGGTCGAATTCGACACTTGGAGGAGGAAGCCCACTCCTATGTGCGAGATGCGCTGCGCCAACCGATTGACGGAACATGCATTTGCCCCAGCGTCGACGACCACGTGTCAGTGGCGGTCACCCCAGAGGGAGGGAGTAGTATCGTTAATACGTCCCTTTTGCACGAGTTTGCGGAGCTAGTCCCCGCATCCACGTGGTCGGGGACTAGCCGCTCAAGATCCTGTCGGTCTACGTCCTCGACACGGGCAAGCCCCTGCAGGTGACCGCGCCTTGAGGTCAAAGCTCGCCCAGATTGATCATGTGAAGGGCTGATGTGGGTGGTTTCCGGTCCTTCTGGTTTCGGGTGCAGGGAACGAAAAGGCGGACGCACGGTTTCCAACCCACACAGGCAGTGAAGATCGCCGTGAGCACTGCCCTTGACTAACCATCCAGCATTTCAAATTGGATTTATTTTCGGGCTGTTCGACATTGAGAAAACGGAGTGATAAATGAAATTTAGGAATCAATAAATTGCAATTTCATAGTAGATAGCCAAATGTTTACTATCAATAGAATTTTTTGAGCTTCTTATTCAGCCGTCCTGATAGTGGCGCTAGCGGCTATCTTTCGCCGCCAGACTGAAGCACGACCTCGGAGCACTCAGCCCCTATACCGGAACATCGGAAATGCAGGCCAAGACACTTTCCCGGGAAGTATATTGGAGTTCGCTCATCTACTAATTAACAACACAGCAAGGCTTTGGGGCGGCCTGAGTGTGAAGTTTCTGGAAAAAATTCATTATTGGCCGTCAGGTACATTCAGGTGATGACAGGCCATAGATCGCGATCCCAGTGTGGCTCAGGGCCAAACGCTGCGGCCAAGTGGTCAACTAACGCCCGAACCTTAGCCAGTGGGCGCCGGCTTCCTGGATAGACTGCGAACACGCCGTCCAATTCCATCGGCGGGTGGTCCAACGATAGAGCAACGAGCCTCCCGGCCCTGAGGTCGTCCCCAATGATGAAGGTAGGCTGGTAGATAATGCCTCGGCCGGCCCTTGCCGCCTCCAGCAGCACGTCACCGTTGTTGGCCTGGAAATCTCCAGCTACGGCGGCGACCAAACCGCCAGGACCGAATGACCACCGGTCCGGCCCAATCCACCTCGAAAAAGTGTACCCAAGGCAATTGTGCTCCGATAGCGCCGCGACGGTACGTGGGATACCGTGCTCTGAAAGGTACGCCGGCGAGGCAGCGACCATCAGGCGACAGGGTGCGAGTCGGCGCGCGATGAGCGTCTCGTCGTGAATGCGCCCGATCCGCACAGCTGCGTCCCACCCTTCATCGACGAGATCGACGACGCGATCGTTCACCCCTAGGTCAATCGACAGACCCGGGTGGAGGGCGGACAGGTCGGCCAGCACACCAGCCAGCACCCGCACGCTGAACGAGACCGGGGCGTTCAGACGCAGCGTCCCAGCGACCTCCGAGCGCTCGGCCGCGACTGCTGCGTCGGCTGCTTCCAACTCGCTGAGGATCCGTTCGACTGTCTCAAGGTAGCGTCGGCCCGCCTCCGTCAAAGTCGTCCGGCGCGTCGTGCGGTGGAGTAGCTTGACGCCGAGCCTAGCCTCTAGGGCCATCACGTGCTTCGTCGCCATCGACTGCGAGATGCCGAGCGAGCGCGAAGCGGCCGAGAGCCCGCCCAGCGCCGCGACGCGGGCGAAGACATACAGGCTGTCGATCCGGTCAGGCATCCTAAGCTCACTCTAGCGGTGTGAGGTGTGATGCTCAAATCCTGCATTCTGCGTGGAAGGTCGCGGGCGCATATTGGCACCGAATACTTCAACCCACTCGACGCCGTCTCTCAGCAGAGCGGACCGGTGGGCTAGTGCAATCAACGGCTCGATCCAGCCCGCGACGCGCCGGCACCGTCTCCAACGAGCCATGATACACACACAGGAGGATTGAAGATGGCTACGGCAGACCGCGCCCCCGATGTCGTCAGCTCGGTCGAGGACCACGCGCTACCGACCCGCGTCCCCCCGGACGAGGCCCGGCTCGCGGGCAGGTATGGCTACGACAAGCCGACGGCGGACAACGCCATCGTCCTGCTCGTCGATCACCAGATCGGCCTGATGACCGGCATGAGGGACACGACATCCCTGGCCGAACTCAAAAGCAACGTCGTCGGCCTCGCCCGGACGGCGAAGGCGCTCGGAATGCCGACCTTAATCACGTCGTCAAACGCGCAATGGCAGAACGGCGACAACCTGCCCGAACTGAAGGAGTTGTTCGCTGACCAACCGATCTACCGCCGCACGGGCATCATCAACTGCTACGAAGACCCAAGCTTTCGAGGCGCGCTGGAGGCTGTGGTCGAGCGGACCGGTCGCCGCCACGTCATCATCGCAGCAGTCACCATCGGCACCTGTTGCGCACTACCGACGCTTGCGATGCTGAATGATGGCTACGCGGTCTACCCCGTCGTGGACGCCTGCGGTGCCTGGAACCGGTATGAGGCCGAGGCGGCGATGTCTCGGATGGCAAACGCGGGCGCCGAGCTAATGACAACCTTCGCGCTGGCTTGCGAACTTCAGGCTGATTGGAAACAGCCGACAGCAGACGCAATGTTCGAGCCCTTTGTGCGGAACCTGCCCGAGTACGGATTTCTGATCCAGAACTTCTGGAACAACGCCAACGGGCACACCGTGCCAGACCCATTCGGGCTGGTGAAGTAGTACAGCGATTCGGCCAGATATTTCTGAAGGGGCAGTTGTCTGGTCGGAGACGGCACCCATGCCATCCGCTTCACATCTTCGGCTGGCTTCGCCGGCCATCGATCGGATTCGATCCGCAGGACCCCGCACCATGCTTACCGCCGCTATCCAAGACCGCGTCCGAGATCGCCCATTCGGGAAGGGCGTCACCGACGCGATGCTCGCTGGCGCGCCGCACCAGATCGACCGCGTCACGTTGGTCGTCCACGACCTCGACCGAATCGTCGAGTTCTACACCAAAGCGATCGGCCTCTCAGTGCTCGACCGGACGGGGGACGACGCCCGGCTCGGCGTCGACAGCGTCACCCTTGTCGCACTGCTTCGCGATCCAGCGGCACGGCGGGTTACCCCCCAGGACGCGGGGTTGTTCCACACTGCTTTCCTGCTGCCGGACCGGGCTGACCTCTCGGCTTGGCTCCGCCACACGGCGTCGCTACGGGTGCCGCTAGCTGGCGCGTCGGACCACCTCGTCAGTGAAGCCCTCTACCTCGCCGATCCGGAAGGCAACGGCATCGAGGTCTACGTCGACCGTCCCTCCTCAGTCTGGTCGCGGGGCGCGGACGGGATCGCGATGGCGACGGAACGGCTCGACCTGCCGGCGCTTGCAGCAGCCTCGGACCGGCCTTGGCTTGGTTTTCCAGCAGGCGGTCGGATCGGGCACGTCCACCTACAGGTGGGGGACCTGCCTTCTGCGGAAGCCTTCTATGGCGGCGTGCTCGGCTTCGACGTCATGTGCCGCTATCCGGGCGCCACCTTCTTCGGCTCAGGCGGCTACCACCACCAACTTGCCGCTAATGTCTGGAACAGCCGCGGCGTCGGACCGAGAACCGACGCGACGACCGGTCTCGCTGGGGTTGAGATGGTCACAGCTCCCCAGTGGATTGAGGCGGCTCGCGCCCGCGCGGCGTCCGACACGATCCGCGCAGACGCGCCGACCCGCCTTGACATGGTCGACCCGTGGGGAACGCCGATCAGCCTCGTCGCTAAAGCGGGTCGTTCGCTTTGCCGCCGGGCCTGCTCCGAAACGGACCGGCGGCTTTCGGCCGATTCTGTTGAAAAACTCGGGTGTTGCAGCGATTGTGATGAGGTGATTCACTCCTGTCGAGAGACGGAGATCGAAGCAGATGATGGGACCTCGGCAAGTCGAGCAGGGTGCCCTGTTCTACGAGTT
>NZ_JBKFBF010000149.1:0-301 GCF_053346035.1 Methylobacterium sp. A54F | reverse complement strand
GTGATCAGCCTGTCGAGCCCGCAGCAGGCCCGGGTGGTGGCCCGCCGCCTCACCGACTACCGCCTGCATGTCCACGCCGCGCCGGCCTACCTCGCCGGGGCGCCCCCGATCCGCACCGTCGCCGACCTGCGCGCGCACCCGTTCGTGGGCTACATCGAGGACATGCTGTTCGCCAAGGAGCTCAACTACCTCAACGTGGTCGGGCCGGAGGTGGCCGCGCGCCTGCGCAGCACGAACCCCCTCGCCCAGGCCCACGCGACCCTGGCGGGGGCGGGCCTGTGCATCCTGCCGGCCTTCATCG
>NZ_JBKFBF010000148.1:0-301 GCF_053346035.1 Methylobacterium sp. A54F | reverse complement strand
GGTGGTGACCTGGGTGTTGACCGTGTTGAACAGCGTGCCGACCTGACTGCCGACGGCCCGGGCGGACGCCACGATGGCGGTCGAGATCAGCACGCCGATCAGCGCGTACTCGATGGCGGTGGCGCCGCGGGCGTCCCGGGCGAAGGCGCGCAGGCGTGCAGCGGCCCGCTCGGCCTTCCGCGGGCCGACCGCCCCCGCGGCTCCCGGAACCTTTGCCATCACGCTCACCCCCTCCGCCACGATGGCGTCGCCGCAACCTAGAGGCCGGCGCGTTGACGAGCCTTTAAGACGATCGCGGAAG
>NZ_JBKFBF010000147.1:0-301 GCF_053346035.1 Methylobacterium sp. A54F | reverse complement strand
AGACCGCGAGCGTGCCCGACCGGCACGAGCCCGGCACCGGCGAGATGGACGACGCCTTCCTGTTCGGCGAGCTCGACCGCCTCGGCTACGTCGGCTTCGTCGGCTGCGAGTACAACCCCGCCGCGGGCACCGAGGCCGGCCTCGGCTGGTTCGCCCCCTACCGGGCGGCGCAGGGAGAGGTCCGATGAGCCACGCGCTGGGCTGCGTCGCCGACGACTACACGGGCGCCTCCGACCTCGCCAACACGCTGACGCGGGCGGGCCTGCGCACCGTCCAGACCATCGGCGTCCCGGAGCCGAGC
>NZ_JBKFBF010000146.1:0-301 GCF_053346035.1 Methylobacterium sp. A54F | reverse complement strand
CCGACCATGAACAGGCGCGAGCGCCCGAGCCCCGCGTGGATCGCCGCGAAGATCTGGTCCTCGTTCCCGACCGCGCCGTCGGTGAGGAACACCACCTGCCGCACCCGCCCGTCCTCCGGGCGGGGGGCCGCCAGGGCTGCCTTGGGCGGTGCCAGCATCTCCGTGCCGCCCCGCGCCACCAGGGCGGAGACGAAGGCCTCGGCGCCCCGCAGGGCCTCGGGCGTCGCCCGGACGGGCTCGGGATGCAGTGCGTCCCAGGTGTCGTCGAAGCGGATCACGTTGAACCGGTCCTGCGGGGTCA
>NZ_JBKFBF010000145.1:0-301 GCF_053346035.1 Methylobacterium sp. A54F | reverse complement strand
CCGTGCATGCGGATCTGCACGGCCGGCACGCTCGCGATGCGGGAGAGCAAGGCGATCTCGGCCGAGACGTCGACGACGAACAGACCGATCCCGCGCTCGACGAGGTGGTCGAGGATGCACCGCATCGTCCGGCGCATCTCGGAGAGGCCGAGGGGCACGCAGTGCATCACACTTGGCGTCGGCTCGGCGTAGAGGCGCGGCGGCGGCACGGCGGCGCCGATCATGTTCGGCAGGGCCACGATCTCGATGTCGCGGGAAAATCCCTCGAACAGGTGCGGGCCCGCGGTCAGCACCGACACCG
>NZ_JBKFBF010000144.1:0-301 GCF_053346035.1 Methylobacterium sp. A54F | reverse complement strand
GGTCTGGCCGTTGCCGTGCACCCGGTACTTGAAGGTGGTGAGCTGCTCGACGCCGGCGGGGCCCCGCGCATGCATCCGCCCGGTGGCGATGCCGATCTCGGCGCCGAAGCCGAACTCGCCGCCGTCGGCGAACTGCGTCGAGGCGTTGTGCGTCACGATCGCCGAATCGACCTCCGCGAGGAAGCGGGTCGCGGCCTCGGCACCCTCGGTGATGATCGCGTCGGTGTGATGGGAGCCGTTCGTCTCGATGTGCTCGATGGCGGCATCGAGCCCGTCGACCACACGAGCTGAGATGATCGCG
>NZ_JBKFBF010000143.1:0-301 GCF_053346035.1 Methylobacterium sp. A54F | reverse complement strand
CCTTACGCCATCGCGGGCACGGTCCCGGCAGGCCGGGACGGACGGATGGCAGAGCCCGAAGCGAACGGCTCGATCGTGCAGGCCGGTGCGCCGGGCGGCGCGGCCTGGGCGCCGCTGCTCGACGCGATGGGGCCGGCCCTGCTGGCTGACGGGTCCCGCCCTGGCAACCCGATCCTGAAGGCCAATCCCGCTTCCCTGAGCCTGACGGGCTTCGCGCCGCACGAGATCACCGGCCGGCCCCTCGCTACCCTCGCGACCGGGACGCTGCCGCCCCCGGGCCCGGACGGGACCCGCGAATTCC
>NZ_JBKFBF010000142.1:0-301 GCF_053346035.1 Methylobacterium sp. A54F | reverse complement strand
ACAGTTGCTTGCCGAACGTGACCCTGGCGGACCAGCTCTCGCTGCCGTCACGGTCACATTCCCTCTTCACGATGTCACTTCGCAGATCCCGGTCACCCGGGCCTGCAAACCTGTCTCTTCATCCGGATATGTCCTCCCCTGCCCCGCCGCCGTCGCACGCATGTGCGCCTGGCAGCCCTGGATCCTGGTGGAGCTGGACGGGATCGAACCGACGACCTCATGCTTGCAAAGCACGCGCTCTCCCAACTGAGCTACAGCCCCAAGGAGCGAATAGCGAATAGCGAGTAGCGAATAGGGGGCG
>NZ_JBKFBF010000141.1:0-302 GCF_053346035.1 Methylobacterium sp. A54F | reverse complement strand
GCGGGGGCTGGTAGCTGTAGAACGGCCCGAGCGTCGCGGGCTGCAGGACCGGCTTGAGGCGCCGGCCGAGGATGGCGCCGCGCTCGACATCGGCCGCGGCCTCCCGGCGCTCGAGGATGTGCCAGCTGAACAGGCCCGGCAGCCCGACGAGGAGGCCGGCGAGGCGCTTGACGAGGGAGAGGGCGAGCGCGGCCTCGGCGGGAATACCGAAGATGGCGCACAGGGCGATAAGGCCGCCCTCCTGGGCGCCGAGCGCGCCGGGCACCGCGAAGGCGGCGCCGCGCACGGCCTGGGCGAGGCTC
>NZ_JBKFBF010000140.1:0-302 GCF_053346035.1 Methylobacterium sp. A54F | reverse complement strand
CCGGGGCGCTGCCGGCGGGTCCGCCGCCCTCCCGCCGCCGCCGCCTCCTGCCTCCTCCCCGCACCGGGGAGGGGGGTCCCGTCGCGCCATGTCGCGGGAGCCGTTCGATGACCCTGACCCTACACGCCTCGCCGGGCCACGCCGCCGACACCACCTTCGCGCCGCCGGTCATCACCGGCACCTCGCCCGCGGAGGCCCTCGACATCCTGTTCCACGCCCTGCTCGACGTCGCCCGCCGGCACGAGCCGGAGCTGGAGGCCGTGCTGCACGGCCGCGCCAACATCTCGGACTTCACCCCCGAG
>NZ_JBKFBF010000014.1:0-146507 GCF_053346035.1 Methylobacterium sp. A54F | reverse complement strand
CGTTCGACCTGGCGTATCTGTGCTGCCTGCCGAACATGACGGTGATGGCGGCGGCCGACGAGGCGGAGCTGGTGCACATGGTGGCGACCGCCCACGCGCACGATGCGGGGCCGATCGCGCTGCGCTACCCGCGGGGCGAGGGCGTGGGGATCGACCTTCCGGAGCGGGGCGAGCCCCTGCCGATCGGGCGGGGCCGGGTGGTCCGGCGTCCGGAGGGGGCGCGTGTGGCGCTTCTGTCGCTGGGCACGCGGCTCGGGGAGGCCCTGAAGGCGGCCGACCAGCTGGAGGCGTCGGGGGTCGGCGTGACGGTGGCGGACGCGCGGTTTGCCAAGCCGCTGGACGCGGATCTGGTGCTGGATCTTGCGGGCAGCCACGAGGTCCTGGTGACGCTGGAGGAGGGCTCGACGGGGGGCTTCGGTGCGATGGTTCTGCATCTGCTGGCGAGCCGAGGCGCGCTGGACGCGGGCCGGGTCCGGGTGCGGACGCTGACGCTGCCGGACGCCTACCAGGACCACGACAGCCCGGACCGGATGTACGCCGAGGCCGGCCTCGACGCCGCCGGCATCCTCAAGGCCGTCGCCGACGCCCTGCCGGCACGCCAGGAAGGCCGGCAGGACGGGCGCTCCTCGCGCCTGCGCCTCGCCTGAGGGCGCCCGGCGGCCCGTGTGGCCGCCGCATCCTTGTCCCGGTTCTGATTCGATGACACAAGCGCGCGGCGCGCCCGGGGATCGGCCGATCCCCGGGCGCCGCTTCTCCGCGACGATGCGAGCGTGATGCCCGAGGCGACTGCGACGAGCCCCTCCGATCCCGGCCCCGTGCTGATCACCGGCGCGAGCGGCTTCCTCGGGGCGGCCCTGGTCGACGTTTTCCGCAAGGCCGGCTTCCCGGTCCGCGTCATGGTGCGGGCGACGAGCCCGCGCACCAACCTGACGTGGACCGACGTCGAGATCGTCGAGGGCGACATGCGCGACGCCCAGGCCGTCGCGGCCGCCCTCCGGGGCCAGCGCTACCTGATCCACGCCGCGGCCGACTACCGCCTGTGGGCGCCGGACATGGAGGAGATCGTCCGGACGAACCGGGACGGCACCCGCATCCTCATGACCGAGGCCCTGCGGGCCGGCATCGAGCGAATCGTCTACACGTCGAGCGTCGCCACCATCCGGCCGCCGGCCGACGGGGTGACACCGTCCGACGAGACGCAACCCCTCACGCCCGAGACCGCCATCGGCGCCTACAAGCGCAGCAAGGTGGTGGCCGAGCGGGTGGTGGACGAGCTGGTCGCGAGCCAGGGCCTGCCGGCCGTCATCGTCAATCCCTCGACGCCGATCGGCCCCCGGGACGTCAAGCCGACCCCCACCGGGCGGATCATCCAGGAGGCCGCGCTCGGCCGCATGCCCGCCTTCGTCGACACCGGCCTGAACCTCGCGCACGTGGACGACGTCGCCGCCGGTCACCTCCTCGCCCTGCGCAAGGGGCGCACGGGCGAGAAGTACATCCTCGGCGGCGAGAACGTCCTGCTCTCGCAGATGCTGGCGGACATCGCCGGCTTGGTCGGGCGCAAGCCCCCCACCGTGAACCTGCCGCGGGCCGTGGTCTACCCGATCGCCTTCTTCGCGGAGCAGATGGCCCGGGTCACCGGCAAGGCCCCCTTCGCGACGATCGACGGCATCCGCATGTCGCGCTACCGGATGTTCTTCTCCGACGCGAAGGCCCGCGCGGAGCTCGGCTACACCGCCCGTCCCTACCGCGAGGGCCTCGCCGACGCGATCGGCTGGTTCCGCCAGGCGGGGTATCTCGGATGAGCCTCTCCACCGCCACCGAGGCCCGCTCGGGCAAGGGCCACCGGGACGAGAACTTCCCCGTGGCCTCGCACCTGATCCACCCGCGCCACCGCGGGGCGATCCTCGCCTTCTACAACTACGTGCGGGCGGGCGACGACGTCGCGGACCACGCGGACCTGTCGCCCGAGCGCAAGCTCGCCCTCCTCGACGCGCTCGCCGACGGCCTGCGGGGCACCGGCCCGGCCGACCCTGCCGTGGCGCCCCTGAAGCAGGAGCTCGCCGCCCGCGGGCTGCCGCCGCGCCACGCCCTCGAACTCCTCGACGCCTTCCGGATGGACGCGCGCAAGGGCCGCTACGCGACCTGGGACGAGCTGATCCATTATTGCCGCTACTCGGCGATGCCGGTCGGCCGCTACGTCCTCGACGTGCACGGGGAGGACCCCGCCCGGGTCTGGGGTGCCTCCGACGCGATCTGCGCGGCGCTCCAGATCATCAACCACCTGCAGGATTGCGGGAAGGATTTCCGCACGCTCGACCGGGTCTACATCCCCGAGGACGCTCTGGCCCGCCACGGCGCCACCGTCGCGATGCTCGGGGCCGAGCGGGCGACGCCGGCCCTGCGCGCCGTCATCCGCGATCTGGCCGAGCGCACCCTCGTCCTCCTCGAGGCCGGCGCCGTGCTGCCCGACCTGATCGACGACCTGCGCCTGTCCCTGGAGATCGCCGCGATCCACCGTCTCGCGGTCGTGCTGGCCCGCGGCCTCCTCGACCGCGATCCCCTCTCCGAGGCTGTGCACCACGGCAAAGCCGCCTTCGCCCTGACCGCCCTCGGCGGCATCCTGGCGACCCTCGCCGGGCGTCCCCTCCGGGGCCGGGCGCTGCGCGCGGCGGCTGCCGGCGCCACGCCCAAGGTCTACCCATGAGCGGCCCCCAGATGAGCGCCACCGCGACGCCCCTGACGGACGCCCCCGGCGCCGAGGCCCCGGCCCTGCCGGCCAAGGGCTCCTCCTTCTACACGGCCATGCGCCTGCTGCCGAAGGACCGGCGCGAGGCGATGTACGCCGTCTACGCCTTCTGCCGGGCCGTGGACGACGTCGCCGACGACGGGGACGCCGCAGAGATTCGCGCGGCCGAGCTCGACCGCTGGCGGGCCGACATCGACGCCCTCTACGCCGGCCGCCCCCCCGCCCGCGTCCAGGACCTCGTGGTCCCGGTGCGCCGCTACGACCTCCGGCGCGAGGACTTCCACGCGGTCATCGACGGCATGGCGATGGACGCGTTCGAGGACATCGTGGCGCCCGACGCCGCCACCCTCGACCTCTACTGCGACCGCGTCGCCAGCGCCGTCGGACGCCTGTCGGTTCGGATCTTCGGCATGCCGGAGAACGACGGCGTGCGCCTCGCCTGGCACCAGGGCCGCGCCCTGCAGCTCACCAACATCCTGCGCGACATCGACGAGGATGCGGAGCGCGGCCGCCTCTACCTGCCCCGGGAGGCGCTGGCACGGATCGGCCTGACCGCGCCGACGCCCATGGAGGCGGTGAGGCACCCGCGCATCGGCGAGGTCTGCGCCGCCGTGGCGGCCGAGGCCGACGCCCATTACCGGGCGACCTGGGAGATCATCGGCCGCTCGCCCCGCCGGGCCACGAAGGCCGCCCGCCTGATGGCCGCCGCCTACCGGCTCTACCTCGACGCCCTGCTCCGGCGGGGCTGGGCGCCCCCGCGGGCCCGGGTGAAACCGGGCAAGCTCGCCCTCCTCGGCGTCGCGCTCCGGCACGGGATCGTCTGATGCCGGTCAGTCACGTCGTCGGAGCGGGCCTCGCGGGCCTGGCGGCCGCGGTCGCCCTCGCGGAGCGCGGCCAGCGGGTGGTGCTGCACGAGGCCGCCAAGCAGGCGGGCGGGCGTTGCCGCTCCTACTACGACCCGAGCCTCGGGCTCACCATCGACAACGGCAACCACCTCCTCCTCTCCGGCAACACCGACGCCCTCGGCTTCATGCGCACGATCGGGGCGCCGGCCGACGCCCTGGAGGGGCCCGACGCGGCGGCGTTCGACTTCGCCGACCTGAAGAGCGGCGAGCGCTGGACCCTGCGCCCCAACGCGGGCCGCCTGCCCTGGTGGGTGCTGGCCCCCGGCCGCCGCGTGCCGGGCACGCGTGCCCGCGACTACCTCGCGCCGCTGAGCCTCCTGCGCGCCGCAGCCGGCAAGGCCGAGGGCGCGGCCGGCACCATCGGCGAGCGCATGGAATGCTCGGGCCTCCTCTACGAGCGCCTCTGGCATCCGGTGCTGCTCGCCGCCCTCAACACCGACCCCCGCGAGAGCGACGTGGGGCTCGCCGCGCGCATCCTGCGGGAAACGCTGGGTGCCGGCGGCGCCTCGTGCCGGCCCCTCGTCGCCGTGAAGGGCCTGTCGGCGGCCTTCGTCGATCCGGCCGTGGCCTATCTCGGCCGGCGCGGCGCCGAGATCCGGTTCGGCCGCCGGTTGCGCGGCCTGGGGCTCGCCCCCGAGCGCATCGAGCGCCTCGACTTCACGGACGGAAGCGAGACGATCGCGCCGGGTGATTCGGTCGTGCTGGCGCTGCCCCCCTGGGTCGCGGCCGAGGTGCTGCCGGGCCTCGCGGCGCCGCAGGCCTACCGCTCCATCGTCAACGCCCATTTTGCCCTGGCCCCGCCGCCCGGGAGTCCGCTCCTGCTCGGCGTGGTGAACGGCCTCACCGAGTGGCTCTTCGCCTATCCGGACCGCTTCTCGGTGACGATCAGCGGTGCCGACCGCCTCCTCGACGTGCCGCGGGAGGATCTCGCCCGCGAGATCTGGTCGGAGATCGCCGCCCTCAGCAATCTTGCTCCGGAACTGCCAAGCTGGCAGATCGTCAAGGAGAAGCGTGCGACCTTTGCCGCAACGCCGGCCGAGGCCGCGCGGCGCGCCGGGGCGGAGACGGCCTACGCCAACCTGGCGCTGGCCGGGGATTGGACGGCGACGGGACTGCCCTCGACCATCGAGGGCGCGATCCGCTCGGGCGGCACAGCCGCGCGGATCGTGATGTGCGACGCGACACGTGGTCGTGGCGCTGCGTGAGGCATGAGGGCGGCCTGAGACAGGTTGCCGCTAGGGCGAGGACGATGCGAGAGGCAGTGAGCAAGGTCGAGGCGCTGCAGCGCCCGAAGACGCAGGACATTTCCCTCGACGACGTGGAGCGCGGCATCGCCAGCGCCACGCGCGCGCTCACGGGCCTCGCCCAGGCCGACGGTCACATCTGCTTCGAGCTGGAGGCGGACGCGACCATCCCCTCCGAGTACATCCTGTTCCATCAGTTCCGGGACAGCAAGCCGAAACCCGGCATCGAGCCGAAGATCGGCAACTACCTCAAGCGCACGCAGGGCAAGCACGGGGGCTGGGCCCTGGTGCACGAGGGACCCTTCGACATGAGCTGCAGCGTGAAGGCCTACTTCGCGCTCAAGATGATCGGCGAGGACATCGAGGCTCCCCACATGCGCCGGGCCCGCGAGGCTATCCTGTCCCGCGGCGGGGCTGCGAACGCCAACGTCTTCACCCGCTTCCAGCTCGCCCTGTTCGGCGAGGTGCCGTGGTCGGCCGTGCCGGTCATGCCCGTCGAGGTGATGTTCCTGCCGAAGTGGTTCCCGTTCCACCTCGACAAGGTGAGCTACTGGGCGCGCTGCGTCATGGTCCCGCTCTTCGTGCTGCAGGCGACCAAGCCCCGCGCCAGGAACCCGCGCGGGATCGGCGTTCAGGAGCTCTTCGTGACGCCGCCCGATTCCGTGCGCTCATGGCCCGGTAGCCCGCACGCGACGTGGCCGTGGACCCCGATCTTCGGCGCGATCGACCGCGTGCTGCACAAGACCGAGCACCTCTTCCCGAAGCGCCGGCGCCAGCGCGCCATGGAGAAGGCGCGGGCCTGGGTGAGCGAGCGCCTGAACGGCGAGGACGGTCTCGGCGCGATCTTCCCCGCCATGGTCAATTCGGTGCTGATGTACGAGGTGATGGGCTACGGCCCCGATCATCCGCAGGTCCGCATCGCCTGTGAGGCGATCGAGAAGCTCGTCGTGGACAAGCCGCACGAGGCCTACGTGCAGCCCTGCGTCTCGCCGGTCTGGGATACGGCGTTGGCGAGCCATGCCCTCCTCGAGGCGGGCAGCCTCGAAGCGGAGGCGCAGGCGCGGGCCGGCCTCGACTGGCTGAAGCCGCGACAGGTCCTCGACATCAAGGGTGACTGGGCGGCCGCGAAGCCGCATGTCCGGCCGGGCGGCTGGGCCTTTCAGTACGGCAACGCCCACTACCCGGACCTCGACGACACCGCGGTGGTGGTGATGGCGATGAACCGCGCCATGCGCCAGCACGGACTCGTCGCCGACATGCCCGACTACACCACCGCCATCGCCCGGGCTCGGGAATGGGTGGAGGGGCTGCAGTCGAAGGACGGCGGCTGGGCGGCCTTCGATGCCGACAACAACCACATGTACCTCAACCACATCCCGTTCTCGGACCACGGCGCGCTCCTCGACCCGCCGACCGCTGACGTGACGGCGCGCGTCGTCTCCATGCTCTCGCAGCTCGGCGAGACGCGGGCGAGCTCGAAGGCGCTGGACCGCGGCGTCGCCTACCTCCTCGACGACCAGGAGGAGGACGGCAGCTGGTACGGACGCTGGGGCATGAACTTCATCTACGGCACCTGGTCGGTCCTCTGCGCCCTCAACGCCGCGGGCGTCGATCCGCAGAGCCCACAGATCCGCAAGGCCGTAGCCTGGCTGATCGGTATCCAGAACCCGGACGGCGGCTGGGGCGAGGACGCGTCGAGCTACAAGATCGATCCCGCCTTCGAGCCGGGTTCGTCGACCGCCTCCCAGACCGCCTGGGCGCTCCTCGCCCTGATGGCGGCCGGCGAGTCCGAGGATCCGGCGGTCACCCGCGGCATCAACTTCCTGACCCGCAAGCAGGGGGCGGACGGCCTCTGGGCCGAGGAGCGCTACACCGCCACCGGCTTCCCGCGGGTGTTCTACCTGCGCTACCACGGCTATCCGAAGTTCTTCCCCCTCTGGGCGATGGCGCGCTACCGCAACCTCAAGCGCAGCAACTCCCGGCAAGTCGCCTTCGGGATGTGAGCGCGGCGCCGAGCCACCCCACGGGCGCGTCGGCGCCCGTCCTCGCCGTGACCGGCCTCGCCAAGGAGCGCCGCCTGGCCGCCGGTCCCGGCGTCGAGGCCATCGGCGCCGGCGGCAACCCGGCGCGCCTGCGCACCCTCCTGGACGAGCGCCCGGTCCCGGGTTGCCGGGCAGTTGTGAGCTTCGGCATCGCCGGCGGCCTCGATCCCTCCCTTCGCCCCGGCGACGTCATCGTCGGCAGCGGCGTGGTGGCGGCGGATGGCCGCCGCGCCGCGGATCTCGCCCTCTCCGCAAGCCTGCTGAACGCCCTCTCGGGGCTCGGCCTCAGGGTGATCCCGGCCGATCTCGCCGGGGTCGACGCGGCGATCCTCGCGGTGGAGGCCAAGGCCGAATTGCGCGCGGGCACCGGGGCTGCCGCCGTCGACATGGAATCGCATGTCGCCGCGGCCTATGCGGGACGCCACGGCCTTCCGTTCGGCGCCCTGCGCGTGATCTGCGATCCGGCCGAGCGGGCGCTGCCGGCTTTCGCGGCGAATGCCCTCAAGCCCGACGGCGAGCCCGATATCCTGGCGGTCCTCGGCGCCCTCGCCCGGGGCACGGCCCGGGTCGGCGAGGTCATGCGCTTGGCCCAGGATTCCAATGTGGCCTTCGCGGTGCTGGGCAGGTGCCGCGCGCGGCTCGGTGCCGGGCTCGGTGTGCCGCTGGCCGAGGAAAACTGATAGCTCCGGCTTCGAAGCTCGCATGAAAAGGCCCGCGGCGCTCAGCGCCGCGGGCCTTTTCGTTTGATCTGGCTAAGCCGTTCAGGCCGCGGTGCGGTTCCGGGCCTCGCGCTTGGTGTCGACGCCCGAGGCTTTGATCTCGGAGAGCTTCTGGGCGACGTTGCGCGAGAACACGAACTCGGCCGGCCGCTGGTTCTCCAGGCTGACCTCGGGGGCCATCTCGCCCTCGGTCTTGATCCCGCGGATCGCGTGCACCAGCGGCTTCCAGGGCTTGCGCACCGAGTCGACGACCGAGGAAGCCTCGTAGCCTGAGTGGACCATGCAGTCGGCGCACTTCTCGTAGTTGCCGGTGCCGTAGGCGTCCCAGTCCGTCTCCTCCATCAGCTCCTTGAAGGTGGCGGCGTAGCCCTCGCCGAGCAGGTAGCAGGGCTTCTGCCAGCCGAACACGGTTCGGGTCGGGTTGCCCCAGGGCGTGCAGTGGTAGGTCTGGTTGCCGGCCAGGAAGTCGAGGAACAGGCCCGACTGCTGGAAGGTCCACTTCTCGCGGCCCTTCTCCTTGCCGTGCCGGAAGACGCCGCGGAACAGCTCCTTCGTCGCCTTGCGGTTGAGGAAGTGCTTCTGGTCGGGCGCGCGCTCGTAGGCGTAGCCCGGCGAGACCGTGATGCCGTCGATGCCCATGCGGGTCACGGAATCGAAGAAGTCGGCGATTTTGTCGGCCGAGGAATTGTTGAAGAAGGTGCAGTTGATGGTGACGCGGAAGCCCATCTCCTTGGCCTTCGCGATCGCTGCCACGGCCTTGTCGTAGACGCCGCGCTGGCACACCGACTGGTCGTGCATCTCCTTGTCGCCGTCGAGGTGGATCGACCAGGTGAAGTACGGCGAAGGCTTGTACTCCTTGATCTTCTTCTCGAGGAGCAGCGCGTTCGTGCACACGATCGCGAACTTCTTCTGCGCAATGATGCCCTCGACGATCTGCGGCAGGTCCTTGTGCAGGAGCGGCTCGCCGCCGGCGATCACGACCACGGGTGCACCGCACTCGCGAACGGATTCAAGGGCGTCGGCCACCGGCAGGCGCTTGTTCAGGATCTCGTCCGGGTAATCAATCTTGCCGCAGCCGGCGCACGCGAGATTGCAGCGGAACAAGGGCTCCATCATCATGACGAGCGGGTAGCGCTTGCGTCCGGTGATGTGCTGCTTGAGGATGTAGCCGCCAATCTTCGCGACGTACCGGAGGGGAATTCCCAAGACGCGGCTCCTTCGTTGTTGGCCCCGGATCGTCGGGCTGCTTAGCGCGAAAAAAATACGAATTCCAGCGATCTAGGTTGGAACGAGTCTCAAACGCCGGCCCTCGGGGGCTCCGGCACGCAGTCTGTCGACGCCTGACGCAAGGGGGCCACAGCCCGGGGTCAGGCAAGCCGCTCGGACGGCGGGACTGGCCTGACGCATATCCCAGGCGGAGTGCCTTTTCCTAGTCCCCGGCCGGCGCCTCTCGACATGCCAGACCTGCGCCAAACCGGAGGCGCCGCCGCCGAATCGGCGAAAAACCGCCATGTTGCGATGCGATTTCAGTGCTTCGCACGGAGGCCCTCGAGGACCATCGGCACCCCCGGCGCGTTGCATTCCGGAGCCCGTCGCTTTAGTGAGCAGCGCCATGGGGATGGCTCGTGGCCGCGGCGTCCGGTGCGTCCTCGCCCGGTCGGTGCGGCGGGCCTCCGCGCCGGTGCCATCCCGGCTCATCGCCGCGCGGCGGTCACGCGTTGCGCTCTTCGCTCGAGGCCCGGTCGATGCGGGCACCCGGGATCGGACGGCGCGGCCCGCCGAATGGCCGGGCGGTCCGCGGATCATCGAGGAGCCCCCGGCGCGTCGGGCAGGTTCCAGGTAGGTAGGATACTCGTGATCGAACGACTCGTCGCGTTTTCCGTCCGGCATCGCTGGGTCGTGATCGCCGCCGTGGCGCTGCTGACCGTGGGCGGCGCCGGCATCGCCGCGCACCTGTTCCGGATCAACACCGACGTCGAACGGCTGATCGAGCCGAGCGTGTCGTGGCGCCAGGACGAGATCAACTACGAGAAGGCGTTCCCGCAGCGGACCAACACGGTGGTCGCCGTCATCGATGGCGAGACGCCGGAGATCGCCGAGGAATCCGCGAACGAGCTCGCCAAGGCGCTTGCCGTCCACAAGAACCTGATCGAGACCGTCTACCGTCCCGACGGCGGCCCCTTCTTCGACAAGAACGGCTTCCTGCTGATGCCGCAGGCCGAGCTCGAGAAGACGATGGAGCAGCTCACGCAGCAGCAGGGGCTGCTCGGGCCGCTGGCCGCCGATCCCTCGCTGCGCGGCATCGCGCGGGTGCTCGGTCTCGGTGCGCGCGGCGTGAAGAGCGGCGATGCCAAGCTCGAGGACCTCGACAAGCCGATGGGCCGCATCGACGGCACCATCAAGAAGGTGCTGGCCGGGGAGCCCGCCCGGATGTCATGGCAGCTCCTCCTCTCGGGCGGCGAGAGCCGCAGCACGGATCTGCGCAAGTTCGTGATGATCCAGCCGGTGCTCGACTTCAACGCGCTGGAGCCCGGCGCCGCCGCGACGAAGCTGATCCGCAACGTCGGGAAGGAGCTGAAGCTCACGCCCGAGAACGGCGTGCGCGTGCGGCTGACCGGCCCCGTCGCGGTGGCCGACGACGAGTTCGCCACGCTCTCGGACGACGCGCTCCTCAACAACAGCATCATCGGCGGCGCCATCGTGCTGTTCCTGTGGCTCGCACTCCGCTCGACGCCCCTCGTCGTGGCCGTGATGATCACCACCTTCGCGGGCCTCATCGTGACGGCCGCGCTCGGGCTCCTGATGGTGGGTGAGCTGAACCCGATCTCGGTCGCCTTCGCGGCCCTGTTCGTCGGGCTCGGCATCGATTTCGGCATCCAGTTCGCCGTGCGCTACCGGGCGGACCGCTACGAGCAGCCGACCCTGGAGGCCGCGATCCGCGCGGCGGCCCGCGGCGTCGGCTGGTCGCTGACGCTCGCCGCCGTCTCGCTCCTCGCGGGCTTCTTCGCCTTCCTGCCGACGACCTTCCGGGGCGTCTCCGAACTCGGCCTGATCGCCGGCGTCGGCATGATCGTCGCCTACCTGTTCTCCCTCACCTTCCTGCCGGCGCTGATCGCGGTGTTCCGCCCGCGGGGCGAGAAGGAGGCGGTGGAGACCACCTGGCTCGCGGGCGTCGATCCCTGGATCATCCGCAACCGCAAGCCGGTTCTCATCGCGGTCGGGCTGATCACCCTCGCGGGCCTGCCGCTTCTCTGGAAGCTGCCCTTCGACTCGAACCCGATGCACCTGCGCAGCCCGAAGGTGGAGTCAATCGCGACCTACCTCGACCTCATCAAGGATCCGGCCACCAGCCCGAACGTCATCGACGTGCTTGCGCCCTCGGTGGCGGACGTTCCGGAGATGTCGAAGAAGCTGCTCGGCCTCCAGGCGGTCTCGTCGGTCAACAGCATCGACACCTTCGTGCCGCGCGACCAGGACCAGAAGCTCGCGACCATCGCCGAGACCGCCGAGCTGCTCGACCCGGTGCTCAACCCGGCCCGTAAGCCGCCGCCGCCGACCGACGCCGACAACGTCAAGGGCCTGAAGGAGGCGGCCGCAGCGCTCCGCGGCATCGCCACCGGCGACGCGAAGGGCGCCAAGAGCGCGGCCGACCTCGCCGATACCCTCGACAAGCTCGCCAACGCGCCGGTCTCGATGCGCGAGGCCGCCTCGGTGGCGCTCACCACGGACCTCAAGACGCTGCTCGCCCGCCTGCGCGGCTTGCTGCACCCCGAGAAGATCACCCTCGACAATCTGCCGCCGCAGCTCAAGGCGGAGTGGATCGCCGCCGATGGGCGCACGCGCATCGAGGTTCACCCGAAGGGCAATTCCAACGACGACGAGGTGCTCCGCCGCTTCGCCAAGGAGGTGCAGACCATCGCGCCGCACGCCACCGGCGCGCCGGTGGCCACCACCTCGTCGAGCTACACCATCCTCGGCGCCTTCGTGCAGGCGGGCGTGACCGCGCTGGTGCTGATCTTCATCATCCTGTCGGTGGCCCTGCGCAAACCCTGGGACGTCGCGATGACGCTCGGGCCGCTGGTCCTCGCGACGCTGTGGACGTTGATGGCGCTGCACGTCGTCGGCATGCCGCTCAACTTCGCCAACATCATCGCGCTGCCGCTGATGCTGGCGGTGGGCGTCGCCTTCCACATCTACTACGTGATCGCCTGGCGGGCCGGGGTGACCGACATGCTGGCCTCGAGCCTGACGCGGGCGATCTTCTTCTCGGCGCTCACCACGGGCACCGCCTTCGGGTCGCTCGTCCTGTCGAGCCACCCGGGCACCGCCAGCATGGGCAAGCTCCTCGCCCTGTCGCTGTTCTTCACGCTCGTGGCCGCCTTCTTCGTCGTGCCGGCCTTCCTGGGGCCGCCGCCGGTCAAGCCCGACCCGAAGCGCCCCGAGGGCGCGGACGCCGCGCGACCGTCCGGAACCGCGTCCGCCGGGCGCGAGGCAGCGGCCGTCAAGTAAAGCCCGGGGGGCTTGGGGCGGCCGGGCGGTGACCGCCCGGCCACGGCGCTGTCCGCGCGACGTGGACGCGATGCTAGCCGCCCTTCAACTTGGCTCGGATCGCCTCCACGAGCCAGGCGTCGCGGCTCTGTCCCGATTGGATCGCGGCTGCATCGATCCGTTCCGCCAGGGCCGTGTCCACGGGCACGGTCAGGAGGATGGCCGTCTGCGCTTGATTCGGGTCGAGCGCGCCGTAGGCGAGGTCGGTGACCAATGCGGCGAAGCGCCGGACGGCTTCCCGCTTGCCCGCCGCGGAGAGGCGCTGATCCCGCTCGACCATCGGACAATAGGCGGCGACCGCGTGGTCGACGATCAGAGCGGGCGGCATGCCGGCCTTCGAGAGCCGATCGATCGCCGGCCCGAGTGCGAGGCCCGAATGCCCGTCCACCTGGGATCCAGGGATCGCGGCGGCCAGAGCGGCATCGGCATCCGGGCTCGGCACGACGGGCTTCCCGCAGTCGAGGGCCGCCGCGGGCACGGCGGTGACGGCAAGCATCGCGGCGGCGCAGGTCGCCCGCCCGAGAGTGGCGCTGATATGCACGGGTCTCCTCCTCGCTTCGCGAAGCCGCCCGCGGGCGGCTTCGCATCCTCTCCTCAGTGCGTGGCCGGCTTGGCCGCCGCGGTCGGGGCGGTCTGGCCCGCGGGTGTGGCGGCCGTCTTCACAGGCACGGCGGTGGTGTCGATCATGTCGAAGCGCACCCCGTCCTCCGCCTGCTTCAGAACGGCGTTGGCTTCGTAGAACTTGCCCTGGCCGATCAGGGTCCCGGCTTGATCGACATCCGCCACGGTGCGGTCGAGGGGGGCTACCGCGAGGGTGAAATTCACGTCGATGCCGGCGAGCTTGAGCTTCGCCAAGGCGGCTTTCTGATCGCCCTGCGCGAGGGACTTGTTGGCGTCCGTGACGGCGGCCGTCTTCTGCGGGGTCGCCACGAAATCCTCGGCCAGGGTCATCTGTCCGTCGATGGGCAGCCACGCCGAAGGCTTGGACGGGTCGGTCGTGGTCGACGGCTTCGCCGGCGCGTCCGAGGTCTTGGGGGCGCGCAGGTCGGCCTCGGCCTTCTGGAAGACGCTCGAATCCGTCTTCGCCTTCCCGAGAGCTTCCTGGGCCTTGCCGACGAGCGCCTTCGCCTGAGCCGGGTCCGCGTTGAAGATCGCGACCCGGGCCCGGTGCATGTCGCGGAAGGCGTCGGCGCCGTCGGACGACAGTTTCAGTGCATCCGCGTCGACCGCGCGTTGAGCGGCGCTCGGCGTCGCGGTGGCTGCGGCCTGTTCGGCAGCGTAGGCGGCCCCACCCAGCACGGTCGAGGCGGCGAGGAACATGGCAAGCAGGCTTCGATTTTTCATGACCGGATCTCCAAGGTGCAAAGAGAGTCCATCCGGCTTCGGCGGTCCGAAGTGCGCGATCGTCGTGCCTTGACTCTTCTGGCAGAACGAAGCCCCGCCCGTCGGGTTGCATGAAAATTCAGTCATGAAACGGCAAGGATTTCATAAAGTCGAGAGTTCCGATATCGAGTACTTGGTAAAAAGCACCCCTAACCTCGCTATCAGTCATCGGTCACCTGGGCCGGGAGCGGGTTCCATCGGCCTCAGGCGATGAAATCCGAGAAGCCACCCGTACGCGCCCCGCTTCCCGCCAGCGCCGCACGCGTCTCGGGCGCGACCAGCGCGTCGCGCTCGGCCGCGTAGGCGTAGCCCGGGGCCTCGCCCGGAAAGCCGCCGGCTGTCGCGGGGTGCGTGTAGAGCTCCGTCAAACCATCCGGCAGGTGCGCCAGGAGGCCGGCGACGCGGGCCGGCGTCATGGCGCCCGACCAGGCGAGACCGAGGGTCCGATCGGGGATGAGGAGCCCAGCGGCGCGGGCGCGCACCGCGAGGAGCGCCGCCCAGGGCGCCGTGTCGAGGGCCGGCCGCGGCTCGGCGCCGGGCTCGGCGAGGCGCAGCACGGCGCGGGTCTCCCGCGGCACCCGCAGGGCCCGCATCCCGTAGTCCCGGCCGATGCGCAGGACGGCGCCCGCGATCAGCGGATGGACGTGGAAGTGCTTGTGGGCGTTGACGTGGTCGAGCCGCAGGCCCGTGGCCCGGAAGGCCTCGAACTGCGCCCGGATCTCGGCGGCGAGCTGACGCCGGGCGGACGGTCGCACGGCGAGGTCGAGGCCGAGCCTCTCCATGTCGCGGCGCATCAGCCCGGAGGCGTCGGTAAGATCGGGCAGGTCGGAGGCCGGAAGCGTCGGCCACGCCTCGACCAGAACGAGGTGGAGCCCGACCCGGAGGTCCGGCAGGCGCCGCGCCCGCTCCAACGCGTCGGCCGCGGCGGGGGCCGAGACCATCAGGCTCGCGGCCGTGAGGATGCCGTCGCGGTGGGCCTGCTCCACCGCCTCGTTCACCTCAGGGCTCAACCCGAAATCGTCGGCCGTCACCACCAGGCGCTTCACGGCAGGTCCTCGTCGGTGAATTGCGGGCGGGCCCCGGTGAGGGACGGCGCGCCGCCATCAAAAGCAAACGGCCGGGCTTCCGCCCGGCCGCCAGCGTTCCCGTGTTCGTGGCGCGGTCAGGCGGCCTTGGAGCCGACCGAGCGCTCCTTGAGGAAGTGGTAGAACTCCACGCCCTCGCGCAGGCGGCGCTTCATCATGTCCGGCGAGCGGACCATCTCGCCGACGATCGAGGCGATCTTCGGGGCGCGGAAGTAGAACTTCTTGTAGAAGTCCTCGACCGAGTTGAAGATCTCGGTGTGCGACAGGTGCGGGTAGTGCAGCGGCGCGACCTGCACGCCGTTCTCGTCGACGAGCTCGGCGTTCGCCTCGTCGAGCCAGCCGTTCTCCACCGCCTGCTTGTACAGGAACGTGCCCGGGTAGGGCGCGGCGAGCGACACCTGGATGGTGTGCGGGTTGATGCGCTTGGCGTAGTTGATCGTCTCCTGGATCGTCTCCTTCGACTCGCCCGGCAGGCCGAGGATGAAGGTGCCGTGGATGGCGATCCCGAGCTCGTGGCAATCCTTGGTGAACTTCTCCGCCACCTCGACGCGCATGCCCTTCTTGATGTTGTGCAGGATCTGCTGGTTGCCGGACTCGTAGCCGACGAGGAGCAGGCGCAGGCCGTTGTCGCGCAGGACCTTCAGGGTCTCCCGCGGCACGTTCGCCTTGGCGTTGCACGACCAGGTGACGCCGAGCTTGCCGAGCTCGCGGGCAATCTCCTCGGCGCGGGGCAGGTTGTCCGTGAAGGTGTCGTCGTCGAAGAAGAACTCCTTCGTCTGCGGGAACGCCTTCAGGCAGTACTTGATCTCCTCGATCACGTGGCCGACCGAGCGCGTGCGGTAGGTGTGCCCGCCGACCGTCTGCGGCCACAGGCAGAAGGTGCAGCGGCTCTTGCAGCCGCGGCCGGAGTAGAACGAGATGTAGGGGTGCTTCAGGTAGCCGATGAAGTAGTTCTCCATCACGAGATCGCGCTTGTAGACGCTCGTGACGAAGGGCAGCTGGTCCATGTCCGTCATGATCGGACGGTCTTCGTTGTGCACGATGACCCCCGAGGCGTTGCGGTAGGACAGGCCCTTGATCTTGGACATGTCGACGCCGTCGGCGACTTCCTTGACGGTGAAGTCGAACTCGTTGCGGGCCACGAAGTCGACCACCGGGGCCTGGGCCAGGCTGCCGGCCGCGTCGACCGCGACCTTGGCGCCGATCAGGCCGGCCTTGAGGTTGGGGTTTGCAGCCTTCAGGGCCTCGATCGTCTTCACGTCCGACTTGAAGGACGGCACGGAGGTGTGCAGCACCACCATGTCGAAGTCCTTGGCCTGCCCGGTGATCTCGCCGAGCTTGGTCTTGTGCGGCGGGGCGTCGATGAGCTTCGAGTTCTCGACGAGGGCCGCCGGCTGAGCGAGCCAGGTCGGGTACCAGAACGACTTGATCTCGCGCTTGGCCTGGTAGCGGGAGCCGGCGCCTCCGTCGAAGCCGTCGAAGGTCGGAGCCTGGAGGAAGAGCGTGCGCATGGGGTCGGGGCCTCAGTGCAGAGCGAGAGGAGCGAAGTCGTGGCGAAGACTAGACGGAGGTCGCTTCAGCATCGCGGCTGAGACCCGCCTCCGGAATTAGCGTCCCGTCCGCAACGACGCGATAATCGTGACCTTTCCATGTCACCGCCCCCGAGACGAACCCCCACGAGAAGTTCGCGAAGGAGAGCATGTCGCGAATCGGCAACAGCCAGTAGGCGTGGGGCGTCCAGCCGAAGGCCCGCTCAAGACGCACGCACAGGACGATCCGGCAGGCGAGCGCCAGGGCCGCGACGGCCAGCGCCGAGGTGCCGGCGCCCGGGAGAAGCGCGCCGATCAGCGCCAGCGGGAAGGCGTGGGTGACGATCGAGCCCGCGTAGCCGGCGGGGTCGACGTTGCGGATGGTGCGGTTCCAGCGCAGCTCGTGCCGCCACAGGCCGGACAGCTCGGTGTCGACGCAGGTGTGCCCGATCGTGAAGGCCGGGATCGCGACGCGGCCACCGCGCTCGCGCAGCGCCTCGCCGATCGCGTAGTCGTCCGCGAGGTCGTTGCGGAAGCGCGCGAAGCCGCCGATCTCCGCAAGCGATGCGGCCGTGAACGCGATGGTGGATCCGAAGCAGGGCTTGGCGAGGCCGAGGCCCGTGCCCATCACCACGTTCGGCAGGAACTGCACGTCGATCGCGAGGCCCGAGAGCTGCGCGTGCAGGCCGCGATGCGCCGGAACGCCGTGATACAGGCAGGTGACGCCGCTGACGCCCGGCTGGCTCAGCTCGGCCACCACGCGCTCCAGGTAGTCCGGCCGGACCACCATGTCGCTGTCGGCGAGGACGACCACGTCGTGGGCGATGCGCTCGGCCATGTTGATCAGGTTCGAGACCTTGCGGTTCGAGCCGTGCTGGCGGGCATCGATCACGAGGTCGATGCGAAGCTGCGGGAAGGCGTCGCGGAGGCGCCGCACCACCCCGATCGCCGGATCCGCGACGTTCTGGACACCGAACACCACCTGCACGGGGCCCGCGTAGTTCTGCTCGCAGAAGCTCGCGAGGTTCTCGTAGAGGTTCGGCTCCATGCCGCAGAGGGGCTTGAGCAGCGTCACCGAGGGGCGCGGGGCGCCCTCGGGCAGGCGGGGCGCGGCCGCGCGGACGAAGCGGCCCGCGAGGTGGGCGGCCGCAAGGCCGTAGAGACAGCCCGCGAGCGCCAGGACCGTGAGGAGCGTCGAGAGCCAGGAGAGCGTCCAGCTCAGATCCCCGGTCAGGTTCCAGCTCAGGTCCATGGAGGCATCGCTCGGTCGGAGAATCGGGGCGCGGACGGACGTTCGCGCGGCGCTTACGGGTGGCGGTCGTTCAAGGCGCTGGTTTGGCGGTAAGCATTCCATCGGTGCGGGAGCGAAGGAATCGGATCACGCCCTCGGCACCGCCCGCCTTGAGCGGATCGGCCAGGGCGCTGCGCTGACTCGCGACCTCGCTGACGTTCCCGTTGAGGAGCACGTCCTGGACGCGGTTGGCGGCGTTGACGACGAAATCGATCTGGGACTCGTCCCCGTCGGCACTGGTCACCCGCGTCTGCACGAGGCGGTTCGTGCCCCGCGCCTCGCTCTTGGGCGTGACCTCGAACTTGCCCCCCGCTGCCTGCTTCAGGCGGTTGGCGTAGCTCGTCGTGAAGTAGCGGCCGAAAGCCTCGGCGACGGCGGCCTGCTGCTCGGCGCTGAAGCTCTTCCACTTCGGGCCGACCGCCGTACGGGCCATCGCGGGGAAGTCGAAGCGCTCGGCCATGGCCGGCCCCACCGCGGCGAGGCGGGCGGCGACGTCGGAGGGGCCGTTCTTCACGGCGCCCTCGAAACTCGCGTAGAGCCCCTGCACCGTCTGCACCGCGGCGTCCTCCGCGGCGCGCGCGGCGCCCGCGAGCCCCGCGAGGAGCGCGAGGGCGGAGAGGCTGGCGCGGGTCAGGCGCACTTCTTCAGGTCCCCGTGCTCTGGCTCGAGGCGCGCCACCGGCGCGCTGCGCGGGGGCTGGTAGCTGTAGAACGGCCCGAGCGTCGCGGGCTGCAGGACCGGCTTGAGGCGCCGGCCGAGGATGGCGCCGCGCTCGACATCGGCCGCGGCCTCCCGGCGCTCGAGGATGTGCCAGCGGAACAGGCCCGGCAGCCCGACGAGGAGGTCGGCGAGGCGCTTGACGAGGGAGAGGGCGAGCGCTGCCTCGGCGGGAATACCGAAGATGGCGCACAGGGCGATAAGGCCGCCCTCCTGGGCGCCGAGCGCGCCGGGCACCGCGAAGGCGGCGCCGCGCACGGCCTGGGCGAGGCTCTCGATCACCAGGGCTTCGCCGAAGCTCACGGTGAAGCCCATGAAGCGCAGGCAGACGTAGACTTCGAGGGTGCCGATCACCCAGCCGACGAGGTGCACGGCGATGCCGGAGCCGACACGCGCCGGCGCGCCGTAGAGGCGCCGCAGGTTGTCGTAGAGGGTCTCGACGGCGCCCAGCGCCCGCCATTCGCGGCCCGAGGCGAAGCGGCTGAGGAGCCCCTGGATCAGGCGGTGCCCGGCCCGGCGCTGGATGAGATAGAAGGCGCCGACCGCCGGGACGGCGAGGACGAGGCCGCCCGCGACCGCGTGCACGACGGGACCGTCGCCCGCGAGCCAGATCAGCAGGCCGAGGCCCGCCACCGTGAAGATCAGCTGCGTCAGCGCCTGGGTCATCAGGTCGACGAACATGCTCGCGCCCGCGAGGCCGCCGCCGACGCCGCGCCGCGTCAGGAGGCGCGCGCCCACGAAGTCGCCGCCGACCGTCGCCACCGGCAGGAGGGTGTTGATGCCCTCGCGCACGAAGCGGAGATCCACGCAGGCCGCGAGGCTCGGACGCTCGGTGCGGGGGAAGATCACGAACCAGCCGAGGCCCGCCCAGGCCACCGCGGCGGCACGCGCGACGACGACGATCAGCGCACCCCAGCCGGCGCTCACGACGGCAGCGGCCACATCCTCGAGCCCGGAAGACAGGAACAGGCCTGCGACCGTGAGAAGTCCGCCGATCAGGGCCAGAGTCGTCAGGCGCTTCATGGTCCTCTTTCACTGACGCCGGAAGTGAGATGCTGAAATCTTGCCGCGAAACCGGACGAAAAAGGCCGCCGGACACGTTCAGCATCAGGGTCAAGTTGCAGCTTTGACCAGCGTTGTCTATCACCCGGGAGACACACCGCGGGCCAAAGCAGCGGCGGGGCGAAACGCCCATATTGAAGGCCGCCCGGGACCGCAGAGGGGACTGACCATGGACCGCGAATCGCACATCACGGGCGGCGAAGCCGTGCCCGAGGAGGGCCGCTATGCCGGCCTCGAGGCCGGCCGTTCCGCCGGCACGCCGGCCCCGCATTCGCCCGTGATGGCGTGGAACGAGTGGGACCCCCTGGAGGAGGTCATCGTCGGCTCGCTCGACGGCGCCACCATCCCGACCCATCACCTCACGGTGATCTTCAACCTGCCGCGGGCCGCCCAGCCGTTCTACCGCTTCGCCAGCGGCTGGCGCTACCCGAAGTTCATGAAGAAGCTCGCGCAGCAGGAGCTCGACAACTTCATCAAGATCCTCGCGGGCGAGGGCGTGACGGTCCGCCGGCCCGACACGATCGATTTCTCGCGCAAGTTCAAGGCGCCCCGCTGGTCGTCCCGCGGCTTCTGCGTCGCCTGCCCGCGCGATCCCTACCTGGTGATCGGCGATGAGATCATCGAGAGCCCGATGTGCTGGCGCTCGCGCTACTTCGAGGGCGACGCGTACCGGTCGCTGTTCAAGGAATACTTCCGCGCGGGTGCCCGCTGGACCTCGGCGCCGCGCCCGCAGCTCACCGACGACCTCTACAACTACGATTACCGGGTGCCGAACCTGAAGGCCGGCGAGCCCATGCAGTTCACCGTCAACGAGTTCGAGCCTGTCTTCGACGCGGCCGACTTCGTGCGTTGCGGCCGCGACCTCTTCGTCACCCGCTCGAACGTCACCAACCTGATGGGCATCGAGTGGCTGCGCCGCCACCTCGGCCCCGGCTTCCGCATCCACGAGATCGAGAGCCGCTGCCCGCAGCCGATGCACATCGACTCGTCGTTCATGCCGCTCGCCCCCGGCAAGGTGCTGGTGAACCCCGACTACATCGACGTCGAGAAGCTGCCGGCCGTCCTCAAGAAGTGGGACGTGCTGATCGCTCCGCGCCCCGACCCCGTGACGGGGTTCATGAGCAAGATCTCGATGTGCTCGCCCTGGACCTCGATCAACGTGCTCGCCATCACCGAGAAAAAGATCGTCGTCGACCAGAGCCAGCCGACGCTGGTCAAGGCGCTCAAGGACTGGGGCTTCGATCCGATTCCGGCGCCGTTCCTGTCCTACGGGCCGTTCGGCGGCTCGTTCCACTGCGCCACGCTCGACGTGCGTCGCCGCGGCACCCTGAAGTCCTACTTCTAGACGTTCGAGACCGCTCGGGCCCCGGGGCCCCGCCCCTGCCCGAGCGGGCCTCCGCGATCCCTCGCGTGCTACTCGGCGAGGTGGCGCCCGGTGCCGCGCCGGTAGGCCGCGCGGGCCAGCACAAGGGCGCCGCCGAACTGCAGCAGGCCGTTCTCGGCGAACTCGTGGGGGCCGAGCTGCCACTGGACGGCCAGGCGCGTGAGGGCGTTGAGGGCGATCAGGGCGAGGCAGAACACGGCTGCGGCGCCGAGGCTTGCGACGAAATCAGGCATGGCTTGATCAGGCATGGCTTGGTCCCCCGAGTCGGACAGGGGAAGCTTAGCAAGGGTCGAGCCAGCCGCCAGGGCTCAGCGGGCGGGCGGATGCCTCGTCACCGTCGATGAGCGCCCGCTGACGCTCGCGTACCACACCGCTGTCGACGATGGCCGCGCCGTGACGTCGATCAGGACTGGAGCCTGCACCACCGGGTGGTGCGCCGGGATTGCCTGGCCGTGCTCCGACGCGCCCCTCAGCGCGCGGCCGGGGCGGCGCGTCCGGTGGTGTTGGCGGCCGCCGGTGCGGCCGGCGCGCGCGGCGTCTCGACGGCGAGGCGCTTGACCGGCCAGCCGTCGTTCCAGCGCTCCATGTCGCTGAAGCGCGGGTTGGCCTTGAGCGCGGTGGCGTCCTGGCCCGCGAAGGCGGCGGTCGCCGCGAGGTCGAATGTCTTCCAGAAAGCGAGGTAGTCCAGCGTATCGGCTCGGGCGTTGTTGATCTGCGCCACCAGGGTCTGCTGCTCGCCCGAAAGCGACATGTCGGCCGACCACTTGAAGGGCGGCGCCTTCACGTCCTTCGGATCGGGCGGCACCTTGATGCCGGCGGCGTCGTAGGCGCTGTCCGATCCGGCCGGCGCGGTGAGCGTCGCGGTGAGCGAGGGGAAGCCGTGGTCGTCCGAGAGCGCGCGGATCAGGAGCTTGCGCTCAGGGGGAACGGCGCTCGCCTCGCGCAGGATCTTCCTGGCCGCAGCATCCGCGGCGCGGGCATCGCGGTCGCCGATCATGGCGATCACCAGGGTCTGGGCAGGGATCGCCGCGAGGTCGGCGAGGGTGATGCCGCGGGCCTTCGGACCGCTCGCGATGCCGCCGGGCATCACCGCGAAGACGAGCTTCGGCTCGGGCAGCCCTTCGGCCTTCGCGCCCGCCGCGATGTTGGCCGCCATCGGTGCCCCGGCGAGGTGGCCGATCAGCGCGACGCGCTTCAGGTCGGGCTTCGCCTCCGCGTCCGCGGCGAGCGCGGCGAGGGCCTCCTTCAGGAGGCGCTCGGCGTTGGCCGTAGCGTCCGCCGGCCGGGTGCGGTTCGGCTCCTGGAAGCGCGGAAAGAGGACGAGGTAGCCCTGGCGGGCGAGATGGTCGATCCAGGCGCCGTAGCCCTGCGGATTCACGGCGCCCCAGCCGTGCAGGAACACCGCCACCGGACGACCCTCCGCGGGCGCCGGCGCCGCGGCGTGGAACGCGAAGGTTGCCGCGCTCGCCCGGCCGATGGCCCGCTTGGTGATCGTGGCGGCCTTGTCACCGACCCCGCCTGGCCCGCTCGCGGGCTGCGGCGGCGGCGCGGCCGCAAGGACCGGTGCGGCCGCTGCGAGCAGGCCCGCGATGGCGGCCGCGAGCGCGGCTGAGCGAGGGAGGGTGACGGCATTCAGGTATCGCATGTCGGGCGACGCATCCCTGGCAGGTCCAACCTGCGCGATGGCGCGGGCACGGTCCGGGCAGCCCGGCCTTCGGAATGCGGATCGGTATAGCAGGTTCGCGGGCGCCCGCGACGGCACCCACGCACAATGGCCGCGCGTATGGCCTTACGGCCTCACCCCTGGATGTGCTGCGACCGCCGCGCCTGATCGATCCGGGTGGCAAGCTCCGCCAGCTCCGCCGGACCCTCGTCCTGCGGAACGCCGTAGTGCCCCTGCAGGCCGTGTCCCACCACCGCGAGCAGCGCGCCATCCGGACCCGAGAGGGCCGGACCGGGTGCGGGATACTGCGCGGCGAAATCGTCGGCGGGAATCAGCATGGCGGTCTCGGGGTTAGGCGGCCTCGGGCCCGGTGGCGAGCCGCGTCAACGGATGCCGGGCCTCAGGTTTCCACTTCGCGGGAGATTAATTTGCCGCCCGGCCCGATGACGTTGGGGCCGGAACCCGGCCGGCCGGCCGCGGCCTCGACCCAGGCCAGGATGTCCTGAGCGCGCCAGGGCTTCGGGATGAAGGTCGCGGACACCCGCAGATCGCTCGGCTGGTCGCCCGCATCGCCCGAGGTGAGCAGCACCCGGACGCGGGGCCAGGTGACGCCGATGATCCGGGCCAGCTCGAAGCCGCCGATCGGCCCCGGCGTGCGCACGTCCGAGAAGACGACGCTGACTTCCTCGCCGCGGTCGTTGAGGATGGCGAGGGCGCGGTCGGCGGTCTCCGCCTCGATCACCGTGAAGCCGGTTTCCTCCAGAAGCGTCGCAGCCAGGAAGCGCTCGTCGGGCTGATCTTCCACGACGAGGATCACCGGCTTGGTACCCGACGGGTTGGCGTCGCTCATGGTCCGGGACACTCTACGAGGGCTGAACGGCGAGCCCTTCTCGAAGTTTCATCGCATCTTGCCGCGACCTGCTGGCCCGCAGACACGGGCCCTTTCCGGTATCCTGGCACATTCCGCGCCGCGGGGCCGTGGCCGATTGGGCACAGGCGCACGCGCGTTCGCGCCAGGATCCCCGTCCTCCCGGATCCCGGCCTCACGGGATCCAGGGATCCTGTGAGGCGTCACCGCTACGTCAGCCGACGCCGTTCGCCTTGAGGAAGGCGAGCGCCCGCGCCCAGCCGTCCTGCGCGGCCTCGCGCCGGTAGCTCGGACGGTAATCGGCGTGGAACCCGTGGGGCGCCTCAGGGTAGACCACCAGCTCGACGCTGCGTCCCGCAGCCCTCGCCGCGTCGCGGGCGCCCTCCACCGAGGCGACCGGAATGCCCGTATCGGCGCCCCCGTAGAGGGCGAGCAGGGGCGCCTTGAGCTCGCCCGCGACGTCGCCCGCGGTGCGCGGCTGGATCCCCGTGCGCTCGCCCCCGACCGGGCCGTACCAGGCGACCGCGGCCTTCAGGTCGCGACGATGCGCCGCGTACAGCCAGACGCCGCGGCCGCCCCGGCACCAGCCCATGACGCCGAGGCGCGCGGGATCGCCCTTCGCCGCCGAGGTCGCCCAGGTCGCGGCGGCGTCGAGGTCGGCGATCCACTGGGCGTCCGGCATCTTGGCGATCACCTCGCGGACGATCTGCTGCACGTCCGTCATGGTCGAGAGGTCGCCCTGCCGGGCGTAGAGCTCCGGCGCCACGGCGCAATAGCCCGCCTTGGCGAGACGGCGGCAGATGTCCTTGATGTAGTCGTGGACGCCGAAGATCTCCTCGATCACCAGGACGATCGGGAACGGCCCCGGCCCCTGCGGCACGGCCCGGTAGCCGGGCATCGGCCCGTCGCCCGCCGGGATCCTGACCTCGCCGGCCTTGATGCCGTCCGAATCCGTATGGATCGCCTGCGCCTCGACGCGCGTCGTCGCGAGCGTGAGGCCGGTCATCAGGCTCGTCATCACGAAGCCGCGCCGCGAGAACGGCGGCACGATCAGGCCGCGCAGGCCCCCGGTCTCATCGTCCTCCGGGCGGGTCGCATCGCCCGCCGTCCTGTCCTGCCGCATGATGCCTCCGGTTCGCCTGAGCGACGGGAGGGCACCATGCCGGCGGGGTCCGGGTCAAATCGCCGGCGCGCCGTCCGCCCGGCGATGCTCGCGTTCTCAGGCGCGGGCGCCGGCCCGCACGCGGGTGCCGCGATCGTGCGGCACGGGGACGGTGCGCCGGATGTCGGCCCTCGGCCGCAGCACGTCGGCCAGGCAGAGGAACCCTTCGGTCGCCGCCCCCTGCCCCGCCCGGATGCCGAAGCCGAGGGCGAAGGAGGAACTGAGCTCCGCATCGCGGCCGATGCCGAAGCATTCGAGCGCCGCCAGGAACGCGTCGCGGAACAGGCTCGGCGTGCACCAGCGCTTCTCGGCCATGTGCAGCGGCCAGACCCACAGGCCCTCCTCCCGGCGGTCGCCGAGACCGGCGCGCTCGATGAAGTAGCCCGTGCCGCGGTGCTCAAGCCCTTCGTCGCAGACGAGCCAGTCGGCGTTGCTGAACAGGATCGCGCCGGTGGCAGTCATCGCTGGCGTCCCTCGCTCCTCCGCCGCGCCGTTCGCGAGCGGAACAATAGAGGAACACTGGCCCGGAACGGAACGAGCGTCAACTATCTCGTTCACTCTGCGTTCGCATTTCCGGGGGTGCCCGATCTAGCGCCGTCCGAAGAGTGGATGCTCCACCCGGTCGCCCGGGCGGATGCCGAGCCGCGCCGCGGTGCCGGCGTTCAGCTCGAGCACGGACAGCACCGGCTCGCCGGAGGCGATCACGGCCGTCGACAGGGGCTCGGTGTCGGTGGCGACGCGGGAGACCGTGCCGTCGGCGCGGATGAACACCATGTCGAGGGGCAGGTAGGTGTTCTTCATCCACATCGCCACGGGCTGCACCCGCTCGAAGTCGAACAGCATGCCGTGGTCGGGCGCCATGGAGCGGCGGAACATCAGGCCCCGCGAGCGGGAGGCGTCGTCGCGCATCACCTCCACGGCGAGGGCGTGGCGCCCCGCCTTCGAGACGATGGTCAGGGGCTCCGTCTGGCCCGCTTCCGCCGCGGCCGCTTCCTTTCGGGCTTCCGCGTAGCCGGACCGGAGAGGTGTCAGCGCGGCCGCGAGGCCGAGCGAGAGTGCGGCCGCGAGGGCCGGTCGGGGAACGCGGAACACGAGGACACTCCCGTCAGTGGGAGGCGGGCAGCGCACCGTCGATCAGGCGGATCTCGGCCGCCATCGCGCCCTTCGATCCGTCGCCGTAGCGCACCAGCACCGCTTCGCCGGGCTTCAACTCGGCAATGCCGTAGCGCCGCAGCGTCTCCATGTGAACGAAGATGTCGGGCGTCCCGTCGCCGCGGGTGAGGAAGCCGAAGCCGCGCAGGCGGTTGAACCACTTCACCACGGCCGTCTCCAGCCCGCTCGTCGGCACCACGCTCACGTGCGTGCGCGGCATCGGCAGCTCGGAGGGGTGTGTGGCGGTCGACTGGTCCAGGGAGACGACCCGGAAGGCCTGCCAGCCGCGGGTGCGCTGCACGGCCTCCACGACGATGCGGGCGCCCTCGCTCGCGCCCTGGTGGCCGTCCCGGCGCAGGCAGGTGATGTGCAGGAGGATGTCGGACGAGCCGTCGTCCGGAACGATGAAGCCGAAGCCCTTCGAGACGTCGAACCACTTGATCCGGCCCGACACCTCGACGAGGTCGAGCGGGCGCTCCGCCTCGGCCTGCGGCGCTCCATCGTAGCTCGAGCGGTCCGCGGTATGGGGGCCGATCGACGCGGTAACGAAGTCGTCAGACATGCTTAAGCAACCTACACCGAATCGCGCTGCGCGGTTCGGTGACAGGATTAACGAAGTCCCGAGTCCGCGGAAGCCCGTTTGGTCGGCAGTAGAGGTGCCGGATCGCGCAATTTCCGCCGCATCGGCAGCCGCGCCACATCTGCAATCGCGAGCGGCGGGAGAAGGTGCGGGCGCAAGGGCGTGATCCGATTCGTGGATTTGCCGCACGCCCCGCCTGGAGCACCGAAAGACGCGAGCTTAACGTATGATATTCACGTTTTCGAGAGCGTTGCAGGGCCGTCGCGCAGGGGCATCGAGGATGTTAAGCCCCGCCGCATGCTGACTGAGCCGCTCCCGGCCGGACCCGCCGTCGCGTCGCGCCCGGCAGACCGCCTCGCCGTCATCGACGCCGCCCGGGGCTGCGCCCTCGTCGCCATGGCGGCCTACCACGCCACCTGGGACCTCGGCTTCCTGCGCCTCATGCCGGAGAATCTCGCCCTCACGGGGCCGGGTCGCGCGGCCGCCCATGTCATCGCCGGGAGCTTCCTGGCGCTCGTCGGGGTCGGCGTCGTGCTGATGAACCGGGGCGGCATCCGCCCCGGGCCGGTGGCGATGCGCCTCGCGCGGATCGGCGGAGCGGCCCTCCTCGTCACCGCAGGCACCGCCCTCGCCTTCCCGGACAGCTACGTCTTCTTCGGCATCCTGCACTGCATCGCCGTGTCGAGCCTGCTCGCGCTGCCGTTCCTGCGCGGGCCCGTCTGGCTCGCAGCCGCGTCCGCGCTCGTCGTGCTGGCGCTGCCCCACCTCGTTGCCCACCCGGTGCTCGACGCGCCGGCGCTGGTCTTCCTCGGGCTCGGACAGGTGCTGCCGCGGACGAACGACTACGTGCCGCTCTTTCCCTGGTTCGGGATGGTGCTCGCGGGCCTCGTGGCCGGCCGTCTCGGGCTTCCGGCCCTCGCCCGCTCCCGGCTCGGCGCCTGGTCGCCCCGGCGGGGCCCGGCGCGCGCGCTGGCGCTCGCGGGCCGGCACAGCCTGGCGATCTACCTCGTGCACCAGCCGGTGCTGCTCGGGCTGCTCTACGGGGTCCTGAGCCTGACGGGTCCCCACCCGCGGGCCGGCTTCCAGGCGTTCCGGACGGATTACGCCGCGACCTGCACGCGGACCGGCGGAGAGCCCGGCCTGTGCCGCCTCGCGGCCCGCTGCACCCTCGACGGCATGCGACGCGACGGCCTCTGGATGGCGGAGGACCGCCCCTTCACGCCCGAGGAGCGCACCCGCGCGCAGAGGCTGTCGCAGATCTGCTACGACGCGGCAGAGGGCACGCGCCCCCCGCCCTGAGGCTAGGCTCAGTCCTTGGCGCGCTCGACGTAGGAGCCGTCGGCCGTCATCACCACCACGCGGGTGCCCGCGGCGACGTGCGGCGGCACCGCGGTGCGCACGCCGTTCGAAAGCACGGCGGGCTTGTAGGACGAGGAGGCGGTCTGGCCCTTCAGCACCGGCTCGGTCTCGGTCACCTCCAGCGTCACGCGCTGGGGCAGCTCGATCGTCAGCGGCGTGGCGTTGTGGATCGAGAGCATCACGGCCATGCCCTCCTGCAGGTAGGGGGCGGCATCGCCGACCACGTCCTCGGGCACCGCGACCTGCTCGTAGTTCTCGGGGTTCATGAAGTGGAACCCCTCGCCGTCGCTGTACAGGAAGGTGTGCTCACGGTCCTCGACGAAGGCGCGCTCCACCTGCTCGGTGGTGCGGTAGCGCTCCGAGACCTTCACGCCGTCGGTGATGCGCCGCATGTCGAGCTGCGTGACGGGCGTGCCCTTGCCGGGGTGGATGTTCTCCGCGAACAGGATCACGTAGAGCTTGCCGTCCTTCTCGACGACGTTCCCCTTGCGGAGGGTTGAGGCGATCACCTTCACGGGGTCAGGTCCTAACGTTGACAAATCTGGGACGGCGCGCCAAGCGCGTGCGCTCACGGGCCCGCCGCTTTCGAGCCCCGCCACTATCCTATCCGCGGCCCGGTTGCCAGTCGGCTGGGGGTGAAGCGTGATTCCTCGTTCCCACGCGGAGGCATCGCCCTGGTGGGCGGCGCACCGCCATGCCGACCGGCGTCCCCTGCTCCTCCTGCGCAACCGGATCACGGCTGCCCTCCGGGCGCACTTCGCGCGCGCCGACTTCGTCGAGGTGGAGGCCGCCGCGCTCCAGGTCTCGCCCGGCAACGAGGCGCACCTCGCGGCCTTCGCCACGGAGCTGATCGGGCCGGACGGCGCGCGCGTGCCCCTCTACCTGCACACCTCCCCGGAATTCGCCTGCAAGAAGCTGCTGGCGGCCGGCGAGCCGCGCCTGTTCGCCATCGCCCGGGTGTTCCGCAACCGCGAGCGCGGCGCCCTGCACCACCCCGAGTTCACCATGCTCGAATGGTACCGGGCGGGCGAGCCCTACGCGGCGCTGATGCGGGACTGCGCCGAGCTCCTCGCCCTCGCCGCCGAGACCGCCGGCAGCCGCAGCCTGCGCTACCGCGGGCGGACGGCCGACCCGTTCGCGCCCTTCGAGCGCCTGACCGTGGCCGAGGCCTTCGCGCGCCACGCGGGGGTCGATCTCCTCGCGACCATCGCGCCGGACGGGGCGACCGATCGCGACGGCCTCGCGGCCGCGGCGGCCGAGGCCGGCCTGCGCGTCGCCCCGGACGACCGCTGGGCCGACCTCTTCAGCCGGATCCTCGTCGCCCGCGTCGAGCCGAACCTCGGCGACGGGCGCCCCTGCATTCTCTGCGAGTATCCCGTGAGCGAGGCGGCCCTTGCGCGGCCGAGCCCGGCGGACCCCCGCGTCAGCGAGCGCTTCGAGCTCTACGCCTGCGGCGTCGAACTCGCCAATGCGTTCGGCGAGCTGACCGACGCCGCCGAGCAGCGCCGCCGCTTCGAGGCCGAGATGGCGGAGCGCGCCCGGATCTACGGCGACCCCTACCCGATCGACGAGACCTTCCTCGACGCGCTCGCGGCGATGCCCGAGGCGAGCGGCATCGCGCTGGGCTTCGACCGGCTCGTGATGCTGGCGACCGGTGCGCCGCGCATCGACGACGTCATCTGGACGCCCGTCGCCGGAGGCGCCCCGTGAGCCGCACCCTGCGCAGCCCCGCCGACCTCGCCGGCGCAGGTCTCGTCTCGCCCGCCGACCTGCCCGGCCTGGAGGCCGTCGCGGCCCGCTACGCGGTCGCGGTGACGCCGGACATAGCCGCGCTGATCGAGGCGCCCGACGACCCGGTCGGCCTCCAGTTCGTGCCACGCGCGGACGAGATCGAGACGGCGCCGGAGGAGCGGGCCGACCCGATCGGGGACGAGGCCCACGCTCCCGTTCCGGGCATCGTCCATCGCTATCCGGACCGCGTGCTGCTCAAGCCGCTCCACGTCTGCCCCGTCTACTGCCGCTTCTGCTTCCGCCGCGAGATGGTCGGCCCGCAGGGCCTCGGCTCGCTCTCGGACGCGGCCCTGTCGCGGGCGCTCGCCTACATCGCCGAGCGGCCGGAGATCTGGGAGGTGGTGCTCACCGGCGGCGATCCCTTCGCCCTGTCGTCCCGGCGCCTCGGCGACATCGCGCGCAGGCTCGGACACAGCGCGCATGTCCGCGTGCTGCGCGTGCACACGCGCGTCCCGGCGGTGAGCCCGGCCCTCGTCACCGAGGAGCTCGTGGCGGCCCTGCGGCAGTTCGGGCGGGCCGTCTACGTGGCGCTCCACGCCAACCACCCGCGGGAGTTCACGGACGCGGCGCGGGCGGCCTGCGCGCGCCTCGTCGATGCCGGCATCCCGATGGTCAGCCAATCGGTGCTCCTGCGGGGCGTCAACGACGATCCGGCCACGCTCGAGGCGCTGATGCGCGCCTTCGTGGAGAACCGGATCAAGCCCTACTACCTGCACCAGGGGGACCTCGCGCCCGGCACCGGCCACCTGCGCACCGGCCTCGCCGAGGGGCAGGCGCTGATGCGCCACCTGCGCGGCCGGCTCTCGGGCCTCGCGCAGCCGACCTACGTCCTCGACATCCCGGGCGGTCACGGCAAGGTCCCGATCGGGCCCGACTATCTGCGGACCGACGCCGCGGGCCATCATGTGACGGACCCGGACGGGCGCGAGCACCCCTACCCGCCTCCGCCCGGCGCGGCCGGGGAACCCTGACGAGGACGCCATGCTGAAGCTGTGGGGCCGAGCCAACTCCGTGAACGTGCAGAAGGCGCTCTGGGCGCTCGACGAGGTCGGGCAGCCCTACGAGCGCGTGGAAGCCGGTGGCGCCCACGGCGTGGTGAGCGACCCGGCCTATCGCCGGCTCAACCCGAACGGCCTCGTGCCGACGCTGGAGGACGACGGCTTCGTCCTCTGGGAGTCCAACGCGATCCTGCGCTACCTCGCGACGCGCTACGGCGGCGCCATCGCCTTGTCCGAGGATGTCCGGGAGCGCGCGCTGTCCGAGCAGTGGCTCGACTGGCAGGCGACAAGCTTCACGCCGGCCATGCGCGACGCCTTCTGGCAATCGTTCCGGGTGGCCGAGCCCGACCGGGACGCGGAGGCGATCGCCGCGTCCGTCAAGAAATCGGAGCGCCACGCGGAGACGCTCGACCGGCACCTCGCGGATCGGGCCTTCGTGGTCGGGGACCGCTTCGGCATCGCCGACCTGGCGCTGGCCTGCGCGGTGCACCGATGGCTGCACCTGCCGGTCGCCCGCACCCCGCGGCCCGCGATGGAGCGGTGGTACGCCGCCGTGGCGGCCCGGCCGGCGGCCCGCCAGGTGATCGACGAGCCGATCTGCTGATCGCTGCCCGGGTTCGGGACGTGCGGCGCGCCGGCCCGCCGGCGCCTTGTCCGTATGGCGCGCCGCTCCACCTTGGTCGTGGCGCGCGACGCGGGCGCCGCGGAGATCCCGGATGCCGATCGACAGGACCCTAGCGGACGCACTCTCGGCCGTGTCGAGCGGCTGCCTCGCCCGCGTACTGGCGCGGCGTTCGCTGTCCGCCTGCGTCATCACCGGCCTGCGGGCGGGCGGGTCGCGGGGCGCGGTCGGACCGGCCTATACCCTGCGCCTGATCCCCGCGCGCGACGGGGCGGGCTCGTCACTCGCCGCGGCCGTCGATGCGGTTCCGGAAGGCGCCGTCCTCGTCGTCGCGACCCACGGCGTGGCGGAGCCACTGCCCTTCGCCGGCATCCTCGCCGCCGCCCTGGCGCAGCGGGGCGTCGCCGGCCTCGTCACGGAGGCGACGCTGCCCGAGGAGATCGGGCTGCCGGCTTGGTCCGGCGCGGTCCGGGGACGCGTCGGGCCGGGCCTCATGCTCGCGGGGACTGCTGAGCCCATCGCCTGCGCCGGCGCCGCGGTGCTGCTGGGCGACATCGTGGTGGGGGATGCCGAGGGCGTCGTGGTCGTGCCGGCGGCGATCGCCGAGTCGGTCGCCCTGGAGGCCGTGGAGCAGCAGCGCCTCGATCTCTGGCTCCTGCGCGAGGCCGAGAAGGGCGTCGGCCTGACGACGCTGCTGCCCCCCGACGCCGCGGCGCTCGCCCGGTTCGAGGCCGAAACCCGGCCGGCCTGACCGGCCGCCCCTCGCAACGATCCGGCCGGCCCATGTTCTTCCCGCTCTCAAAGGTGATCTTCTTCGCGATCACCCCGTCGAACTTCCTGATCCTCGCCTGCCTCGTCGGCTGCGGGCTGCTCGCCCTGGGGTGGCGGCGCCTGGGCGGCTGGCTCGTCGGCCTCGGCGCCCTGGGGCTTGCCCTCGCGGGCCTGTCGCCGCTGGCCTACTGGGCGCTCCTGCCCCTGGAGGAGCGGTTTCCGCCCTTCGCCGATGACGGGCGCCCGCCGACCGGCATCATCGTGCTCGGCGGCGGCGTCGAGGCCGGCCTGTCCGCGGCCCGCGGACAGGTCATCTTCAACGATGCGGGCGAGCGGCCGATCTACTTCGCCGACCTGGCGCGCCGCTACCCCGCGGCCCGCCTCGTCTTCTCGGGCGGCAGCGGCAGCCTGCGCGACGGCTCGATCTCGGAGGCCGAGCTGATCAGCCGGTTCGCCGATACCCTCGGCCTGCCCCGCAGCCGGCTGATCCTGGAACAGCGCTCGCGCAACACCCACGAGAACGCCCGCTTCACGGCCGACTTCGTGCAGCCGAAGCCGGGCGAGCGCTGGCTCCTCGTCACCTCGGCCTGGCACATGCCGCGCTCGATCGGCTGCTTCCGGCAGGCCGGGTTCGACGTGACGGCCGTCCCGGTCGACTACCGCACCCGTGGGGAGCAGGACGCCGCGCGCTTCAACAGCTACGCCTCGGACGGGCTCACCCTCCTCGACGTCGCCGCCAAGGAATGGGTCGGGCTCGTCGCCTACAAGCTCGCGGGCTACACGCCGGACTGGCTGCCGGCGCCAGCGCCGGCCCCATCGCCGCCCGCAGGCAGCGCGAGCCGGTAGATCCCGCGGAAATCGTCCGGGTCGGCGACCGGCCGGCCCTTGCGCAGGATGCGCACGCGCCCCGCCCGCGTCAGCCGCACCGCGACGCGGCGCACCGGCTGCATCAGCGGGCTCCAGCCGTCCGGGTGCGGGCCGCCCAGCGCCCGGGCCACCTCGGAGGGGCAGACGGTCTTGTCGGGGCCCCGCTCGGTGACGAGCCGCAGGAGAGTCTCCTCGATTGCCGCGTCGCTCGGCCGGCCTGTCTCGGTCATCGGATATCGTCCTCGGCGATGAGCGCGGCGCGGATCTCGGACGCGAACTGGCGCCGCCACATCACCAGCACGACGGCCGTCGTCGCGACCATCAGGATGTAGGGGCTGACGAACCAGCCCAGGTAGGCCAGCGCGAACAGGAAGGCCCGCTGGCCGCGGGCGAAGTGGCTGCCGGCGGCGATGTTCATGGCGGCGGCGCGCCGGGCCGCGCGCAGCATCTCGGCCTCGCTGACGCCGGCCCCCCGGGGCGGCACGGCGCCGATCAGGATCGCGCCGTAATTGAACAGGCGGTAGGCCCAGGCGAACTTGAAGAACGCGTAGACGAACACCACCGCGAGGCCCGCGACCTTGACCTCCCAGGTGGTCCGGCTGGCAATGGTGCCGAACGGCAGGGTCCCGAACAGCGTCAGCACGTCGTCGCCCGAGCGGGACAGGGTGAGCACTCCGCCCAGCGCGATCAGCGTGGTTGAGGCGAAGAAGGCCGTGCCGTTCTGCAGGGAGGCGTTGATGGTGGTGTCGACCACCCGGTTGTCGCGCACCACCATCTGGCGCGCCCAGGTCTCGCGCTGCCGGTTCATGATCTGGCTCAGCGACACCAGCCGGCCGCGCATGCGCCCGACGGAGAGCCCGTAGCCGACCCAGGCGGCGACGAAGAACAGGAGCGCCCCGAAATCGACGAGCGAGAAGGCGACGCTTTCGGTGAACTTCGGCATGGATTCCCGCACGGCTCCCGACACGCGGCGGGCCAGCCCGCGTTAACGCGGAACCTCCGCGGCTGTCGAGGGCGGCTCAAGCCGAGCCGCCGAGCGTGAGGGCGTCGCGCTCGGCCTCCAGCAGGCCGACCAGCCGGAGAGCGAGACGGCTCGGCGGCCGGCCGCCCGGTCGCAGGAGCAGGGTCTCGATCGGCAGCGCGGGCCGGAGCGGGCGCAGGACGATGGGCAGGCCCCCGGCGAGCTCGCGCGCCGGCACGGGATCGACGATCGTCAGGCCGAGCCCCTCCGCGACGAGTCCGCAGCGCGCTGCCGTGTACTGCGCCATCACGACGAAGCGGGGCGTGATGCCGGCCGCCGCGAAGGCCGCCTCGATCGCATCCTGCAGGGCGCCCGCGCCGCCCGAGATCAGGGGTTCCCCGGCGAGGTCCTTCACCGTGAGGCTGCGCCGGCGGGCCAGGGGATGCCGCCGGGGCAGCGCGCAGACGGCGGCGCTCGTCAGGAAGGGTTCGGCGTGCACGCCGTCGTGGCCGGTGCGCGGTCGCGCGAGACCGATGTCGCACTGGCCGGAGGCGGCCCACGACCAGATCGTGTCCGGGCTCGGGACGTGGATCGAAACGCGCACCCCCGGACAGTCCGCGTCGAGGCGCCGGACAGCGCGGGGCAGCAGCCGGGACGCGAGCGAGGGCTGGCACGCCACGCGCAGGACACCGGTCCCGCGCTCCCGGATCCCGGCGGCCGCGTGGCGCAGGTGTTCGAGGCCCGCGTAGGTTTGATCCACCTCCCGGGCGAAGGCCTCGCCCTCCCGGGTCGGAAGGGCGCTGCCGTGGCCGCGCACGAAGAGCGGGAAGCCGAGATCCGCCTCGAGCTGCGCGATGCTGCGGCTGATGTGGGGCTGGCCGATGCCGAGGGCGGCCGCGGCGCGCGTCATGCCACCGTGGCGCAGCACGGCTCGGAACAGGTCGAGATGGGCCGGATTGATCATGCCTGATACGCATCGAAGCGGCGCTATCGGGCATTTGACGGCATGGGCGGCGCGTGGTTGTCAAGGGGGCGGCCGGCATCGTGCGCGGGTCGCACCGATCCTCGCGATGGCCCGGCCGGCGATGCTCCAGATCCTCGTTCCCTCGATCCTCGCCGTGCTGGCGGGCGTCAGCATCGTGGTTCAGCAGGTGCTGAACACGAACCTGCGCACGGCGCTGTCCTCGGCGGCCTGGTCGGGCTTCATGAGCTATCTCGTAGGCCTCGCCTGCATGGCGCTCCTGGCCCTCGCGCTGCGCGATCCCGTGCCGTCCGCGGCCGTGGCGGCGCGCATCCCGGGGTGGGCCTGGATCGGCGGGCTGTTCGGCGCCGTCTACATCGCCCTCTCGATCCTGCTGGTCCCGCGCCTGGGGGCCGCGCCCTTCATCGCGCTGCTCGTGGCGGGCCAGATGCTCGCATCCGTGCTGGCCGACCATTACGGGGTGCTCGGGCTGGCCCAGCGCGCCGTCGACGGCCCGCGGCTCCTCGGCGTGCTGCTGCTGATCGGCGGCGTGATGCTGATCCGCCGCTGAGTGGCCCGATCCCGTCAGTGCCGGATCTCGAAGCCCTCGCCCGCGAAGTCGGCGGCCTCCTGCACGGTCACGTCCGCGACGTCCGATCCGCGCGGGCCGGAGCGGAGCGCCTTCAGCATGGTCTCGACGGCGGCGGCGGGCCCGCACAGGGTCGCCTGGACGGCACCGTCCGCGCGGTTGCAGACGTGCCCCGTCAGGCCGTGCAGCTGGGCCTGATGCTGCGTCCAGACGCGGAAGCCGACGCCCTGCACGCGGCCTGTGACGACGACATCGACGGTACGGGTCTCGGGCACGCGCCGCTCCGGTGAGGGCCCGGGGCGACGCGCCCCGGGCGCTGCGTCAATGCGAACGGCGCGGTTTCGCTCCCTCAGCGGGCGATCGCCGCGCGCCCCTGCCGATGGGCCTCGGCGCGGGTTGGCTCGGTGCTCCTCGGCCGATAGGTCAGGTACCAGGCGACCGAGATGAACAGGACGCCGCCCGCAAAATTGCCCAGCGTGACCGGGATCTGGTTCCACAGCCACCACTCGCTGAGGTGGACCGGCGCGCCGAGCATCATGCCCGCCGGGATGACGAACATGTTCACCACGGCGTGCTCGAAGCCCTGCGCGAAGAACAGGAGGATCGGCAGCCAGGCGCCGAACACCTTGCCGAAGGTGGAGCTCGACATCAGGGACATCGTCACGCCGAGGCAGACCATCCAGTTGCAGAGCATCGCCTTGACGAAGCAGGTGACGAGCCCGGCGGTGCCCAGCGCCTCGTAGGTGAGGGTCTTCGCCTGCGCGATCTCGACGAGCTTCTGCGCGACGCCCGCGACGGGTGCGTGCCAGGCGTTGGTGAGGGCCACCACGAGGAGCAGGGCGTAGATCAGGCTGCCGATCAGGTTGCCTACGAAGCCCCAGGCGAAGTTGCGCATCATCGGCCCGAGGGCGATCCGCCCCTCCATGTAGGACAGGCCGAGGATCCCGAAATTTCCGGTGCAGAGCTCGAGCCCGAGACAGACGATCATCACGAAGCCGACCGGGAACACCACGGCGCCGACGAAGGGCACGCCGGTCTGCATGGTCGCGGTCACCGCGAGGCTGGTGGCGATGCCGAGCAGCGCGCCGGCCATCATGCCGCGCACCAGCATGTCCCGGATCGGCAGCTGCGCGCGCAGCACACCCGAGTCGCTCATGGCAGCCGCCATGTCGGTGGGTTTCACGAAATCCATGGGAAGGCCTCCCGCCTGTCGTCCGATCGGTTCGCGAGAGCACAAGCAAGAAGCGCGCGACATCGGCGGCGGATGTGTGCGGCCTCAGCCGAGGCCGGATGCGCGCGGCGAATGGCTCGCGCTGTCCGGCGGGACGGCGCGCCGGCTACGCGCCGGGTCCGCGCTGCCAGCTCGCGAGGGACCGGATGTAGTCCTCGGGGAGCTGCGCGGACCGCGCGGCGGCGACCACGGCTTCGAGGTAGCCGTGCCGCGGCACGCCGGCCGAGGTGCTGCGCCCGAAGTAGATCAGGGCGCGCCTGATCCCCGCCCCCGTGACCACGGGCTGGTAGGCCTTCACGTAGAGCCCGCCGGAGACGCCCTCGTAGCGGTCGAGGGCCGGGACGTCGGAGAGGGCGAGGTCCCAGAGCACGCCCCAGACCGTGCGGGTGGGGTCGCGCACCACCGTGGCGTAGCCCTCGCGCATGATCAGGAAGCGATGCCGCTGCAGGCGCCCCTGCCCAATCAGCGTCGAGGCCGGGCAGCGGAGCGCCATCGCGGCGGCGTCCATGTTGGCGCCGTAGGCGAAGTAGAGCGGCAAGCGCCGCTCGTCAGGCGAATTCGAGGATCACCGCGTCGACCGCGAGGCTGTCGCCCTCCTTGGCCTGGATCGTGGAGACCGTGGCGTCGCGCTCGGCGCGCAGCACGTTCTCCATCTTCATGGCCTCGACGATGGCCAGCGGCTCGCCGTTCTTCACCTCCTGGCCTTCCTTGACCAGGATCGCCTTCACGAGGCCCGGCATCGGGCAGAGCACCTGCTTGCCCGAGCCCGCCTGCTCCTTGACCGGCATCAGCGCGGCGAGCTCGGCCTCGCGCCGGGTGTAGACCCGGGCCTCGGCAGCCGCGCCGGCGTGCTGGAGGGCGACGCCGTTGAGCAGCCCGCGCACCTGGATCGCGACGCGCTCGGGGCCGATCTGCCCGGTCCAGACCGGCTCGCCGGGGCGCCAGTCGCTCAGGATCGTGAGCGCCGTGCCGTCCGCCTCGGTGACGACGAGGTCGCCGTCCCGCACGTCGACCGTCACCGGGTAGCTCTCGCCGGCCAGCGTCACCACGCGGTCGCGCTCGAAGTGGAGGAGGCTCGGGTCGCGCATCTGGCCGGAGATGCCGCGCTTGCGCTGGTTCAGCTTGTGGTCGATCGCCGCCGCGGCGGCCGCCATGCGCCGGGCGATGGCACCCTTCGGCTCCGGCGCCGCGAAGCCCTCGGGGAACTCCTCGGCGATGAAGCCGGTGGAGAGGTTGCCCTCGCGCCAGCGCGGATGCGCCATCAGGGCGGCGAGGAACGGGATGTTGTGGCGGATGCCGTCGATCGCAAAGGCGTCGAGGGCCTGACCCTGCGCCTCGATCGCCTCAGCGCGCGTCGGCGCCCAGGTGACGAGCTTGGCGATCATCGGGTCGTAGTGGATCGCGATCTCGCCGCCCTCCTCGACGCCGGTGTCGTTGCGGACGATCGCGGCGCCCTGCGGCCCCTCCTCGGGCGGCTGGTAGGTGGTGAGCCGGCCGATGGAGGGCAGGAAGTTGCGGGTCGGGTCCTCGGCGTAGACGCGGCTCTCCACCGCCCAGCCGTTGAGCTTCACGTCCGCCTGACCGAGGGGAAGCGTCTCGCCCGCCGCCACCCGGATCATCAGCTCGACGAGGTCGAGGCCGGTGATCATCTCGGTGACCGGATGCTCCACCTGCAGGCGGGTGTTCATCTCCAGGAAGTAGAAGGACTTGTCCTGGCCCGCCACGAACTCGACCGTGCCGGCGGAATCGTAGTTGACGGCCCGCGCGAGCGCGACCGCCTGCTCGCCCATCTTGCGGCGGGTCTCCTCGTCGAGGAGCGGCGACGGCGCTTCCTCGATCACCTTCTGGTTGCGGCGCTGGATCGAGCATTCGCGCTCGCCGAGGTAGATCACGTTCCCGTGCTTGTCGCCGATGACCTGAATCTCGATGTGGCGCGGATCGGTGATGAACTTCTCGACGAAGACCCGGTCGTCGCCGAAGGAGGAGGAGGCCTCGGACTTGGCGCGGGCGAAGCCCTCCGCGACCTCGCCGGAGGAGTGGGCGATGCGCATGCCCTTGCCGCCGCCGCCGGCCGAGGCCTTGATCATGACGGGGTAGCCGATCTCGTCGGCGATCTGCACGGCGTGCTCGGGGCTGTCGATGACGCCGAGGAAGCCCGGTACCGTCGAGACCTTGGCCTCGGCCGCGGCCTTCTTGGACTCGATCTTGTCGCCCATGGCGGCGATGGCGCCGGGGTTCGGGCCGATGAAGACGATGCCGGCCTCGGCGAGCGCCTTCGGGAACGCCTCGCGCTCGGACAGGAAGCCGTAGCCCGGGTGCACGGCCTGCGCCCCGGTCCGCTTGCAGGCCTCCACGATCTTCTCGATGACGAGGTAGGACTGCGCGGCCGGCGCCGGGCCGATATGGACGGCCTCGTCCGCCATGGCGACGTGCACGGCGTCCCGGTCGGCATCCGAGTAGACCGCGACGGTCTTGATGCCCATGCGGCGGGCGGTCTTGATGACCCGGCAGGCGATCTCGCCGCGGTTCGCGATCAGGATCTTCTCAAACATGAACATCGCACCCGCTTCGGGAGAGGTTCGGCCGCGCGGCCCAAACTCAAGCTTTGCTCCCGTTAAAGCACTTGTGCGCGTTCTGGAAGGCGACCTTCGTCCGGCGGCGACCTGTTTCGCACCGACGAAGCCTGGTCGCCGGGACCTCAGGCGGCCCGGCGCAGGCTCTCGCCCGGGATCTCGTCGGCGGCGGCTTCGCCGGCCACGCGCCGGTTGGCCTTGAGCGCGTAGGCGACGAGGTGCTCGTCGGTCGCCTGCGCCTCGCGGACGATCTCGAAGGCGATGCGGGCGCCGGTCGGCGTCGGGCCGGTGCCGTTGCCGATGGAGTCGGCGAGCCACCGCGCCGTCTCGCGGTCGATCCGGCCGGTGGGGCGCTCGCCCCACACCGCGAGGTCGACCACCGCCGCCACGAGGAAGTCCGCGAAGGCGGCGTCGGCCTGCGGGACGGCCCGGTCGAGGGCGATCAGCATGTCGGCCTCGTCGCGGCTCGTGAGGCCGTCGGGCAGGAGCTCGCGGCCGAGGATGCGGACGTCGGCGCGGGTGATCCGGCCGGCGCCGACGATACGGTTACAGAAGTTCTGCAGCGAAGCGTTGATCATCTCTTGATGCTCCCCCGGTCTTTGTTCGGACCGGTCTTAGTCCCTGTATGTCTCGACTATGCGGGAGGGCATCATCTTCAGAGGTTAACGGGTGAGTCTGAACCCGCGTTCAGGTTAAAGCCTGCTCACGATCGAGCCTTTCCGGATCGTTGCTTGCGGCGCTCAGCGCACGATCACGCGGGTGCCGACCGGGACCCGCTCGAACAGGTCCACCACGTCGATGTTGCGCATGCGGATGCAGCCCGAGGAGGCGGCCTGCCCGATCTTCTCGGGCTCGTTGGTGCCGTGGATCCGGTAGAGGGTGTCGCGGCCGTGGTCCGACAGGTAGAGGGCCCGCGCGCCCAACGGGTTCATCGGGCCGCCCTCCATCGCGTGGACGTGCGGCCAGCGGCGGACCATCTCGGCCGGCGGGCTCCAGGCCGGCCACTCCGCCTTGCGGCTCACCGTGGCGGTGCCGGTCCAACCGTAGGCCTCGTCCCCGACCGTGACGCCGTAGCGGATCGCGCGACCGCCCGGCAGGACGAAGTAGAGCTGGCGGGCCTTCGCCTCGACCACGATGGTGCCGGGCGGTTCCTTGGTCGGGTCGTCGACCTGGTAGCGCGCGAAGTGCGCGTCGAACTCGGCCTCCGGCACCAGGGCCATGTAGGCCGCGTCGCGCGAGGAGAGCTTGGGGTCCGGCACGCCCTTGAAGTTGCAGCCGGCCAGGAGGGCGGCGAGCGCGGGGATCAGGAGGGCGTGGCGCATGGGGCGGTCCGGCGGCAGGGGTCCGTCGCCGCGGATCACGGTTGACGGACCGTGACGAGCTTAGGCGCTCTCGCCCGCCGCCCGTAGCCTCCGAAGGGTGCCCATGGCACATTTGCCCGGCTTGTTGCGACGCGGCGACAGGATGCACGGCCTCGAAGAGCCGGGCCCCCGGGAGAAACCATCGTGACCACCCTGTACGTGAGCCACCCCGCCGCCCTCGACCACGTGGTCCCCGAGGGCCATCCCGAGCGGCCCGAGCGGATCCGCGCGGTCGACCGCGTCCTGGAGGCCGAGCGCTTCTCCGGCCTCGTCCGGGCCCTCGCGCCCCGCGCCGAGGCGCAGGTCGCCACCCTCGCCCACCCCGAGGCCTACGTGGAGGCGATCGTCGCGGCCTCCCCCGAGCACGGCCTCGTGCAGATCGATTCCGATACGCTGATGTCGCCGGGCAGCCTCGACGCGGCGCTGCGGGCGGTGGGCGGCGCGGTCCACGCGGTCGACGCCGTGCTGAAGGGGGAATGCGCCAACGCCTTCGTGGCCATGCGCCCGCCCGGGCACCACGCCGAGCGCACCCGGGCCATGGGCTTCTGCCTGTTCAACCAGGCGGCCATCGCGGCCCTTCACGCCCGGACGGCGCACGGCGCGACCCGGGTCGCGCTGATCGACTGGGACGTCCACCACGGCAACGGCTCGCAGGACATCTTCTGGGACGACGGCAGCGTGATGTACGCCTCCACCCACCAGATGCCGCTGTTCCCCGGCACCGGCGCGGCGGGCGAGCGCGGCACGAAGGACACGATCGTCAACGTGCCGCTACGTCCGAACGACGACGGCGCCGTGTTTCGCGAGGCTTTCGAGGTGGGGATCCTCGCCCGGGTCGAGGCCTTCCGGCCGGACGTCGTCATCCTGTCGGCGGGCTTCGACGCGCACCGGCTGGACCCGCTCGCCAACCTCCGCCTGGACGAGGCGGATTTCGGCTGGGCGACCCGCAAGGTGATGGAACTCGCCGACCGCCACGCCGGCGGGCGCCTCGTCTCGGTGCTCGAGGGCGGCTACAGCCTGGAGGGCCTCGGCCGCTCCGTGTCCGCGCACGTCGACGCCCTGATGGGGCGCTGAGGCGCAGCCGGGCCGCCGCCCGCGGGGGCTTGGCTGCCCCTCACCCCTCCAGCGGCTCGTCCCCGACGAGTTCGATGCCGAAGCCCGAGAGGCCGACGTAGGAGCGCGCGGAGGTCGCGAGGTTGCGGATCGAGACCACGCCGAGGTCCCGCAGGATCTGCGCGCCCAGGCCGACCTCGCGCCACTGGCGCACCCGCTGGGCCTCGGCCCCCTCCTCGCTGCCGCCCTCCTGGAAGCGGGACAGCGGCACGCCGGCGGTGCCGTCGCGCAGGTAGACGAGAACCCCCCGCCCCTCCCGCGCGAAGCGGCGCATCACCGCCTCGACCTGGCGGCCGCCCTCGATGACGTCGGCAACGACGTTCGAGCGATGCAGGCGCACCAGCACGTCACGGCCGTCCCCGATGCGGCCGTGCACGAAGGCGAATTGCTGGATCGCCTCGAAGGGCGTCGTGTAGGCGTAGCCGGTCATCTCGCCGAACTCGGTGCGCACCGGGAAGGTGCCGACCCGCTCGACGAGCTTGTCGCGGGCCTGGCGGTAGGCGATCAGGTCCGCCACCGAGACCCGCTTGAGGTCGTGCGCTTCAGCGAAGCTCTCGATCTGCGGCCCCTTCATCACGGTGCCGTCGTCGTTGGCGAGCTCGCAGATCACGCCCACCGGCGGCAGGTCGGCGAGGCGGCAGAGATCGACGGCGGCCTCCGTATGGCCGGAGCGCATCAGCACGCCGCCGTCGCGGGCGATCAGCGGGAAGACGTGGCCGGGGCGCACGAAGTCGGAGGCGCCCATGTTGCCGTTGGCGAGCGCCCGCACCGTGTTGCAGCGCTGCTCGGCCGAGATCCCGGTGGTCAGCCCGTGCTTGACGTCGACCGTCACCGTGAAGGCGGTGCCGAGGGGCGCGTCGTTCGAGGCCACCATCGGGTCGAGGCGCAGGCGGCGCGCCTCGCCCAGGGAGAGCGGCGCGCAGACGATGCCGCAGGTGTTGCGGATGATGAACGCCATCTTCTCCGGCGTGCAGAGGGAGGCCGCAACGACGAGGTCGCCCTCGTTCTCGCGATCGTCGTCGTCGGTGACGACCACGATCTCGCCGCGGGCGAAGGCCTCGATGGCCTCGGTGACGCTGGTGTGGGGCAAAGGGGTCTCGTCTCGTGTTGCGGGGCGCTTCGGGCCGGTCAGGCGTCGGAGCCGACCTGGCCTCTGTGGCGCAGATGGTGATCGGCGAGCACGCAGGCCATCATGGCCTCGGCGACCGGCACGGCGCGGATGCCGACGCAGGGGTCGTGGCGGCCCTTGGTGATCAGGTCGACCTCGCGGTTGTCGCGGGTCACGGAGCGGCGCGGAGTGAGGATCGAGGAGGTCGGCTTCACGGCGAAGCGGCAGACGATCGGCTGGCCCGTCGAGATGCCGCCGAGCACGCCGCCGGCGTGGTTGGCGAGGAAGGCCGGGCGGCCGTCGTTCGAGGCGCGCATCTCGTCCGCGTTGTCCTCGCCGCGGAGCGCCGCCGCCGCGAAGCCGTCGCCGATCTCGACGCCCTTGACGGCGTTGATCGACATCATGGCGGCGGCGAGGTCCGCGTCGAGCTTGCCGTAGACCGGCGCGCCGAGGCCCGCCGGCACGCCCTCGGCGATCACCTCGATCACGGCGCCCACCGAGGAGCCGTCCCGCCGGATGCCGTCGAGGTAGGTCTCGTAGGCCGCCGCCGCTTCGGCGTCCGGGCAGAAGAACGGGTTGCGGGCGACCTCCTCCCAGTCCCAGTTCGCCCGGTCGATCGCGTGCGGGCCCATCTGGACGAGGGCGGCGCGGATCGTGACGCCGGCCGGCAGCACCTTGCGGGCGACGGCGCCGGCCGCGACGCGGGCGGCGGTCTCCCGCGCCGACGAGCGGCCGCCGCCCCGGTAGTCGCGGATGCCGTACTTGGCCTCGTAGGCGTAGTCGGCGTGGCCGGGCCGGTAGCTGTCGCGGATCTCCGAATAGTCCTTCGAGCGCTGGTCGGTGTTCTCGATCATCAGCGCGATGGGCGTGCCGGTGGTGAGCTGGCGGCCGCCCGTGCGGTCGTCCGCGAACACGCCGGAGAGGATCCGTACCTGATCGGGCTCCCGCCGCTGGGTCGTGAAGCGCGACTGGCCGGGCTTGCGCCGGTCGAGCTCGGCCTGGATCTCGTCGGCCTCCAGCGGCAGGCCGGGCGGGCAGCCGTCGACCACGCAGCCGAGGGCGACCCCGTGGCTCTCGCCGAAGGTGGTAACGCGGAAGAGGTGGCCGAACGTGTTGTGCGACATGGCGCGCCCGCTCTAGCGCGGCTTCGCGCGGCCCACAAATCCGTTACTCCGCCGGCCCCCACGGGCGCGCGAATCGTGCTGGTCGGGAATCGCCAAACCGTACCTCGACGGCGGCGATCCGCTCGGGTCAGGTCCCTCGCCCGGGCCGCCGGACGATTCGGGGCCGCGGGACGGGAGTGGGTCGGGATGGCGTTGCGTAATGTCCTGGCGTGATATCCTGGCGGCGCTCCTCGTCGTCACGCTGCTCGGCGTCAACTTCGTGGCGATCAAGATCGGGCTCGAGGCGCTGCCGCCGCTGCTGCTGACGGGCCTGCGCTTTCTCCTGGCGGCGCTGCCCGGCGTCTTCCTCGTGCGGCCGCCGAAGGCCTCGGTCGGCACCGTGGTGGCGTTCGGCCTCTCCCTCGGCGTCGTGCAGTTCGGCCTCCTGTTCTTCGCGATCGCCATCGGCATGCCCGCGGGCCTGTCCTCCCTGGTGATCCAGATGCAGGTCTTTTTCACGATCGGCCTCTCCTACCTGGCGTTCAACGAGCGTCCGAGCGGGTTGCAGGTGGCGGGCGCCCTCGTGGCCGCGGCGGGGGTTGCCGTCATCGCCGTCTACAAGGCGCGGCACGCGATGCTGCTGCCCCTCGGCCTCGTCCTCGGCGCGGCGCTCGCCTGGGCGTGCTCCAACATCATCGTGAAGGCGGCGGGCCGCATCGACATGCTGCCGCTGATCGTCTGGGGCAGCCTCGTCGCGACGCCGCCGCTCCTGCTGCTCTCGCTCCTCGCCGAGGGGCCGGCGGCGATCGCGGTGGGCCTGCGCCACGCCGATGCCGGGACGCTCGCCGCGGTGCTGTTCATCGCCTATCCGGCGACGATCCTCGCCTTCGCCCTGTGGAGCCAGCTGCTCAGCCGCTACCCGGCCGCGACCGTCACGCCCTTCGCGCTCCTGGTGCCGGTGGTGGGGATCTCCAGCACGAGCACCCTGCTCGGTGAGCCGTTCGGCCTCGTGGAGGCGGCGGGGGCCGCGCTGATCCTGCTCGGCATCGCGCTCAGCGTCTACGGCGCCCGCGCCCGGCCGGTGCCCGGCCGGACGGGCCGGGCCGAGGCGGTCGCCCCCTCGCCCGGTCCCCGCGTGCCCTGACGCGGCGGGGGCGGCTCGCCGGTGAATTAATGTCTGACCCCGCGCTCTTTGGAAGAATCCCCGACGAACTCCTACGGCCGCGACAGCACCCCGCCGGTCATCGGCTCGCGCACGCCGGTGGTCGCCGGGAACGTGAGCGGCAGGCCCTTCAGCGAGCGCACGGCGAGGTGCGCGAAGGCCTGCGCCTCCAGGTAGGCCGAGGACCAGCCGATGGCGTCGGCCGTCGTGATCTCCGACCGCAGATGGTAGTTCAGCAGCCTGAGCAACTCGCCGTTGCGGGCGCCGCCGCCCGCCACGATCCAGCGGGCCGGCGCCTCCGGCGCGTGGTCGAGGGCGCGGGCGACAGCCCGGGCCGTGAAGGCCGTGAGCGTCGCGGCCCCGTCCTCCGTCGAGAGCTGGCCCGCGAGCTTGTGGGAGAACCAGTTGCGGTCCAGGGACTTCGGCGGCCGCCGCGCGAAGAACGGGTGGATCAGGAGCCAGGCGAGCAGCGGCTCGTCCGGTCGCCCGCGGGCCGCCGTGCGGCCGCCGTCGTCGAGGGCGCGGCCGGTGCGCTCGCGCATCCAGTCGTCGATGAGGGCGTTGCCGGGGCCGGTGTCGAAGGCGAGGACGTTGCCCCTCGAATCGATGATCGTCGCGTTGGCGACGCCGCCGATGTTGAGGACGCCGAGCGCCCCCTCGAAGCCCGAGGCGCGCGCCAGTGCCGCGTGGAAGGCCGGCACCAGCGGCGCCCCCTGCCCGCCCGCCTCCACGTCGGCGATGCGCATGTCGGACACGACCGGGATGCCGAGGCGGCGGCTCAGGGCCGCGCCATCGCCGATCTGCACGCTCATGCGCTGGTCCGGGCGGTGCACCACGGTCTGGCCGTGGAAGCCGATCACGTCGATGTCGGCGGGCGTGAGCCCGTTCTCGGACAGGAAGCTCTCGACCGCCTCGGCGTGCGCGCGGGTCACGAAGGCCTCGGCCTCGGGCAGGCAGCCGGGCCGCTCGTCGCGCGCGGCGACCGCCTCGGAATCGCTCAGCGCCTGCCGCAGCAGCGTCCGGTCCTCGTCGGTGTAGGCGCGGTAGCCCGTGGGGCCGAGGGGTTCGAGGAAGCCGTTGTGGCCGCGCACCACGCGGATGTCCGCGCCGTCGGTCTCGATCAGCGCCACGTCGACGCCGTCCAGGGAGGTCCCGCTCATCAGGCCGATCGCCCGCATCATCGCCATGGCTCTCCCGCGCAGCCCGTCTCCGCCGGGCGCCGTCCCGCACCTGGACCTGCGATACCGGCCCGTGCCTTTCCGCGGACGCCCTGCTAAGAGCCCCCGACACCGCGCCCGAGGTGCTAGCACGCGGGTTCCCCGCTGTCCCGCTCCGCCCGCGGCGAAGATCCGAGACCCGAGCCCGTCATGTCCTCCGCTGAAGCCCCCGTCCGCTCCGAGTTCCTGCGCGTCCTGACCGAGCGCGGCTACGTCCACCAGGCCTCCGACCTCGCCGGCATCGACGCCGCGGCGGCGGAGGGGCGGCTGACGACCTACGTGGGCTACGATTGCACGGCGGCCTCCCTGCACGTCGGCCACCTGCTCTCGATCATGATGCTGCACTGGCTGCAGGCCACCGGCGGCCGGCCGATCGCCCTGATGGGCGGCGGCACCACCCGGGTCGGCGACCCCTCCGGGCGCGACGAGAGCCGCAAGATCCTCACGCTGGAGCAGATCGAGGCCAACAAGGAGGGCATCAAGAAGACCTTCGCGCGGTTCCTCACCTTCGGGGAGGGCCGGGGCGAGGCCGCCATGGTCGACAACGCCGAGTGGCTGACGAAGCTCAACTACATCGAGATGCTGCGCGACATCGGGCGGCACTTCTCCGTCAACCGCATGATGTCGATGGACAGCGTGCGGATGCGCCTGGAGCGCGACCAGGAGCTGTCGTTCCTGGAATTCAACTACATGATCCTGCAGTCCTACGACTTCGTGGAGCTGAACCGCCGCTACGGCTGCATCCTGCAGATGGGCGGCTCGGACCAGTGGGGCAACATCGTCAACGGGATCGATCTCGGCCGCCGCCTCGGCACGCCGCAGCTCTACGGGATCACCTGCCCGCTCCTCACCACCGCCTCCGGCGCCAAGATGGGCAAGACCGCGGCCGGCGCCGTCTGGCTCGATGCCGGGATGCTGTCGCCCTACGATTACTGGCAGTTCTGGCGCAACACCGAGGACGCGGACGTGGTCCGCTTCCTCAAGCTGTTCACGCTGCTGCCGATGGACGAGATCGGCCGCCTCGGCGCCCTCGGGGGGGCCGAGATCAACGCCGCCAAGGCGGTGCTGGCCACCGAGGCCACCGCCCTGATGCACGGGCGCGAAGCGGCCGAGGCCGCAGCCGAGACCGCCCGCAAGACCTTCGTCGAGGGCACGCTCGCGGCCGACCTTCCAACCGTCGTGGTGGCGCGGAGCGCGCTGGAGGCGGGCCTCGGCGTGCTGACGGCGTTCGGGCCGGAGCACGCGCGCCTCGTGCCCTCCACGAGCGAGGCGCGCCGGCAGATCAAGAACGGCGGCCTGCGGGTCAACGACGTTCCGGTGAGCGACGAACGCGCCGTGCTCGGCACGGGCGACCTCACGCAGGACGGGGTGATCAAGCTCTCCTTCGGCCGCAAGAAGCACGTGCTGCTGCGGGCGGAGTAGCGCGCCTCAGCGGTCGCTCGGCGCCTGCTGCGGCAAGCCGTCGGCGAAGCTCTCGTTGCCGCCGGCGCTGAACAGCTTGCGCAGGAAGCCCGGCGCCACGGCCGAGAGCGGGTTTACGCTGACGTCCGGCGCGCCGAGCTTGCCGGCCACCCGGAAGTTGATGGCGAACAGCCCCTCGTTGTGGCCGCCGCCGAGGAGCGGCCCGATCACCGGCAGCTGCGCCACCACGTTGTTGAGGCCGTAGAGCGGCACGAACGTCCCCTTGATGTCCGTGAGGCTGCGGGTCGTGTCGAGGTAGCCCGCGAGGGTGAAGCCCATCACGGCGTTGGAGATCGCGGCGTCCGTGAAGTCGACCCGGCCGCCGTTGCGTACGAAGTTCGCCCGCATGCGATCGAAGGTGACCTCGCTCGCGGGCTGGGCCGCGGGGCGGCGGCGGCCCCGGCCGTCGACGGTCTCGGCCGGCTCCGGGCTCTGCGCCATGATGCTCGACAGCGCCGGTTCGTTCCGCAGGGTGAAGCTGCGAATCTGGATGATGCCGGCCTGCGGGCCGTCGGTGAGGGAGAGGCTCGCGGCGAGCTTGCCGCCGTACATGCGCTTGTAGATGTCGGCGAAGCGCAGCGTCGCGCCCGCATCGGCCGATTCCAGGGCGAGCAGGGGCGCCCCGCGCTCGCCGCGGGTGACGCTCGCCGAGAGGGGCGAGGCCCGGAACCGCCCCTGGATGGTCGCCTGCCGCAGGTCCCGGCCGCGAAGGCCGAGGCGGAGGCTCGCGTTGGTCAGGGCCTCGTCGTTGAAGCCCGTGAGGATGTTGAGGGCGATGTCCGCCTCGATGTCCTTGGGGGCCTGCTCCTTGCCGGCCTTCGCGTCCCCGAGGGACTTCAGGAACGGCCGCGCGTCGGCGACGGCGCCCTTCACGGTGACCTTGTAGGTGTTGCCGCTCCGGTCGAGCGCCACGCGCATGTCGTCGCCGGGCGAGAGCTTGACGCTCGTGAAGTCGGCCTTGTCGAGGCCGCCGTCGCTCGCCAGCACGGCACTGCCGCGGGCGGCGGCGGGGGCTGCATCGAACACGATGTCGCGCAGTTCGGAGGCCCGGTCGGCGCCGTTGTCGAGGTAGGTGAAGCTCAGGCGGCCGGGCTTGCCGGCGGGCTTTACGAGCCCCGGGAGCAGCCCGTCGATCGAGGCGCGGGCGAGGTCGGCCTCCACCCGGACGGGCGCCCGGCCGGGCCCCGGCCGGCCCACCGCCACGCTCGCCCGCACCGGCACGGTGCCGGCAAGCTGGGGCGCCACCGGCAGCCCCTTGCGGGCCCGCAGCGCCTCGTCGAGGCTCAGGGTGACCAGGGCCTCCCCGGGGGCGCCCGGCTTCGGCTGCCGCAGGTCCACGGTGAGCGGCGAGCCGAGGATGCGTCCGTCGCCCTTGAGCGAGAATCCGCTCCGATCGTAGGCGACCGCGAAGCGGCCGGCCTCCAGCCGATCCTTGCCGAAGGCCTTGTCCACCGTGAGGTCGGTGAGGTTGCCCCCGAGCGTCACCGGCAGGTCGGGCAGGTCGGGGATGTGCTTCAGGTCCAGGGGGAAGTCGACGCGCAGGTCGGCGTGGCCCTTGACCGAGGCTGGGTCGATGTCGGCCCCCGTCAGGCTGCGGAACATCTTGGTCTGCAGCAGGGCCGCGAGGGCGTCCGCCCCGCCGCCGAGCCGCAGGCCGATCTGGGCGACCACCCGGTCCGGGCTGATCTCGGGGATCTGGAAGGTGCCGTCGGTGATCGCGAGCGCGCGGTTCTCGGGCAGCCGGATCTCGGCGGTGACGTTGCGGATGTTGGTGGTGCGCCCCGTGATGACGCCCGCCGCAGCCCCGCGGCTGAGGGGCGGGGCGTCGGCCGAGATGTTCAGGGTCGCGTTCGCGACGCGGAAATCGATGTGCACGGCGTTGTCGGGCATCGGGTCGCCCTTCGTGGCCGCCGCGAGCTCGGCCGCCGACATGTCGACCGTGATGTCCACCGCCTCGACGCGGCCCGAGCGCAGCTCGTCGACGAGGTAGGTGCGGGCCGCGGGCGCGATGTGCTCGGGCCACAGCCGCAGGGCGGGCCGGGCCTCGGTGTCCTGCGCGGTGATGTGGAGCGTCAGCCCGTCCTCGTCGGCGGTGGTGCCGAGGGTGCCGGTGATGCGCCCGCCCACCCCCTCGCCCGCGACCCGGAAGTCGTCGATCGCGATGCCGCCCGCGCGGCCCGTGAGGTGGCCGTCGAGGCTCGCGATGCGCACCGGCTTGTCGGCCGCGTTGGCGCCGCGCAGCGTCGCGTCGCGGCCCGAGAAGCTCGCCGTCCAGGCTGAGTCGGCGCCCGCCGGGCTCTCCGTCCAGGCGCCGGTGAGGTGCACGGCGTTGCCGGCGCCGAGGTAGTCGAGCCCTTCGAGCTTCATCGCGCGGGCGGTCTCGTCCCAGCTCGCGGTCGCCTTCAGGCTCTCGATGGTGACGGGGTTGAAGTCCTTCTCCTCGATGAGGAGGTTGCCGTCGCTGGTGTGCAGGGTCGCGCGCATGGCCTCGAGGCGGCCGCTATCGAGAGCGACGTCGGCGCGGGCCGAGACCTTGAGGTCCGTGGTCACGGGGAGCTTGGACTGGCCGGAGAGCAGCAGCAGGTCGGTGACCGGCAGGTCGTCGAGGGTGATGATTCCGGTGCGGCGGGTGCCCCCGGCCTCGCGCAGGCTGCCGCCGAAGCGCCACTCCCCGTGCGGCCCGTCGATGCGCAGCTCGAACTGGCGCGCGTCCTGGGTCGGGTCGCGGCCGAACAGGCCGTTGACGTGCTCGAACACCGCCCGCTCGCGCGCATCCTCGTCGATCAGGGTCAGGCGGGCATCGGTGATGCGGGCGCGGTCGAGGGCCCCGACGACGCCGGCGGAGTCGAGCACGACGCCGAAGATCGAGGCCACCGCCGCCGAGAGGGGGGAGACGGTGCCGCGGGCCGGATCGACGCTGGGCAGCGTCTGAGGCTTGATCTCGCCCGGATGGGTCGGCTCCGAGGCCGCGAAGGCGATGGAGCCGTCCCGGTGCACCAGGGCGGTCATCTGCACGTCGCGGAACTCGATCGAGCGTGGCTGCACGGTCAGCCGCAGCAAGCCCCAGGTGTCGAGGCTGACCACGGCGAGGGGGGCCCGCACCACGAGGGCGCCCTGCGGATTGCGGATGTCGAGGCCGGCGACGCGCAGCGCGAGCGATCGCTCGGCATCGAGCTCCAGCGCGCTGTCGCGCAGGCTGATCGTCCAGCCCGGGCCGATCCGCTCCGCGACCGCTGCGGCGACGCGGCCGGACAGCCCGTCGATGCGCAGGGGGCCGTAGGCGAGGCGCAGGACGCCCACCCCGACCGCGAGCCCCACGAGGAGGACGAGGGAGAGCGCCGCCCCGAGGCAGATGCCGCGCCAGCGCCGCCCCTTGGGGCGCGCCGGGGATCCGTCCGTGCTGGATCCCGGGGCCGTTTCCTCAACCATTCAAACCTTGACAGCTGGGTCGGATCGCCGGCCAAGCTCGCGGCACGGGGTGATCCGGGCTTCGTCGCGTGGGCGGCGCTCCCGGAACGCCACGATCCCAAGCACATCATCATTCGGCCGAAAGGAAGGCATGATGTCCCTCGAACCCGGCGCGCCGGCTCCCGACTTCGACTTGCCCGGAGCGGGCGGCGAGACAATCACCCTGAGCGGGTTCCGGGGTCACAAAGTCGTGCTCTACTTCTACCCGAAGGACGATACGAGCGGCTGCACGCTCGAAGCGCAGGGCTTCAACGCCCTCGGCGACGCCTTCGCGGCCGCCGATGCCCGAGTGATCGGCGTCTCGCCGGACCCGGTGAAGAGCCACGACAAGTTCCGGTCGAAGTACGGCCTTACCTTCCCGCTCGCCTCCGACGAGGGCAAGGCGATGCTCGGGGCCTACGGGGTGTGGGTCGAGAAGAGCATGTACGGGCGCAAGTACATGGGGGTGGAGCGCACCACCGTCCTGATCGATCGCGAGGGCCGCATCAGCCGGGTCTGGCCCAAGGTGAAGGTTCCAGGCCACGCCGAGGAGGTGCTGGAGGCCGCCCGCGCCCTGCCGTGAACGCCTGTTCGGCCGGGTCGATCGCTTTCCAGCGTGTTGTGGGCCCCCGCGCGACCTCATCCGGAGGCGCGGAGCGTCGAAGGAGAGTTTCAGCTCGCGCGCGATCCCTGGAGGGCTCCTTCGAGGCCCCCTTGCGGGGGCACCTCAGGATGAGGCGAGAGGGTGGGAGTCACCGTCCGGGTTCCCCAACCCACGACCTCATCCTGAGGTGCGCAGCGAAGCGGAGCCTCGAAGGAGGACTCCAGAACCCGCGCGGTACCTGGCCGGCACCCCGGGCCGAGGTCGCGGGCGGGATCACCCGGGCGAACCGGCTGCGCCGCGCCGACCCTCGTCGCGGTGGCTTGGCGCTTCGTTAAGGTTAGCCTGTCATGAAGGAGCGCCGCATCCGGATGTCTCCGCCATGCACGAGCCCCGCACAGCCCCGAGGCCGCTGGCCGACCGCTCCGCGCGCCTGCTGGGCCGGCTGCGCGGTCGGCTTCTCCTGGCGGCCCTGGTGCTCACGGGCCTCTGGGCGGGCGCGGCGAGCTACCTCGTGATCTTCCACGACGACGCCCTGGCCCGCTTCGTGGCGCGCCAGAAGGCCATGCAGGTGGCCTACGAGGCGCGGATCGAAGCGCTCCAGGGGCATCTCGACCGGAATGCGGCCGAGCAGGCGCGCAGCCGGGAGACCGCACAGGCCCGCCTCGCGACGCTCGCCGAGCGGCAGGCCGTGCTGGAGCAGCGGCAGGCGGCCCTCAGCACCCTCGCGGCCGGCGCCGCGGGCCACCCCGGCCCCCCGCCGTCCGAGCCCGCCGCAGGGCTCGACGCACCGGAGCCGCTCGGCCTGCGGGGCGGCGACGTCGGCCCCGCCCCGGGCCGACGCTCCGAGCGGGAGACCGATATCCGCATCGCCCGCCTGGAGGGCGCCGTCGCGCGGTTGGCGGACGCGCAGGCCCGCGATCTCGCCGGCCTGTCCGCCCAGGCCGGGCAGACCAACCGGCGCCTCCACGCGCTCCTCGCCCGCACGGGTCTCGACCCCGCCCGCTTCGAGGCGGCGCCGGAGGGTATCGGTGGGCCCCTGGTCCCCCTGAGCGCCGACGCCTTCACGGCAGCCCTGCTCGGGGCGCAGCGCAGCCGCGACGAGGGTGACAGGCTGCGCCGCGCCGCCGCCGCCCTGCCCCTGCGCGTCCCGCTCCAGGGTGCCTTCGCGACGTCGAGCGAGTTCGGGGTCCGCCTCGATCCCTTCACCCGGGGCCCTGCCCTGCACACCGGGCTCGACCTGAAGACGGGCTACGGCGAGCCGGCGCGCGCCACGGCGCCGGGGCGCGTCACGGCCGCGGAGCCCGCCGGCGGCTACGGCAACATGGTGGAGGTCGACCACGGCCACGGCATCGCGACCCGCTACGCCCACCTCGCCAGCATCGCGGTGCGGCCGGGCCAGTGGGTCGAGGCCGGGGTCCTGGTCGGGCGGGTCGGCTCCACGGGCCGCTCGACGGGCAGCCACCTGCACTACGAGACCCGCGTCGACGGCGAGCCCGTCGACCCGCAGCGCTTCCTCGCGGCGGGGCGGGAGCCGGACTGACGCCCGGTTCCGCGCCGGTGCGGCTCAGTCGATGTCCTCGACCGCCTCGCTGCCGCCGTAGACCCGCTGAGCCAGCGACGCCTCCATGAACGGGTCTAGCTCGCCGTCGAGGACGTCGTCCGGGCTCGTCGACTGGGTGCCGGTGCGCAGGTCCTTCACGAGCTGGTAGGGCTGCAGCACATATGAGCGGATCTGGTGGCCCCAGCCGATGTCGGTCTTGGCGGCCGCCTCGGCGTTGGCCTTCTCCTCGCGCTTCTTCAGCTCCGCCTCGTAGAGGCGGGCCCGCAGCATGTTCCAGGCGGTCGCCCGGTTCTTGTGCTGCGAGCGCTCCTGCTGGCAGGCCACGACGATGCCGGTCGGGTTGTGGGTGATGCGCACCGCCGAATCGGTGGTGTTGACGTGCTGGCCGCCAGCGCCCGACGACCGGTAGGTGTCGATGCGGCAGTCGGATTCCTTGATCTCGATCTCGATCCGGTCGTCGATGACCGGGTAAACCCAGACGCTCGCGAAGCTGGTGTGCCGGCGCGCGCTCGAATCGTAGGGCGAGATGCGCACCAGCCGGTGCACGCCCGACTCGGTCTTGAGCCAGCCGTAGGCGTTGTGGCCCTTGATCAGGAGCGTGGCGCCCTTGATGCCGGCCTCCTCGCCGTCCGACCACTCGACGATGTCGACCTTGTATTTCCGGCGCTCGGCCCAGCGGCCGTACATGCGCTGGAGCATGTTGGCCCAGTCCTGGCTCTCGGTGCCGCCGGCACCCGCGTGCACCTCGAGATAGGTGTCGAAGCCGTCGGCCTCGCCGGACAGCAGGGTCTCGACCTGGCGCCTTGCGGCCTCGGCCTCGACGGCGCGGATGCTGGCCTCGCCCTCGGCGACGGTGGCGGCGTCGCCCTCCGCCTCGCCGAGCTCGATCAGGGTCGCGGCGTCCTCCAGCTCCTGCTCGAGGCGCCGGATCGTGGTCACGGCCTCGTCGAGCTGCGTGCGCTCGCGCATCACGCGCTGCGCCGCCTCGGCGTCGTTCCAGAGCTCAGGGTTCTCGGAGGCCGCGTTCAGCTCGGCCAGACGTTTGTCGACGGTGTCCCAGTCAAAGATGCCTCCTCAGCAGTCCGATCGACTGCTTGGCGGCATCCGAGGCTTGCTCGATCTCGGCGCGCATCTGGTGTGGATCTCTGTCTCGCTGCCCCCGCCCGCGGTCACGGGCCGGGTCGTTGCTCGGAGCGGCGTGATACCGGCCGCGTCCGCGCCTGTAAACGCCGCTCCGCGCGGGCGGGCCCTGCGACGACGCGTCCGGATGCGGGCCCGCGCCCGCGTCGAAACGCGCCCGCGCCCGTGCGTTGACACCCGGACGCCACCCCGATGGAGGAACCCCCGTGAGCGAGGCCAAGCACGATGACACCAAGACCTGGGACGAATTCACCGAGGCCGTGAACATGACCCCGGCTGCCCTGCGAAAGCACCTGGACAGCGAGGCGAGCCAGGCGGTCGGCCAGAAGACCGGCGGCGGCGAGTCCACGGGCCACAAGGAGGGCCGGCGGATCCTGGAGATCAAGGACAAGAAGAAGTCCGACCTCACCGAGGACGACTACGCCCACATGCGCAAGGTCGTCTCCTACGTCCACCGGCACCTCGCCCAGGGCGGCAAGGCGAAGGAGAACCCGGATTCACCCTGGCGGATGTCGCTGATGAACTGGGGCCACGACCCCCACAAGGACTGAGCGGTCGGCGCCTACTCGGCCGCCGCCAGCGTCATCTGCGGCACCGGGATGCCGAGGTCGGCCAGGAGCGCCGCGTCCGCGTCGGCCTCGTTGTTGGCGGTGGTGAGCAGGCGCTCGCCGTAGAAGATCGAGTTGGCGCCGGCCAGGAAGCAGAGGGCCTGCGCCTCCCGGGTCAGGCCCTTGCGGCCCGCGCTGAGGCGGACGCGGGCACGCGGCATCACGATCCGCGCCGTGGCGCACATCCGCACGAGGTCGAACGGGTCCACGGCGGGCCGGTCCTCCAGCGGGGTGCCGGGCACGGCGACGAGCGCGTTGATCGGCACGCTTTCGGGGTGGGGCGCGTGGTTTGCCAGCACCTGCAGCATGGCGGCGCGGTCGCGCACGCCCTCCCCCATGCCGACGATGCCGCCGCAGCAGACGCCGATGCCGGCCTCGCGCACGTTCTCCAGGGTGCGCAGGCGGTCGTCGTAGGTGCGGGTGCCGATGATGTCGCCGTAGAAGTCCGGGCCGGTGTCGAGGTTGTGGTTGTAGGAGGTGAGCCCGGCCTCCGCGAGGCGCCGAGCCTGGTCGACGGTGAGCATGCCTAGGGTGACGCAGGCCTCCATCCCGAGCCCGCGCACGCCCCGCACCATGCTCAGCACCGCGTCGAACTCCGGGCCGTCCTTCGGCTGGCGCCAGGCGGCGCCCATGCAGAAGCGGTGGGCGCCGGCGGCCTTCGCGGCGGCCGCCTCCTTCAGCACCGCATCGACGGGCATCAGCCGCTCGCGGGGCAGGCCCGTGCCCTTGTGGTGGGCCGATTGCGGGCAGTAGGCGCAATCCTCCGGGCAGCCGCCGGTCTTGATAGACAGGAGTGCTGCGCGCTGCACGTCCGCCGGGTCGTTGTGGGCCCGGTGCACGGACGCCGCCCGGAACACGAGATCGAGGAGCGGTAGGTCGTGGATCTCCTGGATCTCGGCGACGCTCCAGTCGTGCCGGAAGCCGGGCTGCGGGACGGGCGGCGGGCCGATCATCTCGGCGGCGAGGGGCGCGGACTGCATCATGCGCCCATCAGGCGAAACTCGGCCGAGAAATCAAGCCGTGCGGGCGCGGGGGGCGCGCGCGGGTAGCTCAGTTCGTCGGCTCCCCGGCCGCGACCTTGGCGGTCCAGTCGTCGAAGGCGACGACGCGCTGGCGCTGCTCGCCGAGCCCGTCGATGCGCAAGACCATCTCGTCGCCCGACCTCAGGTAGCGCGGCGGCTTCATCCCGAGGCCGACGCCAGGCGGCGTGCCGGTGGTGATGATGTCCCCCGGCTCCAGGATCATGAAGTGCGAGACGTAGGCGACGAGCTGCGCCACGTCGAAGATCATCGTCGCGGTCGAGCCCGTCTGCATGCGCTGCCCGCTCACGTCGAGGCTCATGGCAAGGGCCCCGAGGTCGGGGATCTCGTCGAGGGTCACGAGCCAGGGGCCGATCGGCCCGAAGGTCGGGCAGCCCTTGCCCTTCGTCCAGGTTCCGCCGCGCTCCATCTGGAATTCGCGCTCGGAGACGTCGTTGCAGATGCAGGCGCCGGCCACGTAGCCGAGGGCCTCGTTGGCGTGCACGTAGGAGGCGGTGCGCCCGATCACCACCGCGAGCTCCACCTCCCAGTCGGTCTTGGCCGAACCCTTGGGCAGGATCACGGAGTCGTTCGGCCCGGCGATGCAGGAGGGCGCCTTGTTGAAGACGATCGGCTCCGGCGGGATCGCGGCGCCCGTCTCGGCCGCGTGGTCGGCGAAGTTAAGCCCGATCGCCACGAAATTGCGGGTGCCGCCGACGCAGGGGCCGAGGCGGGTGCCCGCGGGGAGCTTCGGCAGCGTCGCGGGATCGATCATCCGCAGGCGGTCGATGGCGTCCGGCGCCAGCGCCGGCCCGGCGATGTCGCGCACGACGCCCGAGAGGTCGCGCAGGTCCCCGTTCGAGTCGATCAGGCCCGGCTTCTCGTCGCCGCTCGCCCCGTGCCGCACCAGCTTCATCGCGCGTCCCCTCTCCCAGGCTCCCGGTTCCCCCGTCCGTAGGTGGTCGGGCGCCGCCCGCGGTCAAGCGGCGGCGGGAGCCACCCCGGCCGAGGGTGCCGGTGAAGTGTGACCCCGGGGGCACAGCATCGGCAAGAAAGCGCCGAGGCCGCGCTTTCGGCCGACGCGGATGCATGATGATGCAGACGGTTCAGATGTGAACGAATCTTTCCCGTTGCGTCCGGGAGGCCCGAAAGCCAAACGAATTCACGGTTTCGCAAGTATATCCGTGATCTTTTGCACCGATGTCCTTGTGCGGGCCGGACCATTGATCGACAGCTTTGGGCCGGGCATTGTGTTCCGCAAGGCGCCGCATCCGTTCTGGGGCGGGTAAGCAAGCGCTGGGAACAAGGGGTTGGAACGGGAATGACGGGGAACTCACGCGCGCTCGGCTTGGCGAGCGCCACCGCGATGCTGCTCGCGCTCGGCACGGGCCACGCCTCCGCCGGCTCCTTCGGATTGCGCGAGCAGAGCGCGATCGGCGGCGGCATGGCCGAGGCCGGCGCCGCCTCCGGGGGCGCGGGCGTCTCCTCGCTGTTCTGGAACCCCGCCACGGTGACGATGCGTCCGGGCTGGGTCACCGAGCAGAACCTCACCTTCATCAACCTGTCTGGCACGATCACGCCGACGGCCGGCACCACGCCGGCCTTTGCCGGGCTCGGCGGCTCCGGTGACATCGGCCAGGGCGCCGTGCTGCCGTCGGGCGCCACCTCCTACCAGCTCAACGACCGGATCTGGATCGGCCTGCAGACGGGCGCCCCGTTCGGCCTCGTCACGAAGCCGCGGGACGTCTGGGCCGGCGAGGTCTACGGCCGCTCGAACCGCATCTTCTCGCTCGCCATCAACCCGATCATCGGCTTCAAGGTGAACGAGTGGCTGTCGCTCGCCGCCGGCCCGAACTTCGAGTACTTCCGCCTGACCCTGCGGCAGGCCGTGCCGCTGACACCGCTCCTGCCCCCCGCCGCCCTGCCGAGCTCGTTCCTCAAGGGCGAGTCCTGGGGCGTCGGCTTCACGGCCGGTGCGCTGATCACGCCCTGGGCCGGCACCAGCTTCGGCGTCGGCTACCGCTCCTCGGTGCACCACGACATCGAGGGCTCGATCGGCGTGCCGCTCCTCGCCCTGGCGCCGGTGGCCGGCCGGGTCCGCTCGAACCTCAACACCCCCGACAAGGTCAGCGTCGGCCTCACCCAGGCGCTCGCACCCAACTTCCGGCTGAACCTCGGCTTCGAGTGGGATCAGTGGTCGCGCCTCGGCACCATCGCGATCGTGTCGGAAAGGCTCGGGGTCCCGGTCAACTTCCTGCCGCTCAACTACAAGGACGGGTTCCTCTACTCGGTCGGCGCCGAGTACGACTGGTCCCCGAACCTCACCCTGCGGGCCGGCGTCTCCTACGAGGAATCGCCCATCGACTTCAGCAACCGCTCGGTGCGCCTGCCCGACAACGATCGCGTCAACCTCGCGGTCGGCGCGAGCTACCGCTGGAGCGAGAAGCTGACGCTCAGCCTCGCCTACTCGCACCTGTTCCTCGACCGGGCGAACATCCTGTCCGGCGCGGGCCGCGACTACGACGTGCGCAACGCGCTGGGCCAGAGCATCGCCTTCGCGGGCTACGCGAACGGCAGCGCCGACATCGTCTCGGTGGGCTTCCGCTACGTCTTCGGCGATCCGGTCCCGGTCGCCGCGCCCGCCCCGCTCGTGCGCAAGTACTGAGGCCGCCTCTCGGGGCCCGAGCCTCTTCGCGAAGCCGCCGGACCCGCGAGGGTCCGGCGGCTTCGCCATGTCTTCGCCATGATGAGACCGGTCGCCGGTCGCGCGTCCGCTCCCGGCCCACGCAGCGCGACGGGTCCCTCGCCTCAGGCCTTCATCGCCCTCAGGCCTTCATCGCAACGTAGGTCCCCGGTGCCGGGCCGAGGGCCGGGAGGGCGCCGGTGCCGGGCTCGCGGGCGGGGACGCGCTCGGGCGCCTGCGCTTCGAGCCAGCTGAACCAGTGGGGCCACCACGAGCCCTTGTGCTCGGTGGCGGCCGAGATCCAGTCCTCCAGCCGGCCCTTGGCGGGGCCGCCGGTCCAGTAGCCGTATTTCGGCTTCGAGGGCGGGTTGACGACGCCCGCGATGTGGCCGGAGCCGGCGAGCACGTAGTCGACGGGGCCGCCGAACTTGGAGGAACCCTCGAACACCGAGAGGGCGGGGGCGATGTGGTCCTCGCGGGCGGCGAGGTTGTAGACCGGGACCTTCACCTTCTTGAGGTCGAGGCGCACGTTGCCGAGGACCATCTTGCCCCGCGAGAGGTTGTTCTCGAGGTAGCAGTTGCGCAGGTAGAACGAGTGGTTCGCCGCCGGCATGCGGGTGGCGTCGGCGTTCCAGTAGAGCAGGTCGAAGGCGGTTGGCGCCTTGCCCTTGATGTAGTTGTTGACGACGTAGGGCCAGATCAGGTCGTTCGGGCGGAGCATGTTGAAGGCGTTGGCCATCCGCGCGCCGTCGAGGTAGCCCCGGGCCTGCATGCGCTGCTCGATGCCCCGGATCTGCTCCTCGTCGGCGAAGACCTTGAGATCGCCCGCATGGGTGAAGTCGACCTGCGTCGTCAGGAAGGTCGCGCTTCGGATGCGCCGGTTGCCCGTGGCTGCCTGCATGGCCAGGGTCACGGCGAGCAGGGTCCCGCCGACGCAGTAGCCCGCGGCCGCGACCTCGGTCTCGTCGGTCGCGGCGCCGATCGCGTCGATCGCCGCCTCGATGCCCTCGCGCATGTAGCTCTCGAAGTCCTTGTCGGCGTGGCGCTCGTCCGGGTTGACCCAGGAGATGCAGAACACCGTGATCCCCTGGCTCACCATCCAGCCGATGAAGCTCTTCTGGGCGTTGAGGTCGAGGATGTAGAACTTGTTGATCCAGGGCGGCACGATCAGCAGCGGGCGCTTGAGCACGGTCTCGGTGGTCGGCGCGTACTGGATCAGCTCGATCAGGTCGTTGCGGAACACCACGGCGCCCGGGGTGACGGCGACGTTGACGCCGACCTGGAACGTCGAGGGGTCGGTCTGGCGCACGCGCAGCTCGCCGCCCCCCGCCTCGATGTCCTCGGCGAACATCTTCATGCCGCGCACGAGGTTCGCGCCGTTCTCCTGGATGGTGTGGCGGATCAGCTCCGGGTTCGTCAGCACGAAGTTCGACGGCGAGAGGGCCCCGGCGATCTGGCGCAGGTAGAACTGCGCCTTGTGCCGCGTGTGCTCGTCGATGCCCTCGGCACCCTCCACGAGCCCCTCCGCCCAGCGGGTGGTAATGAGGTAGCTCTGCTTGAGGAAGTCGAAGAACGGGTTCGTGGACCATTCGGCATGGGCGAACCGGTTGTCCTTCGGCTCGGGCGCGGCCACCGGCGGCGGCGCCTCGCCCTGCAGCCGGAACCAGGTCGAGCCCCACAGCGACACGAAGGCCTCGCTGAGCCGGGCCTGTGCCTCCAGCGTCTTCTTCGGGTCGGACAGCCAGGTCTCGGCGACCGAGCCGAGGGTGCGGACCACGTCGGCCACCTCCTCCGAGGGGCCGGCCTTCGGCCCCTCCCCGTCGGCGGGCTTGAGATAGGTCGCGGCGGTGCGGCCGAACTCCTCGACGAACAGGCTCGCGTTGCGCGACAGGGCCTCGAAGTCGGGCAACTGCTGCGGCGGGGTATGCGTGGTCACGCGTGGGTCTCTCCCTGGCATTCCGGGCGCTGCGCGCCGCGGTGGCCCGGGCGGCAGGTCGCCTCCGCCGGAGCCTCGTTTCCGACAAATTAACGCGCCACCCCGAATTTCAGCCAGTGCATTGCGCGCAAGCCCCGAAACAATCGCTCCATGGTTTCATCGCGGCCCCTGATCGGACTGATCGCCCTCGGCCTCGCCGCCGGAGGGTGCTCCACCGACGTGAACCCGCTCCGCTACGCGGCGGAGCAGACGGGGGGCGGCCCCAAGCCGGTGACGGCGCCGGACTTCGTGGCCGGCTCGCGCCGGGCGGGACCCGAGTTCCTGCCGGTCGGCGTCTCCGCGCCCCCACGGCCCGTGCGCGCGAAGTCGTCGGAGGGCCAGAAGGCCCTGGAGAGCGAGCTCGAAGGCGCCCGCAGCCGCAACGAGGCCCGGGGCCGCTCGGCGGAGGGGGCCGGGCGCGCGGCCAAGAGCGAGGCACTCCGGCCCGCCCAGGCGCCGCCGGCACCCGCCACGGCGCCCCCTCCCCCGGCGGAGTAGCCCGAGCATTTTAGGGGTCGGCTGATCGCGGCCGAGATGCTAAGCAGGTCGACCCCGCCGGACACGACGAATCAACGCGCCGCGCAACAAGGCGTGCGTCGCGGGACGTGCCAGATATCCACGGACACGACGCCATGACCGATTTTCACCGCATCAAGCGCCTGCCCCCCTACGTCTTCGAGCAGGTGAACCGGATCAAGGCCGCGGCCCGCGCCAACGGCGCCGACATCATCGACCTCGGCATGGGCAACCCCGACCTCGATGCGCCGAAGCACGTCATCGCCAAGCTCGTCGAGACGGCGGGACGCCCCCGCACCGACCGCTACTCGGCCTCGAAGGGGATCGCCGGCCTGCGCCGGGCCCAGGCCGGCTACTACCAGCGCCGCTTCGGGGTGAACCTGAACCCGGACACGCAGGTGGTGGCGACGCTCGGCTCCAAGGAGGGCTTCGCCAACATGGCGCAGGCGATCACCGCGCCGGGCGACGTGGTGCTGGTGCCGAACCCGAGCTACCCGATCCACGCCTTCGGCTTCCTGATGGCGGGCGGGGTGATCCGCTCCGTGCCCGCCGAGCCGACGCCGGCGATGTTCCCGGCTCTCGAGCGCGCCATGCAGCACTCGATCCCGAAGCCCGTGGCCCTCGTCGTCTGCTACCCGTCGAACCCCACGGCCTACGTCGCCGGCCTCGACTTCTACCGGGACCTCGTTGCCTTCGCGAAGCGCCACGAGCTGATCCTGCTTTCCGACCTCGCCTACGCGGAGGTCTACTTCGACGGCGAGCCGCCGCCCTCCGTGCTGCAGGTGCCGGGCGCCATCGACTGCACGGTGGAGTTCACCTCCCTGTCGAAGACCTACTCCATGGCCGGCTGGCGCATGGGCTTCGCGGTCGGCAACGAGCGGTTGCTGGCGGCGCTGACCCGCGTGAAGTCCTACCTCGATTACGGCGCCTTCACGCCGATTCAGGTGGCGGCCACCGCGGCGCTCAACGGGCCGGACGACTGCATCGCCGAGATGCGCGGCATCTACCGCAAGCGCCGGGACGCCCTGATCGATTCCTTCGGCAAGGCCGGCTGGAAGATCCCCTCCCCCACCGCCTCGATGTTCGCCTGGGTGCCGATCCCGGAGAAGTACAAGGCGCTCGGCAGCCTGGAATTCTCGAAGTTGCTCCTCGAGAAGTCGGACGTCGCCGTGGCGCCCGGCATCGGCTTCGGCGAGCACGGCGACGAGTACGTGCGCATCGCGCTGGTGGAGAACGAGCAGCGCATTCGGCAGGCCGCCCGCAACGTCCGGCGCTTCTTCGACAACGCCGACCGCACCCTCCACAACGTGGTGCCGATGGCCAAGGCGGGCTGACCCCCGCGGCGGCAACCGGTTGTTGCGGCGGGGCGACAGGCCACGGCAAAGCGCGCCGCGCGGCGGCGGCGCGCTTGTCACGCGGGACGACGGCCCGCAGGGTTCCGCGAGAGATCCGTTGCCCGCGTTCCCGAGGGTCGCCATGCGCCGCCTGTATCTGCTCGCCGCCCTCCTGCTGACCGCCGCCGCCGGAGCCTGCGCGCCGAACCCGATCATCGCCCGCGACCCCGTGGCGGCGCCGGGCCCCGACATCGGCTACACCTGCAACACGCGCCCGACCGTCCTGAACGGCATGCTCGTGGATTGCGACCCCGTCGCGCGTCAGCCCCAGACCGTGCTGCGCGCCAAGGGGTGAGGGGCCGGCCGGCGGTCCGCGTTTTCGCAAGGGATAGCGCCCGCCCCGAGCTTTCACGCCACGGACAGGATGCCCTGCGGGGCGCATAATGCCCTCGACCCGGCGGCGCGGCCCGCCGACCGAAGCGACGGAGTCCACCTTGAACCTCGTGTCGAGACCCGGCCTCGCGGCCGCCGCCCTCCTCCTCGTCGCCGCGCTCGCCGCGCCGGCCGCCGCGCAGCCGGTGCCCTACTACTACAACGGCGGTCTGACGGTGCTGGAGGCCGACCGCGATACCGGGCGGCCCGTCGTCCCCCCGAACCGGCCCGACCTCGCGGTGCCGGCGATTCCCGTGCCGCACGTGATGAACGGCGGCGGCTTCGGCTACACCGGGTTCGACTATTACGACGACGAGGTCACGGAGGGCCGCCTCGGCGTCCGCCACCGCCCGCGCGAGTTCGTGCTGGCGCCACCCGCCGTGGTCCTGCCGCCCCTGCGCTGAAGCCTTCTCAGGCTCCTGCCTCCCCGGTCGGCGCCACGTCCGGCAGCACGATCTGGAAGCAGGCCCCCCGCCCGCTCTCCTCGAGGGTCAGGCGGCCGCCGTTCAGCCGGATCAGCTCGGCCGCGATGGCGAGGCCGAGGCCCGTCCCGCCCGAGCGCATCGACCCCTGGAAAGGCGCAAACAGGTGCGCCTTCGCCCGCTCCGGCAGGCCCGGTCCGTTGTCGGCGACCCGGATCGTCACGGACCCTGCCCCGACGCCGCCGGTCCGCACGGCATCGATCCGGACCTCCGGCGCCTCTGCCCCCGTCCCGGCGGCGTCGAGCGCCTGGACAGCATTGCGGACAAGGTTGGCCAGTGCCCTGGACAGCTGCTCGGGATCCGCGCAGACCTGCAGGCCGGACGGCGCCTGCGTGACCACCGAAACCCGCGCCTCGGCCGAGAGCCCGGCGAGGTCGGGCAGCTCGGCGAGGATCGGGTCCAGCGCCACGAGGCGCCGCTGCGGATGCCGCTCGGTGGCCCGACCGTAGGCGAGCGTCGCCTCGCAGAAGCGGATTGCGCGACCGAGGGTTGCGACGAGCCGCGGGGCAACGCGCTGCACGATGGGGTCCGCCGCGCCCTCCAGGCGATCGCCGAGGAGCTGCGCCGTAGTCAGCAGGTTGCGCAATTCGTGGTTGATCTTGCTCACCGAGAGACCGAGCTCGGCCAGCCGCCGCTTCTGGCGCAGCTCGTCGGCCAGCGCGTGCTCCATGCGCGCGAGGGCTATCTCGGCGTGCCCGATCTCGTCGGTGCGGTTCGAGGGCGCGATGATGCGCTCGCGGCTCTCGGGATCGTCCGCGAAGGCGGTGATATTGTGGGCCAGCCGCCGCACCGGCCGCACGATGACCCGCTGCAGCACCACGAAGACGAGCCCCGCCGCCGCCGCCGCGATGATCAGCGACGACAGCAGCAGGCGGATCGAGAAGTCGACGATGGCGACGCGCAGCGGCGCCTCGTTGAGGAGGATCTCGACGAGGTCGAAGCCGTCCTTGCCCTGGGCGACGACCCGGATGGGCTCATCGGCGGGCGCGATCAGGGTGCGCCAGGAGCCGTGGATCGACTGCCACCAGGATTCCTGGCGCAGGTCCACCATGTCGGCCACCGTGGCGGGGATCGGGTCGAGGGCCAGCAGGCGGCGCGTCCCGCCGCCCCGCACCGCGATCGCCCGTGCGCCGACGCCGGCGAGGAGGCGCTTGGCGAGTTCGTCCGAGACGGCCTGGCCCGGTGAGGCATCGACCACCAGGGCGGCCACCTGCGCGGCGGCGATCCGGTCCGAGAGCCAGTTCAACCGGTAATTGGCCACCGCCGGGACGTAGATCAGCACCTCCGCGATGACGACGAAGGCCACGGTGAGGATGAACAGCCGTCCCGACAGGCCGAGATGTCGGGCAAACCCCTCCGTCCGGACCTCGTCCGCCGGCTCCGCCGGCTCGGCCTGTGAACGCGACACTCCCTCAACCACGAGTCCTGCCGATCCCCCCGATCGTCTCCTCGCGCCGTCCGCCCGCCTCGTCGGGCGGGCATGGCAGCCCCTGCTCTCGTTACGCTGACGTCGGCTGAGCGTCGAGGGGGTTCGGCGCCCCAACCGCGCTCTACACTATGCTGAGTTGAAGTTGCGACAGCGTTTTGCGTCGCTCAGCCGAGCCCGCCTCAGTAGACAACACCTGGTGCATTTTGAATGCGAAAGTGACGGACGCCGGAGACTCGGCCGTGTACCAACGAAAATTCAACTAGCAATGGTATTTTACAGGCCGATACCAGTACGCGCCGCGCGGCGCCTGCGTAGGGCCACGGTGAGCAGTGCGAAGCCTGCGAGCGCCCCCAGGCCGAACAGCATCCGCGGATTCACCAGCGCGCGCAGGGTGAGGGTTTCGGCGCAATCGGGCTCGCCAGCCGCCCGGCAGGCCGTGAGGGCCGCTTCATGGGCTGCCACCACCCCCTCGATGCCCGACCCTGTCGCCGCGTAGACGAAGGCACCGGGCAGGAGCCCGATGGCCGTGGCGAGCACGAACGTCCGCAGCGTGACCCCGAAAGCCGCCGGGGCGAGGTTCGTCATCCAGAACGGGAACAGCGGCAGCAGCCTCAGGAAGGCGATGTAGCCGAACGCGTCGCGCCGGAAGCCCTCGGCCAGCGATCCCAGGCGAGGACCGGCCTTGCGCCGAAGCAGGTCGGCGGCCGGCCCGCGGCCGATCGAGAACACGATGGCGGCCCCCGTCGTCGCGGCCGCGACCGCGACCAGCGCGCCCGCGACGGTCCCGAACAGGAACCCGCAGACCATGGTGAGGACCAGCGAGGCCGGAACCGAGACGATCACGGCCGCGACGTAGACGAGGTAGGCGGTCACCAAGGCCCGAACGCGATCGGCTTCCACGAAGGCCTGGAGCCAGGCGCGGGAGGCGAGAAGCTGGTCGAGGCTGAACAGCCGGGCCGCCCCAGAGGCGACGACGCCGAGGGACACCCCGATGAGTAGTGCGAGCGGAAGCCAGTGGAGCAGAACGCGCAGGCGCTGGGACACGGGCTGCGCGCTCCTGCCCCGCCTCAGGCCGACTTCTGCATCCGCAGGATCTTGAAGAAGCCCCCCGGGAAGGTCGGCGCGACGCCGAGGAAGGTGACGCCGTTGCGGCGAGCCCAGGCCTCGATGCGGGTGGACTTGAAGTCGGAGGACCAGCCGATCTTGGTGCAGAGTGGCGCCACGATCTCCTCGACGCGGGCCACCGGCCCGTCCGTTTGCCCGAAATGGTTCGCCAGCACGATCGCCCCGCCGGGGCGCACGACACGCAGGAACTCGGACAGGGCAGCCTCCGGGTTCGGAACCAGGGTGATTAGGAACTGCGCCACCACGGCATCGAACGAGGCGTCGGCGTAACCGAGGCGGCAGACATCCATCACCTGCAGACCCCGGACGTGTCGGAGGCGGCGCCGCCGCACCTTGGCGTTGGCGCGCCGCAGCATGTCCTCCGAGAGGTCGACGCCGCAAACGAAACTGCCGGCCGGGTAATAGCCGAGCGAGAGGCCGGTCCCGACGCCGGCCTCGAGCACCCGCGGTCCGTAGGCGACGGCCGCGTCGACGGCAGCGCGGGCGGCCGGCTCGGTCAGCTTGTCGTACACGACGTCGTAGACGGGGGCCCAGCGCGCGTAGGCCTTGCGCATCAGGGCAGTGCTCGGCCCGGCGTCCCGCGGCTCGCTCAGCATGTGGTTCTCGAATTCCGTGGAGAGGGATCGGTTCAGGCCGCGCGTGCGGCCCCTTGCGCGAGCGCATCGACCCGGCGGATGGTCCCGCCGCCGAGCACCCGCGCGCGGGGGTCGTCGTCGGCATAGATGGCGCAGGCCTGACCCGGCGACACCCCGTCCTCGGGCGTCGCGAGGACGACTTCGGCCTGCCCTGTCTGCGGATCCAGGCTGAGGCTCGCGGGACGCGGCTCGCGGGTGGAGCGGACCCGTACCGCGACGGGCAGGTCGGTGACCGCGCCGGCGGGGGCATCGCCGAGCCAGTTGACGGCGTCCAGCCGGATCCGGCTCGTCGCGAGCGCCGTGCGAGGGCCGACCACCACGCGGGCGGCCTCCGGCTCCAGCCGGATTACGTAGAGGGGTTCTCCGACGGAGAGGCGAAGGCCCCGGCGCTGCCCCACCGTGTAATGGATGATGCCCTCGTGGCGACCGAGCGTCCGGCCGTCGAGGTCCACGATCTCGCCGGGCCGCGCCGCGTCCGGGCGAAGCCGGGCGATGACGTCGGCGTAGCGGCCCTGCGGCACGAAGCAGATATCCTGGCTGTCGGGCTTCTCCGCCACCGCGAGCCCGAGGTCGCGGGCGAGCCGCCGGGTCTCGTCCTTCGGCAACTCGCCAAGGGGAAAGCGGAGGAAGTCGAGCTGCGCCTGGGTGGTCGCGTAGAGGAAGTAGCTCTGGTCGCGGGCCGGATCGAGGGCGCGGTAGAGCGCGCGTCGGCCCGTCCCGTCGGGCGCCGCCCGGCTAGCCACGTAGTGACCGGTGGCCAGCACGTCCGCATCGAGGTCGCGCGCGGTGGCGAGCAGGTCGCGAAACTTGATCGAGCGGTTGCACTCGACGCAGGGGATCGGCGTCTCGCCCGCGAGGTAGCTCTCCGCGAAGCGGTCGATCACCGCATCGCGAAAGCGATCCTCGTAGTCGAGGACGTAGTGCGGGATGTCGAGCGCCTCCGCGACGCGGCGGGCGTCATGAATGTCCTGGCCGGCGCAGCAGGCACCCTTGCGATGGCTCGCCGCGCCGTGATCGTAGAGCTGCAGCGTGATGCCGACCACGTCGTAGCCCTGCCGCGCCAGGAGGCCGGCCACCACCGAGGAATCGACACCGCCGGACATGGCGACGACGACGCGCGTCTCGTGGGGGGGCTTCGGAAGGTCCAGGCTGTTCATCGGTCGGTGTTCGGTCGTGCGGGCGGCACCGCACGGGCCTTCTATAGGCATTGCGGCGCCCGAGTGCCAGGGAGGCGCCCCGCACCGGACGCGCATCGGCAATTCCTGCCGGGTGCCGGGCAGCATCGGCCCCGCCCGGCGGTCGCGACGTTCGCCTACAGAAAAATATCCCTTGTATGTCAATAGTTTGGCCGAGCCTCTCGATGGCGTGCCGTTTGCTCCTGTGCCTCCATCGAGGAGAACGCAATGGCGGTCGTCGGGACGGATGCGGTGGAGTTGTTCGCTCGACGCGCCCTGCAGGGGACTGCTGCATCGCGCGAAGCGGTGCGCCCCACGACGACGAGCTTCGGCCAGGATCTGAGCCGCGCCTCCGAGGCTGCCAAGGCGCGGGACGCTGCGGCCTACCGCATTCGACAGCAGAATCAGGCAGCGCGGCAGCAGGAGACGGCCGGGACCGCGCGGACGACCGGCAACACGACCCGATCGACGGCAGCCGATCGCGGCACGGCCGCGTCGCGGAACGCCGAGCAGAGTACGACGCGGCAGGAACGCCCTGAGGAACACCGGCGCGCGGCGACGAGCAGCCGTTCCGAAGCCACGACGCGTCGCGAGGCATCCGCGACCACCAGATCCGACGCCGCGAAGCCGAGCCGCACTTTAGCCAAGGGTGACGCGCGCTCGCAGGCAGGCACGCCGGCGGAAACGCCCGAGGCGGCCGACATGCGCGAGGGCGAGGCCGACAGGAAGGCCGCGGAGGCAGCCGCTGCCGCGGACCTCTCCGACGCGGCGCAATCGCTCGCTGCGGCGGATGGCGTCGTCGCTTCCGGCCTCGCCGACCCTGAGGCGGGCGAGGCCGGGGACGAGCCCGCGAAAGAAACGGATCCCGCCGATGGCGCCGTGCCGACCAGCCTTCTCGGTGCGATGGTCGCGCTTCCGCATGTGCAGGCGCCGACGCAGGGCGGGCTCTCGTCGGCGAACGGCACGGCGCCCGGATCCGCGGATGCCGCGACGGCGACCGCGAACGGCGCGAAGGCCGCGGGTTCGCTCGCTGCCGCGACGGGCGAGCGGCTCGCGACGGCGGGGTCCACGGTCACCGCGGTCGCTCACGATGGTAACGCGGCCGGTGACGGCGGATCGCCGACTCCGGTCGAGGCGAGCGCACTGCCAAAGCCCGATTTCGCCGCGGCGCTCGGTGATGCGATCGCCGCACCTGCCGCCGCCGATGTGGCCCGGGATGCCGGGAAGGTCGCACCGCCGGCTGCCCCGCACGCTGCCGCGGCCGCATCGGACAGGGTCAATCCGCAGAACGTCACGCCGCCCGTACCGCTCGGCCAGGTGCCCATGACGATCGGCCTGCGCTCGCTCGCCGGGTCGAGCCAGTTCGAGATCCGCCTCGATCCGGCCGATCTCGGCCGCATCGACGTCAAGCTCGACATCGACAAGGAGCGCGGCACGGTGATGACCCACCTCGTGGTGGAGCGCATCGAGACCCTCGCCATGCTCCAGCGGGACGCGGGCAGCCTTCAGCAGGCGCTGACCCAGGCGGGGCTCGACCCGAGCGAGGGCGGGATCAACCTGTCCCTCCGCGGCGACGGCGCCGGTGGCCAGGGCTCGGCGGAGCGCGATGCTCAGCCGCGCTCGGCGCCGCGCAGCTTCCAGGACCCTGACACCCGAACGACCCTCGACGCGGCCCCCCTGCGCACCCTGCGCAGCCTCGGCGGCCTCGATATCCGCATTTAGGAGCTTCCGGCCATGGCCTCCGGCATCAGCAGCCTCGTGAGCGGCAGCACCAGCACCTCTGGCACCAAGACCGACTCGCAGGCGATCGCTGGAAACTTCCAGCAGTTCCTGACGCTGCTGACCACGCAGCTCAAGAACCAGAACCCGCTCGACCCGATGGACACCAACCAGTTCACGCAACAGCTCGTGCAGTTCGCTCAGGTCGAGCAGCAGCTGAAGAGCAACGACCGGCTGGACAGCATCCTGTCCAGCGCGAAGTCGGCGAGCGCGGCCTCGGCCACCAGCTTCATCGGGCAGACCATCACCGCAGAAGGTAAGCAGTCGGACCTCTCGGACGGCGCTGCCAGCTGGAGCCTGACGGCCGCACGGGCCGCCACCAAGGCGACGGTCTCGATCCTCGACGCGAGCGGCACCGTGGTCGCGACCCAATCCACGTCCCTGAAGGCCGGTGCCCAGACCTTCACGTGGAACGGCAAGACGACGGCCGGGCTCACGGCCCCGGATGGCACCTATACGATCCAGATCGCGGCCCAGGACGCCACGGGTGCGACGGTGAGCGTCGACACGAGCCTGAGCGGCAAGGTCGACAGCGTGGATCTCAGCGGCGACGCCCCGGTGCTGATCATCGGCGCCTCCCGGGTTCCGGTCTCGACGGTGCGCAGCATCGCACCCGGCTTGTCCACAGGCTCCACAACCTGAACGAGACGAATCGGATGCGATCGATCCGCTTCAACATCTTTTAAGCGGGCGCAAGTAGCTTCAATCCTCGACAGGTCAGTCGAGTGTAGAGCGTATCATGACCGAACCGCACCGCCCGAGAGTGAAGTACGTGATCGGGCCCGATGGAAGCCCCCTGACGATCGCGGATCTGCCGCCGACGACCACCCGCCGCTGGGTGATCCGCCGCAAGGCAGAGGTCGTCGCCGCCGTCCGCGGAGGGCTCCTCAGCCTTGAGGAGGCCTGCCAGCGCTACACCCTCACCACCGAGGAGTTCCTGAGCTGGCAGTTCTCCATCGATCAGCACGGCCTCGCGGGCTTGCGGACGACCCGCATTCAGCACTACCGGCACTGAACGGCGCCTGAGCGCCACGTCCGGTCCGAGGGTTCCGCGAGGGCCGCGTCCACCACGGTGGCGCGGCCCTCGCTGCATTCGGCGTATGCGCGGCGCGTCGTGTTCGGATCGTGTGCGTCCGAGCCCGCTCCGTTAACCGCACGCTAACCACGCCCCGGCAATTTTTGCCGGGCGAGTGTGGGCCCATCGGCCGCGCCGCGGCGGGTGGGCGTTGAGCGGTCGTGAAGCCGATTTTCGATCTCGTGACGAAGCTCGGCCCGGCCCGCCTCGCCGCCATGGCAGCGGTGACGCTGACCCTGATCGGGTTCTTCGCCTTCGTGATCCTGCGCGTCTCGCGCCCTGACATGGGCGTGCTCTTCGCCGACCTCTCCATGCAGGATTCGGCCTCCGTCATCCGCGACCTCGATGCCCGCGGGATCCGCTATGAGGCGAAGGGCGATGCCGGCCAGACCATCCTGGCGCCGCGTGCCGATCTCGCCCGCCTGCGCATGGACCTCGCCGGCAAGGGTCTGCCGAGCCAGGGCGGCGTCGGCTACGAGATCTTCGACAAGGGCGATGCGTTCTCGTCCACGAACTTCGTGCAGAACGTGAACCACCTGCGCGCGCTCGAGGGCGAGCTCGCCCGCTCGATCCGGGCGATCGGCCGGGTCCAGGCCGCCCGCGTGCACCTCGTGCTGCCGGAGCGTCGCCTGTTCGAGCGGGACCGCGAGGCGCCTTCCGCTGCAATCGTCCTCAAACTGACCGGCGACCTCGACCCGGGCCAGGTACGGGCGATCCGCCACCTCGCCGCATCCTCGGTGGAGGGCCTGAAGCCCGAGCGCGTCTCGATCGTCGACGAGCGCGGCCGGCTCCTCGCGGACGGCGCCCGCGGCGTGGACCCCGAGGCGGGCGCCGAGGAGCGCCAGACCGGGATCGAGCGGCGGCTGCGCGCGCAGATCGAGGAGATCGTCGCCGGCATCGTCGGCCAGGGCCGCGCGCGGGTCCAGGTCTCCGCCGAGCTCGACATGAACCGCACCGAGAGCCGCTCCGAGACCTTCGACCCCGAGAGCCGGGTGGTGCGCTCCTCTCAGACCCGCAACGAGACCGCCCTGACGAGCGGCAGCGAGGGGCAGGTGAGCGTCGGCAACGAGCTGCCCGGCGCGAACCAGGGCGACCGCCAGCCGAGCCAGAAGGACTCCTCGAACAAGACCGAGGAGACCACGAACTACGAGATCTCCCGCGTCACCAAGACCCAGATCACCGAGGGCGGCCGCATCCGGCGCCTGTCCGTGGCGGTCCTGGTCGACGGGATCTACGCACCGGGCCCGGACGGCAAGGCGGCCTACCAGGCGCGCCCCGCGGCCGAGATCGAGCGCATCGCGGCGCTCGTGCGCAGCGCGGTCGGCTTCGACAAGGCCCGCGGCGACCAGATCGAGGTCGCGAACCTCCGGTTCGCAGAGGCGCCCGCGACGCCCGAGTTCGCCGAGCCCTCCCTCGTGCAGACCCTGCTGTCGCCCACGAAGGAGGACGTGATGCGCCTCGTGGAGCTCGGCGTGCTCGCCCTGCTGACCCTGATCGTGCTGATGGCGGTCGTCCGCCCGCTGCTGCGGCAGGTGCTCAAGAGCGAGCCGGCCCCGGCGGCCCTCCTCGCCGCGGGGGGCGGCGCGACCGTGCTCGCGGTCGCGGCGGAGGGCGGTGAGGCGATGATCCAGCGCGACAATCCCGCGGCGCGCCTCGTCGAGTTCGCCAAGATCAACGGCCAGGTTCAGGCGGAGACGGTGCAGCGCGTGGTCGACATGGTGCGGGCGAGCCCGACCGAGACCGTCGAGGTGATTCGGAACTGGATTCAGGAAAACTGATCGGTCCGGATGAACCGGACGGTGAGCCGGGGGAGGCATCCTTCGCGGACTTGGTGTGATCGAGGGGGTTGGGTGACATGGCGGCGGGGGCTGGTCTGACAAAGGCGTTGGCGGGGCTGGGGGGCAACGATGCGTTCGCGTCGATGCCCGGTCCCCAGCGCGCGGCCGCCCTGCTGCTGCTGCTCGGCGATGCCGAGGGCGAACCGATCTGGAAGATGCTGGAGGAGGACGAGATCAAGAAGGTCTCGCACGCCATGGTGCAGCTCGGCTCGCTCGAGGCCGAAACCGTCGAGCGGCTGATCATCGATTTCGTCTCGCGGCTTTCCACCGGCGGCGGCATCACCTCGAACTTCGAGCGCACCGAGGCGCTCCTGCTCAAGATCTTCCCCACCGACCAAGTCTCGGCGATCATGGCCGAGATCAAGGGTGCCTCGGGCCGCCGTGTCTGGGCCAGCATCTCGCAGATCGACCCCGAGATCCTCGCGACCTTCCTGCGCAGCGAGTATCCGCAGACGGTGGCGGTGGTGCTGTCCAAGGTGCGGGCTGATTACGCCGCGAAGGTCCTCACGATCCTGCCAGAGGAGTTCGCCATCGACGTGCTCAACCGCATGCTGCGGATGGAGACGGTCCAGAAGGAGGCTCTGCGGCACATCGAGGAGACGCTGCGGGTCGAGTTCGTCTCGACGATCTCCCAGGCGACGCGGCGCGACGCGCACGAGCTGATGGCGGACGTGTTCAACGCCTTCGACCGCCAGACCGAGGGGCGCTTCCTGGCGGCCCTCGATCAGGCGAACCGGGGCTCGGCCAAGCGCATCCGCGAGCTGATGTTCACCTTCGAGGATCTGCTCAAGCTCGATCCCGGCAGCGTCCAGACTCTGATGCGCAACGTCGACAACGACACTCTCTGCCGCGCGCTCAAGGGTGCGGACGAGCGGGTGCGCGGCTTCTTCCTGAAGCAGATGTCGACGCGGGCCGCCAAGAACCTCACCGACGAGATGGCCTCCATGGGCCCGATCCGGCTCAAGGAGGTCGATGAATCGCAGGCCAAGATGACCGAGCTCGCCAAGGATCTGGCCGACAAGGGCGAGATCATGATCGCCAAGAACAGCGCCGAGGAGGAGCTGGTCTATTGAGCGCCAAGCCCTTCCTGTTCGATACCGATTTCCGCCGGCCGCAGACGAGCCCGTCCGCCGTGGCCGCGGAGGCCGCCGCGGCGCAGGCTGCGTCGGACGCGCATGCGCGCGGCCTGCAGGAGGGCCGCGCCCAGGCCGAGGCGCAGTTGCAGGCCCGCCTGTCCGACGCCCTCAACCGGCTGAGTCTCGCAGCGGCCGGGTTGATCGCGCAGGCCGACGCGCGGGACCTTGAGCGCGAGGCGCAGGCGGTCGAGGTCGCCGTTTTGCTCGCCCGGCGGGTCGCCGGCGAGGCCCTCGATGCACAGCCTATTGCGGCCATCGGAGAGGCGGCCCGCGCCGCCCTGCAGCACCTGCGCGGCGTGCCCCACCTCGTGGTGCGGGTGAGCGAGGCCCTCGTGGAGGAGGCCGAAGCCCTGATGAAGCGCCTCGCCCGCGAGCGCGGCTACGAGGGCCGTTTGGTCGTTCTCGGCGAGCCCGAAATGGCGCTGGGCGACGCCCGCATCGAATGGGCTGACGGCGGGATCGTGCGCGAGCGCGCCCGCATCGAGGCCGCGGTGACGGAGGCCCTCGGCCTCGCGTCACGCCACCCGTGATCCGCCCAGCGAGACCCGATGTCCGACGATTTCAGCCTGCCCCAGCTCAACGACCACGGCTTCGATGGCCCGGATTCGATCCGGGATGCACCGACGACGCCGAAGAGCGCGTCCGACCTCGAGCAGCTCTTCGACGTGCCCGTGATGGTCTCGGCCGTGCTCGGCGCCTCGCGCATGCCGATCGGGGATCTCCTGCGCCTCGGCCCGGGCGCGGTGCTGGAGCTCGATCGGAAGGTCGGCGAGGCCATCGACATCTTCGTCAACAACCGCCTGGTCGCCCGCGGCGAGGTGGTCCTCGTCGAGGACCGCCTCGGGGTGACCATGACCGAGATCGTCAAGGGCGAGCGCTGAGCCCTGCCGACGATCGACCCTGACACCGGAACGGAGTGCCCACGATGCGGCTCCTGATGATCGGACGGCTCAACGGCGAGCTCGTCACCGCCTCGAAGATCGCGATGAGCCGCGGCGCGGCCGTCACCCAGGCCGACGGGGTCGCGCAGGGGCTCTCGGTCCTGCGCGCCAAGGGCGCCGACCTAATCATGATCGACGTGGGGCTCGCGATCCGCGACTTGGTCTCGGCGCTCGGAGAGGAGCGCATCCGCACGCCCGTGGTGGCCTGCGGCGTGGCGGCGGATGCCCGCGCGGCGGTGGCCGCCATCCAGGCGGGCGCCAAGGAGTACATCCCCCTCCCCCCCGACCCCGAGATGATCGCGGCCGTGCTGGAGGCGGTGGCGGCGGACGGGCGCGCCTTCGTGTGGCGCGATGCTTCCATGGAGCGTGTGGTGCGCCTCGCCGAGCAGATCGCCCGCTCGGAAGCTTCCGTGCTGATCACCGGCGAGAGCGGGACCGGCAAGGAGGTGCTCGCCCGCCACGTCCACGCCGCCTCGAACCGGGCCGGCAAGCCCTTCGTCTCGGTGAACTGCGCGGCGATTCCCGAGGCGCTGCTCGAATCCGAGCTGTTCGGGCACGAGAAGGGCGCGTTCACCGGAGCGGTGGCCCGCCGCATCGGCCGCTTCGAGGAGGCGAACGGCGGCACGCTCCTCCTCGACGAGATCTCGGAGATGGACGTGCGCCTGCAGGCGAAGCTCCTGCGCGCCCTCCAGGAACGGGTGATCGACAGGGTCGGGGGCTCGGCGCCCGTGAAGGTCGATATCCGCGTGCTCGCGACCTCGAACCGCAACCTCGCCGAGGAGGTGAAGAAGGGGACCTTCCGGGAGGATCTGCTGTACCGCCTGAACGTCGTGCACCTGCGCCTGCCGGCCCTTCGCGAGCGCCCGGGCGACATCCTCGAACTCGCCGGCCACTTCGCCCGCAAGTACGCCGAGGTGAACGGGCTGCCGGTGCGGGCGCTGAGCCGCGAGGCGCAGGCCCTCATCACCAGGAGCCCCTGGCGCGGCAACGTGCGCGAACTCGAGAACACCCTTCATCGGGCGGTGCTGCTCGCCGCCGGTCCGGAGATCGGGCCCGAGGCCGTGATGACGCCGGAGGGTGAGTCTTTCCCGGCCGCACCGGCTGGCCCGGCGGCGCGGGCCGCCGAGGTCGCCGAGGCAGCGACCCGGGGGCTCGTGGGCCGCACCGTGGCCCAGGTCGAGTGCGACCTCATCCTCGATACGCTCGATCACTGCCTCGGCAACCGGACGCACGCCGCCAAGATCCTCGGGATCTCGATCCGGACGCTCCGCAACAAGCTCAATGAGTACACCGATGCGGGCTTGGCGGTGGCCGAGCCCGGCGCCGCCCGCGCTCTGGCGGCTTACGGCTGAGCCGCGCCGCTGCAGCGGGCGGCGTAGGCGCAGCCTGGCCTCAGCGCCGCCCGGTTTCCTGCGCGGCGTTCTGAGCCGCGAGGGCGTCCTCGAGCTTCCTCAGGGCCTCGAAGCGCGCGATGTCGCCCTCGACGTCCCGGATCGTCTCCTCGACGATGTGCTGCTGCAGGGCGAAGCGCGGATCCGTGGGCGCGAGTGCCGCGCGCTCCTGCATGCGCTCCACGGCCTTGCGGACCACCTCGTAGACCGCTTCGCGCTCGGCGCGCGTCATCGACGGCTTGATGGCCTTGGCGACGAGATCTGCGAATTCCGACATGTCGGGCGAGCGCGGCTCCGAGGTTCAAGGCGCCCCGTATAGCGCGACGCGGGACTCCCGCGCCACGCCGGGATCCGCGCCCCTCAGAGGCGCTGGTCCTTGATCCCGCTGACCACCAGGGAGGCCGAGCTCCACAGCACGAGGCAGCAGAAGAAGGTCAGGATCAGCGCGTAGCCGCGATGCGGATAGAGCGAGTCGGTCGGCAGGACCGGCGGCACGAAGGTCGACAGGAAGATGCTCTGCTTGCCCGCCGAGATGCGGGCCCGGTCGAGCAGGGTCATGGCCGACTCGTTGAGCTTCTCGGCGATGGTCCGCTCGATCATCAGCCCCTCGTACTCGAGGAGCGCGTTGGACAGCGTCGCCGAATCCGCGTTCGCGGTGGCGTCGGCCGTCAGGCCGTCCTGGAGCGTCTTCATCTGGTGGTCGATCGCCGCGACGGTGGCGACGAGGACCTGGACGCCCCGCGATTTCTCGTCGAGGTTCGAGCTGCGAAGCACCTGGAGGTCGTTCTCGGCCTTCAGCTTGTCCTTGCGCAGGGTCGCGATGGTGGTGAGCGTCGACTCGGCGGACTTGATCGGGTCGATGATGCCCCAGTGGTTGCGGTAGCGCTGCAGCTCGAGGCTCGCCTTGCGCAGCCTCTCCTGGCTCGCCGTCGCATCGATCTGCGCCTGGCGGACCATGTCGGCCTGCGCACGGCGCGAGATCTCGTTGATCAGCACCTCGGACTTCGCGATCACGGATTTGGCGATCGCCAGCGAGTCCTCGGGCGTGAAGGCCCGCACGGTCAGGGTGATGATCCCTGAGACGGCGTCGATATGGGCCTCGACGTGGTCGTGCCAGTAGCGCGTCAGCTCCTCGATCGGCTGGGGATGGCTGTAGCGCGCCCAGAAATCGACCCCGGGCCGCGAGAACATCTTCGAGATGCCGAGGTCCTTCTCCACCGCCTCGACCAGCGTCTGGCTGCGCACGTACTCGCGGACGATGAAGCTGTCCTGGCTGTTGTGCTTGAGGATCAGGCTGGTGAACTCGCCCAGCACCACATTGCCCATCGGCTCCACGTCGCCGCGCACGGCGAACTGCGCCTGGGCGACGTACTGGTCCGAGGCGATCAGGAACAGGTAGAGCGCGACGATCCCGGTCGGGGCCAGGACGAACAGGCCGAACCGGCGCACGAGCGTCGCGAACAGGCCGCGCTCCGGCGCCGGCTGCGGCCGCAGGCCCGGCAGGCGTCGCCAATCCAGTTGCTCGCGGGCGCGCACCAGCAGGGCGCGGCTCCCCTGCCGGCGGACCGGCTCGATGGTCTCGGCACTGCGCCGCAGGTCCGGCATCGAGCGCTGGGCCAGCTCGATCATCCCGCGAAGCCGATCGCCCTGCTTGACCTCGTCGACGCTCATCCGCTCGCTTTCCCGGGTGCGGCCTCGGCTGCAGCCGAACTCGACGGGCCAGGGAAAACGGCGCGGCCCGGAAGGCTCCGAAGTCCCGCTCTTTTCGGCCCTTTTTAAGGCACCCGCCGGGGAGTTCCGCGCCCGCGCGGGGCGGCTGCACGCCGGCCTGCGCAGGACGCGAAAATGCTCTATGGCAGCCCCCATGCAGAACCCCGACACGACCGACATCCGGCCCCGCGCGGCGGGACCGCGGACCGCCAAGGCGAAGTTCGGCGAGGTCGTCCTCGTCTGCCGCAAGTGCGCGAAGCGCCAGCGCCTCGGGCGGGGCGACCTGCGCAGCCTCGTGAAGGATGCCGCCAAGCGTGCGCAGCCGCGCCGGCGGGTGCGCGTCCTGGAGACGGGCTGCCTCGGCCCCTGCCCCAAGCGCCTTGTCGCAGTGGCGACCGGGGCGAGCGTGGCGGCCGGGCGGATCGTGCTCCTCGATCCCGCGGCGACGCCCGAGGCGGTGGCGGCCGCGCTCCTCCCCGATTTCGGCCCCAAAGCTGGGCTAGCAGCCGACGCGCCGGTGTGAGGGCCTGGAGGGGGTGGACAGCGATGCGGGGGGCGAGCTTTCCCGGGAGTCGCGGCCGCGGGAGGCCGGCATGACCGGCGACGACGGCCGCCCGGGGAGCGGCCTCGGGTCCGCCCTGCTGCGGCGCCTGCCGCTCCTCGGAACGATGGTCGGGCTCGCCCTCGCGCTCTGGCTCATCGCCACGAACGACCTCGGTGCGGTGGCGAGCGCTTTCGGCCGGATCGGATTCGGCGGCCTCGCCGCGGTTGTTCTCGTGCGCGCCGTCATCGTGCTCCTGTGCGGGATCGCCTGGGCGCGCATCCTCGACGGGCTGGGCCCCGCCACGGGGGGCGCATGCGTGGTGCTCCGCTTCGTGCGCGAGGGCATCAACGTGCTGCTGCCCGTGGCCTCGATCGGCGGCGACGTGGTCGGCGGCAGGCTCCTCACCTTCTGGGGCGTGGCGGGCGGACTCGCGGCGGCCTCGATCCTCGCCGACATGCTCATCCAGGTCGGTACTCAGGCCCTGTTCGCGCTGCTCGGCGTCGGCCTGCTCACCCGCATCGAGGGGGATGCGGCCGCCGAGCTCGCCCGCTGGATGATGCGGGCACTCGCAGTGGCGGCGCTCGCGCTCTCCGCCTTCTTCGCCCTGCAGCGCACCGGCGCGGTGCGCCACCTCGAGCGGCGCCTCGAGGCCCTCGGCCGGCGCTTCGTGCGCGAGGCCGAGCCGCGCCGCGAGCCCGGCAGCGCGCAGACCGTGCAGGACGCCCTGGACGCCGTCTGGAGCGGCGGCCGGCGCGGCCGTCTCGCGCAATCGGCCACCCTTCACCTTGCCGCGTGGATCCTCGGCGCGGCCGAGATCTGGATCGTGCTCGCCTGCATCGGGGTCGAGGGCGTCACCCTGTCAGAGGTGCTCGTCATCGAGGCGCTGGCGCAGGGCATCAAGTCGGCGGCTTTCCCGGTGCCGAGCGGGCTCGGCGTGCAAGAGGGCGGCTTCGTGGTAGTAGGCGCCCTGTTCGGGATCGATGCCGGCACCGCGCTCGCCCTCTCCCTCGCCAAGCGGGTCCCTGACGTGGTGCTCGGCCTGCCGGCCCTCATCCTGTGGCAGAACCTCGAGGCGCGCCGCGCCGCGCTCCGCCCGATCGGCCCCACATGATCCGCCGCCGGAGCCTCGCAGCCCTCCCCCTCGCCGGGGCGGGCCTCCTCCTCGGTTGCGGCGCTGCCATCGCCCAGAGCATCTCGGTCGATCTCGGCGCGGGCGGCACCACGGAGCGCGCACTGCAGCTCGTGGCGCTCATCACGGTGCTCGCCATCGCGCCCTCGGTCCTCGTGATGGCGACCTCGTTCACGCGGATCGTCGTGGTTCTGTCGATCCTCCGCTCGGCGCTCGGTACGCAGACCGCGCCGCCGACTGCGGTCATCGTCAGCCTGGCGCTGTTCCTCACCGCCTTCGTGATGGCGCCGACCGGCCGGGAAGCCTACCGGGCCGGGATCGAACCGCTGATCGCGGGCCAGATCACGCAGGTTCAGGCCTTCGACAGAGCCTCCGCGCCGTTCAAGACCTTCATGCTCCGCAACGTCCGCGAGAAAGACCTCAAGCTCTTCCTCGACATGGCGAAGGTGCCGACGCCCTCCGGCCCCGAAGCGGTCGGGCTCGAGATCGTCACGCCGGCCTTCATGATCTCTGAGCTGCGCCGCGCCTTCGAGATCGGCTTCCTGCTGTTCATCCCCTTCCTGATCATCGACCTCGTTGTGGCCTCGGTGCTGATGGCGGTGGGCATGATGATGGTGCCGCCCGCCACCGTCGCCCTGCCCTTCAAGCTTATCTTCTTCGTGCTGGTCGACGGCTGGGGACTCGTGGCAGGCTCCCTCGTGCAGAGCTACGGCGGATGACCCTCAGCCCGGCGCCGCGGCGCCGGCTGCCCGACTCTCCCGGGCCGCGTTGCCGCGCTCCGGAACCGCCGACTCCGGATAACGCCTGCGGTATTCCGCCAGGAAGGCCGCGAGCGTCTCGGCGCTGGTGGCGCGCTGCGCGATCTCCCGGAAGCCCGGAGCACGCTGGGCGTTCGGCGCGGTGAGGAGCGCGAAGGTGCGCGCGTCGGCGCTCTCGGACATTGGGGTCGCGAACTTCGCCTTCAGGCGCTCGAGGCCCAGCGCCTCGCCACTGAGCACGTAGGCAATGCCGGCCCGGATCACGTCTGCGCGCGCGGTTTCGTCCAGAGGCTGGCGGCCGCGCCAGACCTCGCCGAGCAGCATCTCGTGCGCCTCGCCAGCCTCCCGCCAGCGGCGGGCGCCCCAGAGGATGTCGGCCCGCAGGCGCTGGGCGTCCGGTGCCGTGTCACCCTCGATCGTCTCCAGGGCGAGGTCCGTCCGCGAGAGGTCGGACAGCGCGCGGGCGCGGATCAGGCCTCTGGCGCGGCGCAGGTCGGCCGGAAGCTCGGGCAGATAGCTCGCGTCCAGGGCCTCGACGGCCTGGAGCGGCTTGCCGTCCATCAGGCGGATCGACGCTAGACGGGTCGCGACGCCGGCCTTGGCGACTCCGGCGAGGCGGTTCTCCACCTGATATTGCAGCAGTTCGGCCGCCGAATCGAGGAGGTCCAGGGCGACGAGGCGGTCGGCGAGGCGGCGCACGACCTCGTCGCCGCGTCGCCCGATCGGTGCGAACTCCTTGAAGTCGAAATAGAGGGCCACCGCCTCGATCCCGGACAGAGCTTCGAATCGGTCGGTGAGGTAGAGGTCGTCGAACAGGATCTGAGCCTCGCCGTGAAGACTGCGGGCGAGGGGCGAATCGGGTGCTTGCATGTTCGTCCGCCGCGCTGCCGCGAAGGCGTCGCGCCAGCGCTTCGCTTCGGCGTAGAGGCGAAAACGGCCTGCCGTGATGCCGCTCTCCGTCTCGCCGCCGTGCCACGTGATGCCGAGACGCTCCAGCCGCTCGATCGCTTCCGAGAGATCGAGCTTGCCGGCGGCATGCGCGAGCAGCACCGCCCGCGTTTCCGCCGGCACGGCGACCGGTTGGGCCGCCTCCTGCGCGAGGCGCTCGTAGGCCTCACGGGCGGCGACCGCCCGGCCGGTGCCCTCCTCGATGCGAGCGCGGAGATAGGCCAGGCGGTCGCGGGTCAGGCGGTCAAGCGGGAGGGCAAGGGCGAGGGTGATCTGACGCCCGGCAGCCTCGTACTCGCCTGTCTCCACCGCGGCCTCAGCGGCGGCGGTCCGCAGCATCGCCTGGAGATCTTCCGGGTAGCGATCGAGGACGGGCAGCGAGGCCCGGAAGCCCGCTTCCGCCGGGAGCCACCGGCCCGCGACCGTGTCCGCATAGGCGCGCCAGAGGGCGGCCTCGGCGTCGCGCATCAGTCTCGGCGTGTCGAGGAAGCGCTTCGCCTCGACGTCCCGCCCAAGGCGCGCGTTGGCAAGTCCGCGCAGGATCGCCACCGCCCGCGAGCCGCCCAGCACCGGATCGTCGGCCGCGATGGCAGAGAGGACAGCCAATGCCTCCGGTTCCAGACCGTTCGCGATGAGCGTGCGCGCGTAGACGAGGCGCAGAGGCCCCCGCGCCGAGACGGCGGTCTCGCTGGCCGCCCCGAACTGCGCCCGCAGGGTGGCGAGGATGTCGCCGCGTTGCGCCTGGGACCACAATTCTCGGTCGATCGCGAGGTCGCCCGCCTCCGCGAGCGGCACGTCAGGCGTCTTTGCCACCGCGGAGACCGCGAGGCCGGCCTCGCGGCCGATGGCGACGCCGTCGAGTTCGGGCCGCACGGTCAGGTCGTCGGCCTGCGCCAGCACCGCGAGGCCGCGCCGGCTCGGCAGCAGCTCGAAATCGACGAAGCGCTGGGGCTTCGGAAGACTCACCGCTTGCCCGAGCGACGTCACCACGGCGACGCGCTCGCCGTCGAGATCGAGCCACGTCGCGGCTCCCGGCTCCGGGAGACGTACGCGTACGGCCGTCCGTCCCCCCGCTTCGCCGAGGCGCGTGGCGACGAGTGTCTCGCTGGCGCTCGACGCGTCGCCGAGCGTGAGCTCCCAGGCCGTCGGCGCGGCAACGGGACCCACCGGCAACAGGTCCACCAGTTGGTTCTTCGGCACCGGGAACTGCAGGACGGCGACCGGCCCCGTTCGCCGCGCTTCGCCGATGGCGGGCTGGTCGCCCCTGGGCGGCTGGCGCGGCGCGACGGGCCCGCTCGTTTCGAAGATGAGGGTCGCCACGCCGGCGCGCTGGAACAGGGCGGCCGGCGTCGGGCGCTCGAAGGCGAAGACGAGGCCTGTGCCTGCGCTGCGGCTCGCGGCCGCCACGTTCGCCCGCTCGGGCGCGGGCTCGGCGACCGGTACCGCACGCGCAGGCTCGGCAGCCACCGCCGGACGCGCCGGCACGGGTTCGGGCGGCGCCTGCACCGCATCTGCCGCGGGCGCCGGGCGTTGGGCCTGAGGAAGCGCGACATCGATCGAGAGCCCGTCCTCGTCGCGCTCGGTGGTAATCCCGTAGCCCTCCCCCGGGGTGATCGTGAGGCTGGCGGCCTCCTCGTCCGAATCGGTCGTGACAGACGCGATGGCCGGCCGTGTGCGGCCGCGGGTTTCCGAAAGGTCGATGCGCCACGTTCCCGGAATGCGGATGCGCGTCGCCGCCCCGGCGCGCTCCACCGCCTCTCGGGTCCCCGGCGGCAGGCGCATCGACAGGCGCGTGAGCGTCGGCAGGTGGGCGACCTCCACAGTCAGCGGGCGGTAGACCGGTGCCGGCGTGCGCGCCCGGAGAAGGGCCTCGGCGGCGCGGGCACGCCGGGCGAGCTCGGCCACGGCGTCGGCGGGGAGCGGCGGCGGAAGACCGGACCACGCCTCGGACAGCAGATCGATGAAGACCGACTCGCCGGCTTCCTGAACGTTGACGCGCAGCGGCCGCACGAGGGCGAGGCGCAGGCCGGTGCCGTCGGGATCGCGCCGCACCATGGTGACGTAGCTCGGCAGCTCCGCGGCGATCCGCTCCACCCCGCCTGGCGCGCGCTCCGCGTAGCTGAGGACCAGCACGCTGCCGGCGAGCTTCGCCTTGACCTGAACGGGCACGTCGAAGGTAAGCGTCAGCCGTCCGTAGCCGGTGGCCTCGGCACCCTTGACGGTGAGGAGGCGCGCGGCCTCGGCGGGGGACGCCGCGACGGCCGAGACCAGGGCGGCGAGGGCCAGGAGCCCGTGCCGCAGGTTCGAAGGACCCGCTCCCATCGCGAACGCTACACCCGAGAGCGGCGGAGCACCCGGCCGGGCGGGTGCCGCGCCTGACGCAACAGCCCGGATGATGAAGGATCGCGGCTAACGCCGGCTTAATCCGGCCGCGGCCGCTCGCCCCGCGATTGAGCGGCCGCAGGAGACCGGGGGCACTTCGTGCCCCGATCCTAGCGGCGGGTGACGAGCCCTGGCACGATTCGGCTCTCTGGCCCGAAGGTCTCCAGAGCCCGGGCACAGTTCGCCGGCACGTCCTTGCGATAGCTCTCTAGATAGGCGAGTGCACGCAGGTGCAGGTCGCCCTGCTCCAGCTCGGCCGGATCGAGGCCGAGACGCTCGACGGCCACCTTGAACCGGGCGGTGTCGGCCGCCAGTTCCGGGCAGGCCGTGTTCACGAAGCCGACGAGGCCGGCGAGCTTGGCGGCGTTGTTGCGCTTCGGTTCGATCTCAGGCTTCGCCGGGTCCGCGGGGACGGCCGTCTGAGCCTGAGCCGGCAAGGTGAAGGGCAGGCCAAGAGCCCAAAGGGCCACGCCGACCAAGGGACGTGTGATGGCGTATCGCATCGTCGTGGTTTCCTCCCCGCCCCGTTCAGCCGCCGAACCCGATCGCCCGGCCGAAGGCTTGGCCGAAGCCGGCAAGCGGCACGGTGATCGTCAGGGGCTCGCCGCCGCCGGGCTTCTGGCCCTGGATGATCAGGTTCTTGGCCGTCTTCATGGTGTCGGTCGCGAGCGCCGGGAAGCTGATAGGCACCAGGCAGCCTTCGTAGCTGCACGACGAGAAGGGCGCGCCCTTGCCAAGATCCGCCTCGTCGAGCTTGAAGCGAACGCCGGGCTCGATCGCGAGGCCGAACGGCATGAGGATCAGGCCGGTGGCCCGGCCCTCCCGGGGAGCGGACAGCTCGATCGCGAATTGCCGCCGGGCGGCCTTGGCGTCGCCCTGCGACTGCATCACCATGCAGTTTGCCGCTTCGTTGGCGCGGGCGCAGTTGACGGTCCAGTCGCCGTAGACCTCACTGAGGGACGTTGCACCCTCCGGCCACACCGCTTTCGCGGCTGAAGCGGCGGGCGTAGCCTGCGCCGGCGGCGCGGCCGTCTTCTGGGGAGGCGCTTTCTTGGGCGGCGGCCGCTTCGCCTTGGCGGGTGCGGCCTCGGGCTCTGCTACGGCGCCGTCCTCCGGAGCCTGTGCGTGCACGGAAGCGGCACCGCCGGCCATCAGCACGGCGAGGGTAAGGCTCGCCAGAAGCGGAACGCGACGGATCGACGGCATGCGGTTGGGCCCCCAAGGCCGCTCGGATCCAGGATCCGGGCGCGACGGATGATGCCGCCTACCCTCGACCCGCCCGAGACGCAATCGCCGTCAGGCTTCGATCGACGCGCCGTGCCGGACGCCTCAGTGCTGAGCCAGGAACGTGGTGCGCCGGGCCTGATCGCAGCGGCGGGCGAACGCCGTGCCGACGCTGCGACGCAGGCTGCGCGTCACAAGGGCCGCGAGCGTGAGGATGCCGGGATCGCGATCGACGCTCTCCTCGGCGGGCTGGGTGATGTGCGTTGCGATGACCGCGAGCATGTCGGGCTCCCTTAAACTAAGGATTGCGCGCGGGCGTTTCCCTTCTTGTTGCATCGCAATATGAGGCGCGTGACGCCTGAACACTACCAAGTGGGGAAGCGGCTCTCCCATGCAGCGGGCTCATGGACTGTTCACGGCTTCGCAACCTTCTCCGGCCGTCGCGCGGTTGACCCCGCGGCGCCGAGACGCCAGTGAGCCGTCGCCCGATCTTCATCACGGGCACGTATGAGCGGACGCTTCGCCCAAGAGGCGGCGGCTTTCGAGACGAAGGACCATCATGACCGACACCCCGACCGATCCGAAGGCTTCCTGGCCGATCCACGGCCGCATCAGCGGACCCATCGTGATGATCGGCTTCGGCTCGATCGGCCGCGGCACCCTTCCGCTCATCGAGCGGCACTTCACGTACGACAAGGCTCGCTTCACGGTGATCGACCCGTCCGACAAGGACCGCGGGCTCGCCGAGAGGCATGGGCTCCGGTTCGAGCAGGTCGCACTGACCAAGGACAACTACCGCGAGGTCCTCACGCCGCTCCTCACCGAGGGCGGTGGCCAGGGCTTCTGCGTGAACCTTTCCGTCGACACGTCCTCGCGGGCGATCCTCGAGCTCTGCCGCGAACTCGGTGCGCTCTACATCGACACGGTGGCCGAGCCCTGGCCGGGCTTCTACTTCGACAAGGATCGCAGCCAGGGCGATCGCACCAACTACGCCCTGCGCGAGGAGATCCTGGAGGCGCGCCGTCTCAGCCCCGGTGGGCCGACGGCGGTCTCCTGCTGTGGTGCCAATCCCGGCATGGTCTCCTGGTTCGTGAAGCAGGCGCTCCTCGATGTCGCCGGTGCACTGGGTTTCGAGACCCCGGAACCGAGGACCCGCGAGGATTGGGCCGCGCTGATGCGGTCCGTCGGCGTGAAGGGCGTGCACATCGCCGAGCGCGACACCCAGCGCGCCAGGAACCCGAAGCCGCAGGGCGTCTTTGTGAACACGTGGTCCGTCGAGGGCTTCGTCTCCGAGGGCAACCAGCCGGCCGAGCTCGGCTGGGGCACCCACGAGACCTGGAAGCCGGCCAACGCCCGCGAGCAGGAGCGGGGTTCGCGCTGCGCGATCTACCTGCTCCAGCCCGGCGCCGACACCCGCGTCCGCTCCTGGACACCGACCGCGCAGGCGCAGTTCGGCTTCCTCGTCACCCACAACGAGGCGATCTCGATCTCCGACTACTACACGGTCCGCGAGAACGGCGCGGCGGTCTACCGCCCGACCTGCCACTACGCTTACCACCCGGCGAACGATGCCGTGCTCTCGCTCCACGAGATGTTCGGCAATGCCGGCAAGGTTCAGGAGCGCCACCACATCCTCGACGAGAACGAGATCGTGGACGGCATCGACGAGCTCGGGGTGCTCCTCTACGGGCACGGTAAGAACGCCTACTGGTACGGCTCGCAGCTCTCCATCGAGGAGACGCGGCGGATCGCCCCCTACCAGAACGCCACCGGCCTGCAGGTGACGAGCGCGGTGCTGGCCGGCATGGTCTGGGCGCTGGAGAACCCCGAGGCCGGTATCGTCGAGGCCGATGAGCTCGACTTCCGCCGCTGCCTGGAGGTCCAACTGCCGTATCTCGGCCCGGTGGTCGGCGTCTACACCGACTGGACGCCGCTGACCGACCGCCCCGGCCTGTTTCCGGAGGACATCGACACCAGCGATCCCTGGCAATTCCGGAACGTGCTGGTGCACGGCTGAGTTGAGGCTCCGCGGTTGCGGGGCACGCGCAGGATGCTACCATCCCGGCCCTGACGGAGGGCCGAGATGGCGCTGGCCGTGACACGCGACGCGCGCCTGCGCGTCGCCGAGTACCGGGTGCAGGTCGAGGCGCGCCCCGACCCGGCGCGCTGGACGCTGCTCGGCGGCGAACCCCTGCCGATGCCGCCGGTCGACGACCGCCACAACCGCACCCATTCCGACCTCACTCGAAAGTTTGCCGATCGGATCGAGCTCTTGCGTCGTGGGACCAATCCGGACGGGAGGATGTCCGGACCGGGTGGCTCGATCGACATTCCCGAGTGCGATGGTCGCATTGAGGTGGCAGCGTTCTACCTCCACTGCGGCATCAGCTAGAACCGAGTCGTCCTTGCCCCACTTCGAAGACTTCTACGCCGCCAAGCTCCGCGGCTCGCTCGGCGTCACGGACGCCGATTCGGTGCTTGATCTGCGCGGAGCGAACCGCGCCACAGCCGAAGCTTCGCTGAAGGAAATGATCGAGCGCAGCCGCTTCGCGAAACCGAAGACCGTAGCGATCCGCCTCGACGCGCCGCCCGAGGGCGGCGGGGAGACCCTGTTCCAGCCGGCCGGGCGGTTGCTGCTCGATGCCAAGCGTCGGGGCCTGATCGAGCGCCTGCAGACCCTGCCGGCCCAGGACGGGCTCGGCTTCTACGTCGCTCTCGCGGGCAAGCCGCAGCGGCAGGAGGCCTGACGGAGTCATGAAGGCGGTGTCATGAGGGTCGCGAGCTGGGTCGGCTTCGGCGGCCGCAACACACTGGAGCGCCTCGCCCGCTTCGGATACGGCGCCCGCGGCCTCGTCTACTGCATCGTCGGGGCGCTCGCGGTCCTGGCCGCCCTTGGCTCGGGCGGTCGCGCGGGTGACAGCAAGGGGGCGCTGCGGGCCTTGCTTGGCGGGCCCCTTGGTCCCTGGGTGGTCGGCCTCGTGGCAATTGGTCTCGCGGGCTTCGCCGCGTGGCGCCTCATCGAGGGCATCAGCGACGCGGACGATCGCGGCCGGTCCTTCAAGGGCCTCGTGGTGCGGGCGGCCCATGTGGGCAGCGCCGTCATCTATGGGGGCCTCAGCATCACGGCGGCGAGCCTTGCCCTCGGCCTCGGTCTTCACGGGGGCGACGACGGCATGCAGGACTGGACGGCCTGGCTGCTGGCCAAACCCTTCGGCCTCTGGATCGTCGGGCTGATCGGTCTCGGTATCATCGGTGGCGGTCTCGCCTTCCTGGGCAAGGCCTGGACCGGCTCCGTCACCGATCGGCTCGATCTCGACGAGGCCGCCTGCCGCTGGGCGAAGCCGGTCGGCCGGTTCGGCTACGCGGCCCGGGGCGTCGCCTTTGCGATCATCGGCGGCTTCTTCCTGGCCGCGGCCTGGCATCAGGCCTCGTCCGAGGTGAAGGGGCTCGCCGGTGCCTTCGCGGCGCTGCGGGCTCAGCCCTATGGCTGGGTGCTCCTCGCGGTGGTGGCCGCGGGCCACTTCGCCTTCGGGGCGTTCGGCCTCGTGCAGGCCCGATACCGCCGCATCGACGCCCCCGATCTCGATCGGGCCGACGATGCCGTGGCGAAGGCGGTCCGCTCCGCGACGACGTGAGGCCGGGGTGCCGGCCCCGGGCGCGCGTTGACAGCGCCGCCCGCTGAGCCGATACCGCGGCCGGCCGAAAGCTCATGCAGCAGCGCACCTACAAGACGGCGGTGATGCTCGTCCACGATCTCGTGGCGACCGCTGCGGCCGTGATCCTCACCTTCGTGTTCCGCTTCAACGGCGACCTCCTCGCTGAGCGGTTGCACGCGCTCCCGCTGCTGCTGCCGCCGTTCCTGCTCTTCGCGGCGCTCATCTACGCGCGGTTCCGGCTGTACCGGACGAAGTGGCGCTTTGCCTCGCTGCCCGATCTCGCCGGCATCGTCCGGGCCGCGAGCGTGCTCGCCCTGACGCTGCTCCTCGTCGACTATGTGCTGGTCTCCGCCGACTTCTACGGGTTCTACTTCTTCGGCAAGATTGCCATCATCCTCTATTGGGTGCTGCAGATCTTCCTGCTCGGGGGAACGCGCCTCGCCTTCCGATACCTCAAGTACACCCGCTCGCGGCAGTCGAGCGCGCGGGGCGCGACCGTGCCGACGCTCCTGCTCGGCCGGGGCGGCGACATCGAGGTCCTGCTGCGGGCGATCGAGTCGGGCTCGGTCCGCAAGCTCGCACCGAAGGGCATCCTGTCGCCGCGCGCCGACGAGGCCGGCCAGGAGATGCGCGGCGTGCCGGTGCTCGGGGGCTTCGCGGACCTGGAACGGGTGGTGGCGAACCTCGCCGAGCGGGGCCAGCCCGTGCGCCGCCTCGTGGCGACGCCGAGCGCCCTCGCGCCGGAGGCCGAGCCCGACGACCTTATTGCCCGCGCACGCCGCCTCGGGCTGCCGCTCGCCCGCGTCGTCAGCCTCGGCGAAGGGATGCGTGATGCCGAACTGGCTCCCCTCGAGATCGAGGACCTGCTGCTGCGCCCCACCGTCGCGATCGACCGGCCGCGCCTGGAACGCTTCCTGTCGGGTACCCGCGTCATCGTGACGGGCGGCGGGGGGTCCATCGGCTCCGAGATCTGCGCGCGCGCCGCCGCCTTCGGGGCCGCCGCGATCCTCGTGGTGGAGAGCTCCGAGCCCGCCCTGCACGGCGTCCTCAACCAGCCGGCCCTGCTCAACGGCGACGCCGCGGTGACGGGCGCGCTGGCCGACATCCGCGACCGCGCGCGCCTCCACGCGGTCTTCGCAGAGTTCAGGCCCGACTACGTGTTCCACGCGGCCGCCCTGAAGCAGGTGCCCTACCTGGAGCGCGACTGGAGCGAGGGCATCAAGACCAACGTGTTCGGCTCGATCAACGTGGCGGATGCCACCATCGCGGCAGGCGCCCGCGCCCTGGTGATGATTTCCACCGACAAGGCGATCGAGCCGGTCTCGCAGCTCGGCGTCACCAAGCGCTTCGCCGAGATGTACGCGCAGGCCCTCGACGCCGAGCAGGCCGAGCATCAGGGCTTGCATCCGACCCGCCTCATTGCCGTCCGCTTCGGGAACGTGCTCGGCTCGGTCGGCTCGGTCGTCCCCGTGTTCAAGGCGCAGATCGCCCGGGGCGGACCTGTCACGGTCACGCACCCCGAGATGGTCCGCTACTTCATGACCGTGCGGGAGGCCTCCGACCTCGTGCTGACCGCCGCCTCCCACGCGGATCGCGAGGCCAGGGCGCTCGGCGAGGGCGCGGGGGACCAGCGCGCCGCGGTCTACGTGCTCAAGATGGGCCAGCCCGTCCGCATCCGGGAGCTCGCCGAGCGGATGATCCGCCTCGCCGGGTTCGAGCCCGGCGAGGAGATTGAGATCGTGGTGTCGGGCGCCCGCCCGGGCGAGCGCCTCAACGAGATCCTGTTCGCCCGCGAGGAGCCCCGCGTCACCCTCGACGGCATCGATGGGGTGATGGCGGCCCGGCCCGTTTTCGCCGATCGCGCGGCGCTGGAGGGCTGGATCGGGACCCTGCGGGCGGCGGTCGAGGCGGGGGACCGGGCGGCGGCCGAGGCGGTGTTCGAGGCGGCGATCCCGCATTTCCGGGAGCGCAAGCCGCCCGCGACGCCGCTGGCGCAGACCTCCGAGGCCGTGCCGGTCGCCTGAGCGGGAGGCCTGCCGGCTTCGCGAAGCGCACGGGCCGCGCTACGCAGAGGGCGGACGAGAATCGGCGCGGGGGCAGAGCATGACGGGGACGGACCAGGCGCTTCGGCGGCGAAGCGCGCGAGCGCTCGCTGTAGCTCTCGTCGCGGTCGTGCTCGGCGCTACCGGTGCCGAGGCGGCCTCTTGCCGGGCCAGCATCGGGTCGGAGCGGGCGGCTCTGCTGGTGAAGCGCTGCATCGCGGTTTCGCCGGCCACGCGGCCGCCCTGCAACGACGCCAACCCCTGCGAAATGATCCGCGAGGAGATCGTGAGCGGCTGCCGGATGCTCGAATCCGACGCGCCGGCCTGGTGCCGGCGCTATCCCTGACGCATCAAGTCCGCGAGCCCGTCCCGCGTGCGTCCGGCGGGTGTCCAGCCAATGTCCGCGAGACCGTCCGCGCGCGCCACGAGATTCGTCGCGAGCCGCGCGAACGCGTCCTCGCGTCCGGCCACCCGGCAGGCGAGGCCGAGGAGCCCGGCCGGCACCGGAACCAGGCCGGGCCGGCGCCCGAGCCCTGAGCGGAGCGCCGCGATCATTTCCGGCAGGGTGAGCGGGTCCGGGTCCGACACGACGAGGGGGCGGTCGAGGCGCTCCGGTGCGGCGAGCGCGGCTGCGACCGCCGCCGCCAGGCTTTCCACTGAGACCAGGGAGCGACGCCCGGCGAGGCCGCCGAGGGGCAGCGGGTAGGGCGTGCGGGCGAGGCGCAGGAGGGCTGCCATGTTGCCCTTCATGCCGGCCCCGTAGACCAGCACCGGGCGCAGGGCGACCCAGTCGATCCCGACCTCGGCGAGCGCGCGCTCGGCCTCAAGCTTCGAGCGGCCGTAGGCGTCGGTGGGCTGCGGCGGGTCGCTCTCGGAGACGATCCCGTCCGCGCTCGGGCCCGTCTGGGCGCGGATCGAGGAGAGGAACACGAAGCGGCGCACCCGCGCCTTGGCGGCGGCCTCGGCGAGGCGGCGCGTCGCCTCCGTGTTGAGCGTCCGGTAGTCGTCCTCCGGCGCGCCCGACATGGCGTGCGCGAGCCCGGCGGAATGCACCACGGCGTCGACGTCTGTCAGGGCGGCGGCCATGTTCATCGGCCGGGTCAGGTCGCCGACGACGGCGCTCGCAGCGCCCTCCGGCACCGCGACGGGCCGGCGCAGCAGCACCCGCACCCGGTAGCCCCGGGCCGTCAGGTCGCGCAGGAGATGGCGGCCGATGAAGCCGGTCGCCCCCGTCAACGCCACGAGCTTCGCGCTCAACCGCCGACCTCCCGATTCCCGCCGAGCCCCGGGGCGCCGGGCCTGCGCGCGAAGCGGCGCAGCAGCGCCGCCACCAGGGCGCAGCCCGCCGCCAGGGCCGCCACGGTGACGGGCCAGCCGGGCCAAAGCAAGGTCGCGCCGGCCAGCGCCGCCAGGGCGACGTTCGCCGCGAAGACGCGGCCGACCACCCCCGGGACCCGGAGCCCGTTCACGGTGGCGCGCTGGTAGTAGTGGGTGCGATGCGCCTGCCAGACCGCCTCGCCGCGGGCCGCGCGCCGGGCGAGCGTCAGGGTCGCATCCGCGAGGTAGTAGAGGGGAAGCAGCAGGGCGGCGGCGAGGCCGCCCTCGAGGGCCAGCCGATAGAGCAGCCAGGCGACGAGGAGGCCGATCGGCAGGGAGCCGACGTCCCCGAGGAAGAGCCGGGCCACCGGCCGGTTGAACGGCGCGAAGCCGAGGAGCGCCCCGAGGAGCGCCGCCGCCGCGAGTGCCGGCCCCGCGGAGAGGAAGCCGCCCTGCCCCATCAGCACGAGGGCGCCCGTGAGCGGCACCATCTCGGCCACCGTCATCCAGTCGAGCCCGTCCATGAAGTTCGTGAGGTTCACGAACCAGAGCCCGGCCAGGATCGCGAGCCCGCGTTCCAGCGCGAGGGGCAGGTCCGGAGCGAGCCGCCCGTCGACGCTCGCCACGACCGCGCCCACCGCCAGCGCCTGCGCGACGAGGCGCGGGCCCGCGGGGAGTGGGCGGATGTCGTCGACGGCGCCGAGCAGCGCGAGTGCGGCGGTCGCGCCGCCGAGCGTCAGGGCTTCGGGCAGGCTGAGCGCCGGCCCGAGCAATGCCGCCGCGGCGAGGGCCGCTGCCACCACCGCGATGCCCCCGCCCTGGGGCGTCGGCACGGTGTGGCTCGAACGGGCGTTCGGGCGCGCCAGGGCGTAGCGCCGGAGGAGCGGACGGAGAAGGACGATCAGCCCGGCGCTCAGGGCGCAGGCGAGCGGGACCGCGAGGAGGGGCGACGGCATCATGGCGCGCCGTCGATAGCATCAGGCGGCGCGGAGGGAAGGCCCGACCTCGGCCGCCCCCCGCGCTGAGCGTCCCTCAGAGCCTGCTTGATTCATGACAGCGAAGGGCTGTCGGACCGGTGGCGGTTGTCCAGCCCATCCCCCTCATCCTGAGGTGCTGCGAAGCAGCCTCGAAGGAGCCGTCCAGAAGCCGCGCGATCCCTGGAGCCCTCCTTCGAGGCCGCTGACGCGGCACCTCAGGATGAGGTAACGCGTTGGAACAACGCCTCAAACAGGCTCTCAGTAGACCTGGGCGGCCTCGGCGCGAGGCGCCGCGCCGTCGGTGCGGTTGCGGGCATCGAGGCTGCGCTCCACCACCTTGGCGAGGCCCACCATGATCCGGTCGATGGCGTAGTCCTTCGGCGTGTAGACGGCCTGAACGCCCATGTTCTTCAGGACGAGCTCGTCCTCCGCGGAGATGATGCCGCCGACGACGACCGGCACGTGGTCGAGCCCGGCCTCGCGCAGCTTCGCCTTCACGTCGCGCACCAGCGGAACGTGGCTGCCCGACAGGATCGAGAGGCCGACGACGTGGGCGCCGGTCTCCTTCGCCTTGGCGACGATCTCGGTCGGCGTCTGGCGGATGCCGTCGTAGGTCACGTCGAAGCCGACGTCCCGGGCGCGGAGCGCGATCTGCTCGGCACCGTTCGAGTGCCCGTCGAGGCCGGGCTTGCCGACCACGAGGCGCGGCTGCTCGCCGAGGCGCTCGCCGAGGTCGGCGATCAGGAGGCGCGCCTCCTCGGCCGCCCCTGCCGAGACGGTCTCCAGCGTCACGCCGGTCGGCGCCCGGTACTCGCCGAACACCGTGCGCAGGCGCTCGCCCCACTCGCCGGTGGTCACGCCCGCCTTCGCGGCGGCGATCGAGACGGGCATGATGTTGGCCCCGGAGCGCGCCGCCTGCTCCAGCGCGTCGAGGGCGGCGCCCACCGCGCGGTCGTCGCGCTGGCTCCGCCACTCGCGCACCCGGGCCTCGGCCTCCATCTCGACCGTCTCCGACACGGTGAAGATCGCGCCCTCCCCGGCCGTCAGCGGCGAGGGCTCGCCCTGCTGCCACTTGTTGACGCCGACGACGATCTGGTCGCCGGCCTCAATCGCCGAGATGCGCTTGGCGTTCGATTCGACGAGCGCGCGCTTCAGCGCGCCGGTCTCGACCGCCGCGACCGCGCCCCCGATGCCGCCGATGCGCTCGAGCTCCGCCCGGGTCTCGGCCTTCAGCGCCTCGACCTTCGCGTCGATCACCTTCGAGCCGTCGAAGATGTCGTCGTACTCCAGGAGGTCCGTCTCGAAGGCGAGGATCTGCTGCATGCGCATGGACCATTGCTGGTCCCAGGGACGCGGCAGGCCGAGCGCCTCGTTCCAGGCCGGGAGCTGCACGGCGCGGGCGCGGGCGCGCTTCGAGAGGGTGACGGCCAGCATCTCGATGAGGATGCGGTGGACGTTGTTCTCGGGCTGCTGCTCGGTCAGCCCCAGGCTGTTGACCTGGACGCCGTAGCGGAAGATCCGCTTCTTGGGATCGTCGATGCCGTAGCGCTCGCGGGCGATCTCGTCCCAGAGCTCCGAGAACGCGCGCATCTTGCAGATCTCGGTGACGAAGCGCAGCCCCGCGTTCACGAAGAACGAGATGCGGCCGAACACCTCGGGGAAGCTGTTCGCGTCGAAGTCCGGGTCGTCCCGCACGGTGTCGAGCACGGCGATGGCGATGGCCAGCGCGTAGGACAGCTCCTGCACGGGCGTCGCTCCGGCCTCCTGCAGGTGGTAGGAGCAGACGTTCATCGGGTTCCATTTCGGAACCTCGCGGGTCGTGAACAGGATCACGTCCTTGGTGAGCCGGAGCGAGGGCGCGGGCGGGAACACGTAGGTGCCGCGCGACAGGTATTCTTTGATGATGTCGTTCTGGGTCGTGCCCTGCAGCGCCGAGAGCGGCGCGCCCTGCTCCTCGGCCACCGCCAGGTAGAGCGAGAGCAGCCACGGCGCCGTGGCGTTGATCGTCATCGAGGTGTTCATCTGGGCGAGCGGGATGTCCTGAAACAGGCTCCGCATGTCGCCGAGATGCGCGATCGAGACGCCGACCTTGCCGACCTCGCCGCGGGAGAGCTCGTGGTCCGGGTCGTAGCCGGTCTGGGTCGGCAGGTCGAAGGCCACCGACAGGCCGGTCTGGCCCTTGGCGAGGTTGCCCCGGTAGAGCTTGTTCGACTCCGCCGCGGTCGAGTGGCCCGCGTAGGTGCGGATAATCCACGGTTTGTCGCGCTTCACCTCGGCGACCTCTGCCTGAGCGTTCATCCCTCGACTCCGTCTACAGAATCCGCGTGTTCGCGCACGGTGGCGCGCCGTTGGCCGGCACCGTAGCGAAGCCGTTGGGGCGCGTCATCTGCCAGAAGGGCGGAGGCCGCGGGGCGAGGGACGAGAAAAAGTTGAGAAGCCCCCAAAAGCACTTAGAGGCTGTTTGATTCATGACAGCAAAGGGCTGTCGGACCGGTGGCCGTTGTCCAGCCCATCCCCCTCATCCTGAGGTGCTGCGAAGCAGCCTCGAAGGAGGCGTCCAGAAGCCGCGCGATCCCTGGAACCCTCCTTCGAGGCCGCTGACGCGGCACCTCAGGATGAGGTAACGCGTTGGAATACCGCCTCAAACAGGCTCTTAGTCGGGCCCGGCGCGAAACACCCTGGGAAACGGCTGCGCCCCGCAAATTCGAATGGCTCCAACCGCGCCTTCGCGCGTTGTGCGGTCAACGAATTCGCATCGCGCGCAATGCGTCGGTGCCCGCGGCGTCGCGCTGCGCCCCTTCCCCCTCGGAGACCGCCACGATGGCAGACCAGAGCCCGCGCCTCACGACCGCCTTCGGCAATCCCGTGTCCGACAACCAGAACTCGGTCACGGCCGGCCCGCGCGGGCCGGTGCTGATGCAGGACTACCACCTCATCGAGAAGATGGCCCATTTCAACCGGGAGCGGATCCCCGAGCGGGTGGTCCACGCGAAGGGCTACGGCGCCTACGGCACCTTCCGGCTGACCCGGAGCCTCGCCGAGTACACCCGCGCCAAGGTCCTGACCGAGGTCGGCGCCGAGGTGCCGATGGTCGCCCGCTTCTCCACGGTCGGCGGCGAGTCGGGCTCGGCCGACACGGCCCGGGACCCCCGCGGCTTCGCCCTCAAGTTCTACACGGGCGAGGGCAACTGGGACCTCGTCGGCAACAACACGCCGATCTTCTTCGTGCGGGACGCGATCAAGTTCTCGGACTTCATCCGCACGCAGAAGCGCGACCCCCGCACGCACCTGAAGCCCCATTGGCGGCGCTGGGACTTCTGGGGCCTCTCGCCGGAGGCCATCCACCAGGTGATGATCCTCTACAGCGACCGGGGCACGCCGAAGTCGGCGCGCTTCATGAACGGCTACGGCTCGCACACCTTCTCGCTCTGGAACGAGGCGGGCGAGCGCTACTGGGTGAAGTTCCACTTCATCACGCAGCAGGGCATCCAGAACTTCTCGGCCGACGAGGCGGACGAGATCGCTGGCAAGGACCCGGACTACTCGAGCGCCGACCTCTCGGGCGCCATCGGGCGGGGCGACTTTCCGAAATGGACGGTGAAGGTCCAGATCATGCCCGAACTCGAAGCCGATACCTACCGCGTCAACCCGTTCGACCTCACCAAGGTCTGGCCGCACGCGGACTACCCGCTGATCGAGATCGGCGAGATGGAGCTCAACCGGAACCCGGAGAACTACTTCGCCGAGATCGAGCAGTCGGCCTTCGAGCCCTCGAACGTCGTGCCCGGCATCGGCTTCTCGCCCGACAAGATGCTGCAGAACAGGATCCTGTCGTACGCGGACGCGCATCGCTACCGGCTCGGCGTGAACTATCACCAGATCCCCGTGAACCAGGCGAAGAACGCCAGGGTGCAGACCTACCACCGCGACGGCGCGATGCGGACCGACGGCAACCACGGCGCGCAGGTCGATTATGAGCCGAACTCGTTCGGTGGGCCCGTGCAGGACCCGGCCTTCAGCGAGCCGCCGCTCCGCCTGAAGGGCGATGCCGGCCGCTACGGCTGGCCCGGCGACGACGAGGACCTCTACGGCCAGCCGCGCCAGCTCTGGTCCAAGGTGCTCGACGAGGGCGGGCGCCAGCGGCTCGTCGCGAACATCGTCACCTCCATGGGCGACAGCCCGCGGCACATCCAGGAGCGGATGATCGGCCACTGGTACAAGGTGCACGAAGAATTCGGGCGCGGGGTCGCACAGGGCCTCGGCATCGAGGCGAAGCAGCAGGCCGCCGAGTGATTCGGCAGCTCTGAGCGATGTAATATTGAATGCATCGGGCGCCGGTCTTGGCCGGCGCCGTTTTTCGTGGAAAGCCCCCTCGGCTAGGCCTTTGGGACCACTTGGAGCGCTTCCGCATCGTCGCTATAGCGTCGGGAAGCGTCACCACGACAAGACGATGACAGGGAGTGCCACGATGGCTGCGAGTGCGGCGTTGCAACCGGCCGGGAGCGGCGAGGTCAAGGATCTCTACGAGATGGGCGAGATCCCGCCCCTCGGGCACGTGCCGGCGAAGATGTACGCCTGGGCGATCCGGCGCGAGCGCCACGGGCCGCCGGAGCAGTCGCACCAGCTCGAGGTGCTGCCGGTCTGGGATATCGGCGACGACGAGGTGCTGGTCTACGTGATGGCCGCCGGCGTGAACTACAACGGCGTCTGGGCCGGCCTCGGCGAGCCGATCTCGCCCTTCGACGTGCACAAGGGCGAGTACCACATCGCGGGTTCCGACGCCTCCGGCATCGTCTGGAAGGTCGGCGCCAAGGTGAAGCGCTGGAAGGTCGGCGACGAGGTCATCGTCCACTGCAACCAGGACGACGGCGACGACGAGGAGTGCAACGGCGGCGACCCGATGTTCTCGCCGACCCAGCGCATCTGGGGCTACGAGACCGGGGACGGCTCCTTCGCGCAGTATTGCCGGGTGCAATCGCGCCAGCTGATGGCCCGCCCGAAGCACCTCACCTGGGAAGAGGCGGCCTGCTACACGCTGACGCTGGCCACCGCCTACCGCATGCTGTTCGGCCACGCGCCCCACACCGTCCGGCCGGGCCAGAACGTGCTGATCTGGGGCGCCTCCGGCGGCCTCGGCGTGTTCGGCGTGCAGCTCTGCGCGGCGAGCGGCGCCAACGCGATCGCGGTGATCTCCGACGAGTCGAAGCGCGACTACGTGATGAGCCTCGGCGCCAAGGGCGTCATCAACCGCAAGGACTTCGACTGCTGGGGCCAGCTCCCGAAGGTGAACTCGCCCGAGTTCCACGCCTGGACCAAGGAAGCCCGCAAGTTCGGCAAGGCCATCTGGGACATCACCGGCAAGGGCAACGACGTCGACATCGTGTTCGAGCACCCCGGCGAGGCGACCTTCCCGGTCTCGGCGCTGGTGGTGAAGCGCGGCGGCATGGTGGTGTTCTGCGCGGGCACCACCGGCTTCAACATCACCTTCGACGCCCGCTACGTCTGGATGCGCCAGAAGCGCATCCAGGGTTCGCACTTCGCCCACCTCAAGCAGGCCTCGGCCGCCAACCAGTTCGTGATGGACCGGCGCGTCGATCCCTGCATGAGCGAGGTGTTCCCCTGGGACAAGATCCCGGCGGCGCACACCAAGATGTGGAAGAACCTGCACCCGCCCGGCAACATGGCCTGCCTGGTGAACTCGACCCGCGCGGGCCTGCGCACGGTCGAGGACGTCATCGAGGCGGGTCCGCTCAAGGCGATGTAGGCGGCTCCCTCAGGCGCCGGGCGCCGTGATCGCCGGCTGAACGACGAGGCCCTCTCCCGGATCGGGAGAGGGCCGTTTTGTTGGAAGGCCGGGTGTGCGGTCGGGCGAGGCCGGACCCGGCAGGGAACGGATCACCGGACCCCGCCGCGCAGCCGCGGGCGAGGGTCCGCGATCGATCCCGTGACGTCGGCCTCGAAGGGCGCGGCGATGCGGGGTGCGCGGGCCGCCGCCCGCGCGGGCGGTGACTGCACGAAACCCTGGCCGCCGAGCGGGCTCGCCGCGTAGCCGAGGCTCGCCGCCGGCGGCACGGATGCCGGGGCGCCTTGGGCCAGGGCGCTCTGGGCCAGGGCGGGCGCCGCGCCGAGGACGAGGGCGGCGAGGAGCGTGGTGCGGAGCGTCGGGCCGGACATGGCGGTGGTCCCTGGTCGAGGGCTGCGGCCGCCCGTTGCGGCCCGGGCCTCGATGCCGGGGAGATGGTGCCGCTTGCTGCGATGCAGCGTGCGCCCTCGCACGAGGCCGCCTCAGCGGCGCTTCGGCTCCGTCTGCGGCAGGTGGCGGGCGTAGCTCTCCTGCTTCTCGGCCCGCTCCTTGATGAGGTCCGCGTAGGCCTGCCGGGCCTCGGGCGAGACGGCGACCGAGCGGCCCTTCGAGGGTTTGCGCTTCGGCGCCTTCTTGAAGGTGTTCGTCGGCTCGGCCATCTCTTGCCCCCTCACCCGGTGATCGCCCGGGCATCATAGGGCCGCGGCATGGCAGGCGCGAGACGCGGGCGTCGCGTCTTCCTGACACTTTGCGGCGCTGCTAGAAGGCGGACCACGCACACGAGCCACGCGAAGCGGATCATGGACAAGTTCACCACCCTGGAGGGCGTCGCGGCGCCCATGCGGATCATCAACGTCGACACGGACCGCATCATCCCGAAGCAGTACCTGAAGACGATCAAGCGCACCGGGCTCGGGAAGGGCCTGTTCGCCGAGATGCGCTACAACGACGACGGCTCCGAGAAGCCGGACTTCGTCCTCAACAAGCCGGCCTACCGCAACGCCCGGATCCTCGTCGTCGGCGACAATTTCGGTTGCGGCTCCTCGCGCGAGCACGCGCCCTGGGCGCTGGCCGATTTCGGGATCCGCTGCGTGATCTCCACGAGCTTCGCGGACATCTTCTTCAACAATTGCGGGAAGAACGGCATCCTGGCGATCACGGTCTCGCCCGAGGACCTGGAGAAGCTGTTCCAGGACGCGGAGCGCGGCGCCAACGCCACCCTGTCGATCGACCTCGCGGCGCAGACCATCAAGGGACCGGACGGCGGCACGCTGCACTTCGAGATCGAGCCCGGCCGCAAGCACAACCTGCTCAACGGGCTCGACGAGATCGGGCTGACCCTGGAGCGGGCGCCGAAGATCGACGCGTTCGAGGCGAAGCTCGCCGAGCGCGGGTGGCTCTGAGGCGGGGTTCGTTTCCGGTTCGTTAACCCTCGTATCGCCTGAATCAGGGCCGATATTCGGCACGGCTACGAGGAGCCCGAGCATGACGACGCCCACGCGCAGCGCCGCCGCAGCCTGTCTGGTCCTGGCAGCGGGGCTCGGCCCCCTCCCGGCCCGGGCCGGGTTCCAGGATTGCCTCGCGGGCATCCAGGGGCAGGCCGCGGCGGCAGGCGTCTCCGCCCAGACCTTCCGGGCGGCCACCTCGGGCATCAGCTACGACGACAAGGTGATCGAGCTCTCTCAGGCCCAGCCCGAGTTCAAGACGCCGATCTGGGACTACATGGCCGCCCTCGTCGACGACGAGCGCGTGGATGACGGCAAGGCCGCGATGCGCCAGCACGCGCAGGCCCTCGCCGCCGCGGAGGCGAAGTACGGCGTCGACCGCTACACCATCGCGGCGGTGTGGGGCGTCGAGTCGAACTTCGGCAAGAACCTCGGCAAGATGCCCCTCGTCCAGTCGCTCGCGACGCTGGCCTGCTCGGGCAACCGCCGGCGCGACTTCTTCCGCGGCGAGCTGATCGCGACCCTGAAGATCATCGAGCGCGGCGACATCGACGCCTCGCGGCTCTACGGCTCCTGGGCCGGCGCCTTCGGGCAGACGCAGTTCATGCCCTCGACCTACCAGCGCCTCGCCGTCGACCTCGACGGGGACGGCCGCCGGGACGTGGTCGATTCGGCCGCCGACGCTGTGGGCTCCACGGCGAACTTCCTGCGGGCCGCCAAGTGGTCGAACGGGCACGGCTGGGGCTACGAGGTGCGGCTGCCGCGGGGCTTCAACGTCGGCGCGGCGGGCCGGAAGAACAAGCACGCGGTCGGCCACTGGACGGCGCTCGGCGTGACCCGGATCGACGGCCGCCCCTTGAGCGCGGAGGGCCCGGTCGGCATCCTGGCGCCGGCGGGCGCGGACGGGCCGGCCTTCCTGGTGACGCGGAACTTCGACGCGATCTACTCCTACAACGCCGCCGAATCCTACGGGCTCGCCATCGCGGTGCTCTCCGACCGCCTGCGCGGCCGCGCCGGCATCCAGGCGGAATGGCCGACCGACGACCCGCCGCTGTCGCGCGCCCAGCGTCGCGACCTGCAGACTCGGCTCGCCGCCCGCGGCTACGACGTCGGCGAGCCGGACGGCAAGGTCGGCGCGAAGACCCGCGACGCGATCAAGGACGTCGAGGCCAAGCTCGGCATGCCGCAGACCGGGCGCCCGGGCGCGAAGGTGCTGGAGGCTTTGCGCCGGGGGTGAGCGGTTGCGGCCGCATCCGGCCACGCCTATGTACAGCGTCGCGTACAGAGCGGGGATGACGCATGGCTCACGTCAGTCTGACGGAACTGCGACGCAACCTTGCCCGTCACCTTGACCGCCTCGAGGCGGATCGCTCGGAGCTCGTCGTCACCCGTCAGAATCGGGACGACATGGTCATCCTGCCCCTCGCGGAATGGGAGAGCCTGCAGGAGACGCTGCACCTTCTCGGAACGCCCGAGAATGCGCGGCGGCTGCAGGAGTCGATCGCGCAGCTTGATGGGGGGCGCGGTATCGCTCGGGATCTGAGCGAAGGGTGAAGCTCGTCTGGTCCGACCATGCCTGGGAGGACTACCTGCATTGGCAGGCAACGGACCCCGTCGTGATGCGGCGCCTGAACGCTCTCATCCGGGAGGCGATGCGGACACCCTTTGCTGGGACGGGAAAGCCCGAGCCGCTGAGGGGCAATCTGAAGGGCTTCTGGTCACGCCGCATCACCGGCGAGCATCGCCTCGTCTACCGCGTTGGCGGCAAGGGCGCGGAGCAGGCCCTGGAGATCCTGCAATGCCGGCGGCATTACGGATGACGTCATGTGCCCACGGGCCGCGAACCGCATCGGGCCGGCAGCGGTGAGCCGCCGCGCTGCCGTGAGGCGCGCGGCGGGCCGACCGTAGGGTCTTACTCCGCGGCGGCGGGGGCCGCGGCCTTCGCGGCCTTGGCGGGGCGCTCGCTGCGCTCGACGATGCGGGCCGACTTACCGCGGCGGTCGCGCAGGTAGTACAGCTTGGCGCGGCGGACCTTGCCGCGGCGGGCCACCTTGATCGAATCGATCATCGGGGAGTGCACGGGGAACACGCGCTCCACGCCCTCGCCGTAGGAGATCTTGCGGACCGTGAAGCTCTCGTTCAGGCCGCCGCCGGAGCGGGCGATGCAGACGCCCTCGTAGGCCTGGACGCGGGTGCGCTCGCCTTCCTTGACGCGCACGTTGACGATCACGGTGTCGCCGGGCTCGAAATCGGGGATCGTCTTGGCGAGACGCGCGATCTCTTCCTGCTCGAGCTGCTGGATGATGTTCATGGACAAAGCTCCTGCCGTTGCGCCCTCGCCCCGGCATGGGACGCAGGCGCCAGGATTTCGGCATCCTGTTGTGAGTTGGCCCGCCCGATACACGATGGCGCCCGGCTTGTCGATGGATCCCCGCTCCAATCGTGCGGCGGGCGCCCGGCGTTGAGAAATCCGCCCGTCCGGTCCACATGTGAGGGAGGCGCCGCCGAGGCGCCGTTCCCGGCCGGCCTTGAACCGGCGCAGAGGACGAGGACACCCCATCGATGTTCATCCAGACCGAAGCCACGCCGAATCCCGCGACCCTGAAGTTCCTGCCCGGGCGGGTCGTGCTCGCCGAATCGACCTTCGAGGCCCGCGACGCGGCCGGCGCGGCCCGCTCCCCCCTCGCCCAGCGCCTGTTCGACGTCGCCGGCGTCTCGGGCGTCTATTTCGGGCACGACTTCATCTCCGTCACGAAGGCCGACGACGGCAGCGAGTGGCCGCAGGTGAAGCCGGCCGTGCTCGGCGCCATCATGGAGCACTTCCAGTCCGGCGCGCCGGTGCTCGCCGAGGGTGCCGCGACGGCCGAGGACGACGCGGAGGAGTTCTACGATGCGGCCGACCACGACACCGTGGTGACCATCAAGGACCTCCTGGAGACCCGGGTCCGCCCCGCGGTGGCGGGCGACGGCGGCGACATCACCTTCCGGGGCTACCGCGAGGGCGTCGTCTACCTGGAGATGAAGGGCGCCTGCTCGGGCTGCCCCTCCTCCACCGCGACCCTGCGGCACGGCGTGCAGAACCTGTTCCGCCACTTCCTGCCGGAGGTGCGCGAGGTGCAGGCCGTCTGACGCGGCAGCCGCGCAACAGGGCCTGCGAAAAGCGCACCGCGCGCTGACGAGGCGCCGGTTTTGGCCTAACCTCGGACCCGCGCCCCGGCGCGTGATCCGAGGGAGCCGGCGCGATCGGGAGTGGGCGTGCGTATCCTGGCCATCGACACGGCGCTCGACGTCTGCGCCGCCTGCGTCGCGACGGACGACTCGGACGAACTCCTCGCCGAGGAGGTGATGCCGCTGGCCCGCGGCCACGCGGAGGCCCTGCTGCCCCTCGTCGAGCGCGTGATGGCCCGTGTCCCGGGGGGCTTCGAGGCGCTCGACCGGGTCGCGGTGACGGTGGGACCCGGCAGCTACACCGGCCTGCGCGTCGGCCTCTCGGCCGCCCGGGCCGTGGGCCTCGCCGCCGGCATACCGGTGGTCGGCGTCACCACCCTGTCGGCGCTGCTGGCGCCGCTGCTGGCGCAGGGCGGCAACGGCCTGATGGTCGCCGCCATCGATGCCCGCCACGGGGCCGTCTACCTCCAGGCCATGCAGGCGGGCGCGGGCATCGCGGTTCCCCCGACGCTGATGCGCCTCGACGAGGCGGCCGACCAGCTCGGGCGCCCCCCCGTCACCCTCGTGGGCTCCGGCGCGCCCGCCCTCGCGGCCGCCCTGCAGGCGCGCGGACACGCCGCCGAAGTCACCGGGACCGGCGCGCCGGAGATTGCCTGGGTCGCCTCGCTCGGCCTCGTCGCGGACCCCGACCAGGCGCTGCCCCGACCCCTCTACCTGCGCGGTCCCGACGCCCAGCCGCAGGACCACCATCGCCTGGCGCGCCGATGACCCGCCCCGTCTCCCCCTTCTGGCCCTTCGAGTGGTGGCTCGCCTGGTGGGACACCTGGGGCCCCGAGCCCTACGTCGCCCCCCTGCGCGACGCCGGACAGGCGCGCGCGCTCGCCCGCCTCCACGCCACGGCCTTCGCCCGCCCGTGGGACGCGCACGAGTTCGAGCGCATGCTCTGCGAGCGCTCGACGCACGCGCACGCCCTCTGGCGCGGCGGCTCGGTGCAGGGCTTCATCCTCTCGCGCCGGGCGGCCGACGAGGCGGAGATCCTCACCGTGGTGCTGAGCCCCGCGGCCCGCGGCGGCGGCCTGAGCCACCGGCTCCTGCGCGAGCACCTGACGCAACTCGCCCATGCGGGTGTCGCCCGCGTCCACCTGGAGGTCGACGAGGGCAACGCGCCGGCCCTGCGCCTCTACGCCCGCCACGGCTTCGCCAAGGTCGGCGAGCGCACCGGCTACTATCCGCGCCCCGATGGCAGTCGGGCGACGGCGCTCACCATGCGGGCCGACCTCGCATGAGCGCCGCGGGAGCAGCGCGGCCATGAGCGGGAGCCCGCCATGAGCCGCCCCGGCGTGGCCCTGCGCCTGCTGGCCTGCGCGCTCGTCTTCCTCGTCCTCGCCGGCCCCCACTGGCTCAGCCTGCGCTTCGGGCGCGGCCGCATCGCCGCGCATGCGCCGGTGCTGTTCCACCGGGCGGTTCTGCGCCTGTTCGGGGTCCGGGTGACGCAGAGCGGCACGCCGCCGGCCCGCGGCGAGCCCGCCCTGGTGCTCGCCAACCACGTCTCCTGGCTCGACATCCTGGCGCTCGGCTCGCTCCGCCCCCTCTCCTTCGTAGCGAAGTCCGAGATTGCCGGCTGGCCGGTGGTCGGCCTGCTGGCGGCGCTCCAGCGCACGATCTTCATCGATCGCGCCCGCCGCAGCGCCACCGCCTCCGTCAACGCCGCCGTGGGCGACCGCCTCGCGGCCGGGGACCTGATCGTGCTGTTTGCCGAGGGCACCACCGGCGACGGCAACCGCCTCCTGCCGTTCCGCTCCTCGCTCGTCGGCGCGGCCCGCGCGGCGATCGCGGCGGAGGGCGGGCGGGCGAGCCTGCGCCTCCAGCCCCTCGCGGTCACCTACCCGCGCCGGAACGGCCTTCCGCTCCAGCGCAAGGAGCGGCCGGAGGTCGCCTGGTACGGCGACATGGAGCTCGCCCCCCACCTCGCCGACTTCGTCGCCCGCGGGCCCCTCGACGTGCACGTGGTCTGGGGCGCACCCATCGCCTTCGAGGCCGGCAGCGACCGCAAGCTGGCGACGGCGCTCGCCGAGGCCTCGGTGCGCGCGGCCCTGCAGCAGGCCGTGACGGGACGGCCGCCGGCGGGCCTGCCGGTGCCGGAGGGCGCGGCGCGCCCGGCCGCCGACCGGGAGCCGCCGGTGCCGGACGCCGGGATGGTGGCGGCCTGAGCCAGGGCCGGTGGTCTGCTCCAGCCCGCATGCGTGCCGGACCCTTGCGGGCGCGTCCCTCGCGGGCACGGCCGCCGCGACGCCCGGCCGAATGTGTGCTAGGGGCTCCGCGCTCGGCCGGACGGTCACGCCGGCCCCGCCTGCAATCCGGGACTTCCAGCGTTGAAGAAAGCCTTCGTCAAATCCTACGGCTGCCAGATGAATGCCTACGACGCCGCCCGCATGGCGGACGTCCTGGGGCGCGAGGGCTACGCCGCGACGGAGACCCTGGAAGAGGCGGACGTCGTCGTCCTCAACACCTGCCACATCCGCGAGAAGGCCGCCGAGAAGGTCTATTCGGAGCTCGGGCGTCTGCGCGTGCTGAAGGGCGAGCGGCAGCGCGCGGGCCAGGACACCCGCATCGTCGTCGCCGGCTGCGTGGCGCAGGCCGAGGGCGCGGAGATCCTCGCCCGGGCGCCGACCGTCGACGTGGTGGTCGGCCCGCAGAGCTACCACCGCCTGCCGGACCTGCTGGCGCGCTCGCGGGAGAAGCGGGTCGTCGACACGGAGTTCCCGGCCGAGGACAAGTTCGACCACCTGCCGGCCCGTCGCAACAAGGGGGTCTCGGCCTTCCTCACCGTGCAGGAGGGCTGCGACAAGTTCTGCGCGTTCTGCGTGGTGCCCTACACGCGCGGCGCCGAGGTCTCGCGCTCCGTCGCGGCGGTGATCGGCGAGGCCCGGAGGCTCGCCGAGGCCGGGGTGCGCGAGGTCACGCTGATCGGCCAGAACGTCAACGCCTATCACGGCGCGGGCCCGGACGGCGCGCCGGCCACGCTCGCCGACCTGATGCGGGCGGTGGCGGACATCCCCGGCATCGCGCGCATCCGCTACACCACGAGCCACCCGAACGACATGGGCGAGGACCTGATCCGGGCCCATGCCGAGATCCCGGCCCTGATGCCCTACCTGCACCTGCCCGTGCAGTCGGGCTCCGACCGGGTGCTCGCCGCGATGAACCGGCGCCACACCGCGGACGCCTATCGCCGCCTCATCGAGCGGATCCGCGCGGCCCGGCCCGACATCGCGCTCTCCTCCGACTTCATCGTGGGCTTCCCGGGCGAGACCGACGCCGAGTTTTCCGAGACGATGCGGCTCGTCGCCGATATCGGCTTCGAGAGCGCCTTCTCGTTCAAGTACAGCCCGCGCCCCGGCACCCCGGCCGCGGAGCGCGACGATGCCGTACCGGAGGCCGTGAAGTCCGAGCGCCTCGCCGCCCTCCAGGGGCTCCTCGACCGCCAGCGCCACGCCTATCAGGCGGCGGCGGTCGGCCGGTCGACCGAGATCCTGGTCGAGAAGGCCGGCCGTCACGCCGGGCAGGTGGCGGGCAAGACGCCGCATCTGCTGGCCGTGCAGGTGGATGCCCCGGCCTCCGCCATCGGGACGATCCTGCCCGTGCGCATCGTGGCGGCCGGCTCCAACAGCCTGTTCGGCGAGGTTCTGCCGCGGGCCGAGGCCGCGTGAACGCGCGGAATCGTCCGCGCGCGAGCGGGAAACGGCGTCCATCCTCCCCATATGACGGGGGCGGCCGAGCCCGGTCGCGCCAGCGAAGGACCCTTGCGTGAATCCAGGTGACGGAGCATCCGGCCGCGGCGGCGCCCTGCGGGGACGCGGGCCGGCAGCGCGCGGGGGGGACATCTTGGAGGCCGTCGAGGTCTCCCTCACCTTCGACGACAACCGCCTCGCGAGCCTCGTCTTCGGGCAGTACGACCAGAACGTCGCCCATATCGAGCGGCGCCTGGAGGTCACCGCGACGCCGCTCGGCAACCACCTCGTCCTGAAGGGCCCGCCGGACGCCGCCGAGAAGGCGCGCCGGGTGTTCGAGCGGCTCTATGCCCGGGTGCGCGGCGGCGGCTCGACGCTGACCCTCGGGGACGTCGACGGCGCGATCCAGGAGGTCACCGTCCAGGGCAACCTCTTTCCCTCGGCCGAGGTCGCCTCGGAGCCCGACCGGCCGCATTTCGAGCAGATCGCCACCCGCCGGCGCGGGGCCGTGCGCGCCCGCAACGCCGCGCAGGACGCCTACATCAAGGCGCTGCGGACGAACGAGCTCGTCTTCGCCGAGGGGCCCGCCGGCACCGGCAAGACCTGGCTCGCCGTGGGCCACGCCGTCTCGCTCCTGGAGCAGGGCCACGCCGAGCGCCTGATCCTCTCGCGCCCCGCCGTCGAGGCCGGCGAGCGCCTGGGCTTCCTGCCCGGCGACATGCGCGAGAAGGTCGATCCGTATCTCCGCCCGATCTACGACGCCCTCTACGACTTCATGGAGGCGCGCCACGTCGACCGCGGGCTGCAGACGGGCATCATCGAGATCGCGCCCCTCGCCTTCATGCGCGGGCGAACCCTCACCAACGCCGTGGTGCTCCTCGACGAGGCGCAGAACACCACCTCGATGCAGATGAAGATGTTCCTCACGCGCCTCGGCGAGAACTCGCGGATGATCGTCACCGGCGACCCGAGCCAGGTCGACCTGCCGCCGGGCCAGCGCTCGGGCCTCGTCGAGGCCGTGGGCGTGCTCGACGGCGTCGAGGGCATCGGCCGCATCACCTTCCGGGACGTGGACGTGGTGCGCCACGACCTCGTGCGCCGCATCGTCACCGCCTACGAGCGCGCCGCCCACGGCGAATCGGACGCCGACCGCAACCCGAACCCGCGCCGCCGGCCCCTCGCCTGACCCATGCCGGACCACGAGATCGACGTCTCCGTCGAGGACGCGCGCTGGGCCGAGGTCGCCCCGGACCTCGAGGCCCTGGTGATTCGAGCCGTCGAGGCCGGCCTCGCGGCGGCACCGGAGCCGCCGAGTGGGCCCGTCGAAGTCAGCGTGCTGCTTGCGGACGACGCCACCGTCCAGGCCCTCAACCGGACCTGGCGGGGCAAGGACAGGCCGACGAACGTGCTGTCCTTCGAGGCCGGCCCGCAGCCGCCGCACGGCGGCGCGCGCCTCCTCGGCGACGTCGTCCTTGCGTATGACACGATGCTGCGCGAGAGTGCCGAGCAGTCGAAGCCGCTCGCCCATCACCTCGCGCACCTCCTCGTTCATGGCACCCTTCACCTCCTGGGCCAGGACCACGAGACCGGCGAGGCCGAGGCCGAGGCGATGGAGGCCCGCGAGATCGCGGCGCTCGCCACGCTCGGCATCCCCGACCCCTACGCCGACTGACGGGCGCGGCGCCCCATCCCCGATACGAGAGACATGACGAACGATCGAAGTCGCGGCGCGGCCCAGGCCGCGCCAGGTTCCGCGGACGGCGAGGCGGGCTCCAGGGAGCCCTGGTACGACCGTCTGCTGCAGGCCCTGCACCTCAAGCCGCGCGATTCGCTGCGCGACGACATCGAGGACGCCCTCGCGGAGCCTGATTCGGGCGAGAACGCCTTCTCGCCCCTCGAGCGGGCGATGCTCAAGAACGTCCTCGGCCTGCACAAGGTGCGGGTCGACGACGTGATGATCCCCCGGGCCGACATCGTGGCGGTCTCCGTGGAGACGAGCCTCGGCGACCTCCTGAAGCTGTTCCGGACGGCCGGGCACTCGCGCCTGCCGGTCTACGGCGAGACCCTCGACGACCCCCGCGGCATGGTCCACATCCGTGACTTCGTGGACCACATCGCCGCGAGGGCCGAGAGCGGCAGCCGCCGGGCGCCGACGAACGGCACCACCCCCGCCGTCATCGCTGAGGCGAGCCTCGCGGCGACGCCCGCGCCGCGCACCCGGCGCAGCCCGGCCCGGGCGCTGCGCGCCCTGAACCTCGGCAACGTCGACCTCTCGGTGACGCTGAGCTCCACCCGCATCCAGCGCCCGGTGCTGTTCGTGCCGCCCTCGATGCCGGCCATCGACCTCCTCGTGCGCATGCAGGCGACCCGCACCCACATGGCCCTCGTCATCGACGAGTACGGCGGCACCGACGGCCTGATCTCGATCGAGGACCTGATCGAGATGGTGGTCGGCGACATCGAGGACGAGCACGACGTCGCCGAGGGGCGCCTCGTGCAGCGCGTCGAGGGCGACGCCGAGGTGTTCGTGGCCGATGCCCGCGCGGGCCTCGCCGAGGTCTCGGAGGCGACGGGCGTCGACCTCGTGGCCGCGGTCGGCGAGATGGCCGAGGACATCGACACGATCGGCGGCATGATCGTGACGCTCGCGGGCCGCGTGCCCTCGCGCGGTGAGCTCATCACCGGCCCCGGCGAGCTGGAATTCGAGGTGCTCGACGCCGATCCCCGCCGCCTCAAGCGCCTGCGCTTCCACAAGGGCCCGGCCCGCATCGAGGCGGTGGTGCCCCTCGCCCTGCCGCCTCCCGCGGCGCCCCCGGTCGCCGCCGAGACGCACGGTTCGTGACCGCCGGAGCCGTGCGGTCCGATGCGGTTCCGCATGTCCGCCTGGAACGGCACGCCCGCGCCGGGGCCGGTCCCGACGGACGGCCGGGCGGACCGGCGGCCGGGCTCGCGGCGTGGTTCCGGGCCCTGCGCGGCTGGCGGCGCGTCGGCGTCGCCGCGCTGGCCGGCGCGGTCGGCGCCCTCGCGATGCCGCCCTTCGGGCTGCTGCCGGCCCTCGCCCTCTCGCTGACCGTCGCGGTCTGGCTCCTCGAGGGCGTGGCGGCCCGCGGCCTCGGCTCCGCCGCAGGCCTCGGCTGGGCCTGGGGCTTCGGCTACTTCGTCGCCGGGCTGTGGTGGCTCGGCTCCGCCTTCCTGGTCGAGGCCGACGAATTCGCCTGGGCCCTCCCCCTCGGGGTGGTGGGGCTCCCCGCCGGCCTCGGGCTGTTCAGCGCCGCGGGCTTCGCGGCGGCGCGCCTGCTCTGGTCGCCGGGGCCGGCGCGGATCGCCGCCCTGGCCTTCGGCCTCTCCGGCGCCGAATGGCTGCGCGGGCACGTGCTCACCGGCTTCCCCTGGAACACCCTCGGCATGGCGCTCGGCCAGAACGCCTGGCTGATGCAGGGGGCGGCCGTCGTCGGCCTCTACGGGCTCACCCTCCTCGCGGTCCTGATCTGCGCGTCCCCCGCCGCCCTCGCGGACGGGGCGAGCCCCCGGGCGCGCTACGGCCCCGTGGCTGCCGCCGCGATCGTGCTCCTCGCCCTCGGCCTCTACGGGGCGGCCCGGCTCGACCCGGCGCCCGGCCCCACGGTCGCGGGCGTGCGCCTGCGCCTCGTGCAGCCGAACCTGCCCCAGGACGCCAAGTTCCGGCCCGAGAACCGCGAGGACATCCTCGACCGCTACATCGCCCTCAGCACCGAGGCGCCAGGGCCCGGCGAGCCGGCGCCGACCCACATCGTCTGGCCCGAATCCGCCTTCCCGTTCCTGATCCAGCGCCAGCCGGACGCGCTCGCCAAGATCGGGGGCGCGCTGAAGCCCGGGCAGCACCTCATCACGGGGGCCGCCCGCGCGGACGAGGCGCTGCCCGGCGAGCGCCTGCGCTACTACAACGCGATCATGACGATCGACCCGCCGGGCGTGATCACCGACAGCTACGACAAGGTGCACCTCGTGCCCTTCGGCGAGTACCTGCCGGGCCCCCTCGACGCCCTCCTGCGCATGGTCGGGCTCCGCCAGTTCGTGGCGATCCCGGGCGGCTTCACGGCGGGCGACCCGACCGGCCAGCGCATCCTCGACATCGCCGGCCTGCCGCCGGTGGCCGGCACGATCTGCTACGAGGCGATCTTCCCCGGCGCCGTGGTGCCGGCCCCCCGCGAGACCGGCGCGGAACGCCCTCCCGGGCTGATCCTCAACGTGACGAACGATGCCTGGTTCGGCGACACGCCGGGGCCGCGCCAGCACCTCGCGCAGGCCCGGCTGCGGGCGGTGGAGGAGGGTCTGCCGCTGGTGCGCGACGCCAACACCGGCATCTCCGCGATCATCGACGCCTACGGGCGCGTCACCGCGGCGACGGCCCTCGGCGAGGAGACGGTGCTCGATGCCGACCTGCCGGCCCGCATTCTCGGCCGCACGCCCTACGCCCGGGCGGGTGACTGGCCGTTCGCCCTGATGCTGGGGGCGGCCTTCGCCGCCGCCCTTCGGGCGACGCTCCGCGCGCGGCACGCGTGAGGGCCCCCCTGCAGCGCCCGCACCCCCTGGTCCTCGGGTTCGGCCTCCTCCTCATCGCCTTCAACCTGCGCCCGGCGCTCACCACGGTCGGCCCGCTCCTGACGACGATCCAGGCCGAATCAGGCCTCAGCGCGTCCGGCGCGGCGCTCCTCACCACCCTGCCGGTGCTCTTCCTCGGCCTCGCCAGCGCGCTCGGCCCCCTCTGCGCCCGCACCCTCGGGGCGGATCGCGGGATCCTCGCCGCGACGGCCCTGATCAGCCTCGGGCTCGCCACGCGCATCGCCGGGGGCCTGCCCGCCCTGTTCCTCGGAGCCTGCCTGTCGGCGGCCGGCATCGGCCTCGCCGGGGTGCTGCTCCCGGGCCTCGTCAAGCGCGACTTCCCCCGGGCGGCGGGCTCCATGACCGGCGCCTACACGAGCGTCCTCTGCCTCGGGGCCGCCGCCGGCGCCGGGCTCACGGTGCCGCTGCGGGACTGGCTCGCGGCCGGCTGGTCGCCCGCGCTCGCCGCCTGGGCCGTGCCGGCCGCGGCGGCGGCCCTCGTCTGGCTGCCCTTCGCCCTCGGCGCTCCCGCTCGGGCGGCCCGGCCCGCCGCGGGCCGGCGCTCGCCACTGTGGCGGGACCGCCTGGCCTGGCAGGTCACGGGCTTCATGGGCCTGCAATCGTCGCTGGCCTACATCCTGTTCGGCTGGATTCCGGCGGTGCTCCAGAGCCGTGGCCTAGACCCCGTCCAGGCCGGGTTCGTCGCGTCCCTGATGAGCGTGGGCCAGGCCCCCGCCGCCCTCCTGGTGCCGCCGCTCGCCGCGCGGCTGCGCGACCAGCGCCCGTTCGTGGCGATCCTCATCGGCATCGACGCCCTCGCGTTCCTCGGCGTGCTGCTGCTGCCGCCGGCCCTCGTGGCCCCGTGCACGCTGCTCCTCGGCGCCGGCCTCGGCGGTACTTTCGGGCTCGGGCTCACGATCATCGTGCTGCGTGCCCCCGACGCCGCGGGCGCGGCCGCCCTCTCGGCCATGGCGCAGGGGATCGGCTACGCGGTGGCGGCGCTCGGCCCCCTCGCCTTCGGCCTCGCCCACGAGGCGACCGGCGGCTGGTACCTCTCCGCAGCGATCTACTGCGCGCTCGCCCTCGGGAGCTTCCTGTTCGGCCTCGGGGCCGGCCGAAACCGCCTGGTCGGCTCGGGCGGGCCCATCCAGGGCGGGGCCCCGCCGCCCGCGGCCGGCTGAGGTCGCGACAGCCGCGATCGTCCGCCGTCACTTCGCGGTGAGCAGCGCCCAGTAGACCTTGTACTTCGAGTTCGGCGCGTAGGCCGTCGCGATGCCCATGCGGGTGGCGCGCGGGTCGAGCATCACGGCGTTGTGGGGCGGGCTGTCCCGCCAGCCCGAGAAGGCCTCGGCGAGGGTGTGGTAGCCGGCCGAGAGGTTGGCGTTGGCCGCTCCGTAGCCGAGGCGCTCCACCGCCGTCTTGACGGTGGCCGCCTGGCTCGGCCTGTCGGCCGCGGCCATGGCGGCGGCCTCGGCCTCGGCGAGGCGCTGCAGGTCGGGGTCGATGGCGAGGGCCGCCTCGCCGCGGTTTCGCCGGTAGGCGGAGATCATCTCGCGCGCCGCGCCCGTGTCGAGCTGGGCGGTGTTCGTGGTCAGGGGCCAGTACAGGCTCGGCAGGGCCGCCGTGGTCGTGGGCGCGTCCGTGGCGCAGGCCGAGAGCAGCGCCGCACCGCCGAGCACCATGGCCCGCGCCCCGTGCCCGACCCACCCGAGAACCCGATCGCTCACGTCCCTGCCCTCCCGCACGTGCACCGCGCCGCCGGGTCTAAGCGGCGGGGCGTTACGAATTCGCTCCGGCGCTGCGCCGGACCGGGGAGCGCATCGGCTCCGCGTCGCTGCCGTCCGCCGGTTTGTCCGGCATCGTCCGCACGAACTGTGCGGCGATGTCGCCCATCGCGCCCTGCAGGCCGTCGAGCCCCTGCACCGTGACGATGCTGGCCCCCGGGCCGAGCGGGGGGATGAAGCCGGCGTCAGATAAGGTCTTGAAGACCGCGAAGTTCAAGTCCGTCTGCACCTTCTGGCCGAGGCCGACATCGACCACCATCGCGTAGAGCTCGAACTCGAGGAAAGGGTCGCCGATCTTCTTGAAGAAGATCCGCGGCGCGGGCTCCTTGAGCACGTCCGGATGGGCGGCCGCGCAGGCGACGATCATCTCGGCGGCCTTCACGGGGTCCTGGTTGCGCAGGACGCTGACGCCGATCACCACCCGCCCCGTGCGGTCGCCCCGCACGCGGTTCTTCACGACGCCCGAGATCAGGTTGGAGTTCGGCACGATCACGGCCGAGCGGTCGAAGGTCTGGATCTCGGTGGAGCGCACCGAGATGCGCTTCACGATGCCCTCGCTGTCGCCGATCAGCACCTGGTCGCCGACCCGGATGGGCCGCTCCCACAGGAGCAGCAGGCCGGACACGAAGTTGTTGACGATCGACTGGAGGCCGAAGCCGATACCGACCGACAATGCGCCGGCCACGATGGTCAGCTTCTCGAGGCTGAGGCCGAGATACGAGAAGGCGACCGCCAGCGTCAGCAGGAAGCCGCAATAGCCGGTGACCGTCGAGATCGAGTTGCGCAGGCCCGCGTCGAGGTCCGTCGCGGGGAGGTAGGTCAGCTCCATCCAGCGCTGGATCGCCCGGGTCACGAACACGCCGAGGATCAGGATGCCCACCGCGAGCGCGATGGTGGACAGGGAGATCGTGACGTCCCCGACCTTGAAGCCGAAGAAGGCCGTGCGGATCGACGAGAAGATGTCGGTGGAGTCGAGCCCCCAGGGCGCGAGCGCCAGGAGCGCCGCCACGAGGATCAGGAGCACCCGGAGGGCGCCGGTCGAAAGCACCGCGATCTGGTTCAGCGAGCGCTTGCGCAGGCCCGTGTTGGCCTGCAGCGTCGTGGCGAAGCGCGTCTCGTCCTTCAGCGACCCGCCCACGAAGGTGTCGGAGCTCTGGACCAAGAGGTAGAGCAGCGCGATCAGGCACCCGGTCCAGATCAGCTGGTCGATCAAGAAGGCCGAGAACGCCACGTAGCCGGTCACCGCCGCGACCGCGATGACGCCGACCGCGGCCCAGCCCGCGAGGCGCGCCGGCCCGCCGAGGCCCGTCGTCGTCCGCGTGGGCACGTAGGGGCCGAAGCAGGCCTCCTCCTCGTCGGAATTGTCCGCGAACCGGTGGAGGCCGACCGCGAGGATCAGGGCCGTGGCGATCGCCCCGATGCCCCGTGTGGCGATCGAGACCGGAAGCGCCGCCGAGATGCCGGAGTTCAGGGCCTCGATGGCCTTCACCACGGTGATCACCGTGGCGATGCCGACCGCGAGGCGCGTCACCCGGCCCGCTGCCGCATCGCTGACCGGCGCCGGCCGCCAGGCCGGCTTCTCGGGCGACAGGAGCGCGTCGCAGAGCGCCTCCACGAAGGCGATGAAGGCGAGGCCGCCCAGGATGGCGCCCGCCACCGGCAGCAGGCGGGAGGGCAGGAGGTCGGTGGCGTCGAGGGCGTAGTAGACGGCGTAGGACCCGGCCACGGCCGGCACGGTGCCCAGCAGCACCACCCGCCAGGCGGCGAGGAGCTGCTCGCGACGGCTCGGCTCGACCCGGGCGAGGTCGCGCCGGCCGAGGCGGGGCGCGATGTTGCGGCGGCCGAAATACAGGGCGATCGAGACCCCGAAGGCGACGCCGAGGAGGATCAGGTTGAGGAGCGTGCCGTTGCGCTGGAACAGCAGCCCGATGTCGGAGAGCGCGCTCTGCAGGGCTCGGCCGTCCCGGGGCAGGTCCTCCATCACCCGGGTCCAGAGGGACGGCGTGACGAGGGACTGGCTGCGCGCGAACAGGTCCTTCGTGAAGGATTCGCGCCGCCGGTTCGAGATGCGGTCGACGAGCTGGTCGGACTGCACGAGGAGCGCGCGGGCGAGGCGCTGCGTCTCGTCGATGCGCACCACCGAGGCCTCGCTCGCGGCGCGCTGCTGGGCGACCTCGGCGCTCTCCTGCGTGTCCTTCGGCTTCGGCCCGAGCTGGTTGAGCCGCTCCCGCGCGGCCTCCAGCGGCGCCTCGAGGTTGCTGATGATCTCGCGGATGCCGTCGGCCACCGGGCCGATGCCCTCGCGGATGCGGCTCAGGTCCGCCGGGGTGAGGTTTGGCCGCTCCAGCTCCTTCTGGCGCGCCTCGAGGTCGGCGCGGGCGGCATCGAGCTTGGCGCGCGTCGCCTTGTAGGCCTCGGGGACCACCGGCGGCTGGGCCGGGGCGGCCTCGGGCTTGCCCTCCGCCTTCTGCCCGGCCGGCGCCGTGCCCTGCGCCGTTCCCGGAGCGGCCCCCTGGGCATTCTCCTTGGCGTTCTCCTGGGCGGGCTTCGCCGGAGGCTCCTGGGCGTCCGTGGGGTGGGGCATCGCCAGGAGGGTGCCGAGGAGTGCCGCCAGGATCGCGAGGCGTCGGCTGCGGCCGGGGAGGCTTCGATTCATGGACATCCTTGTGCGGGCGCCGGCCTGCCGGGGCACGGGCGCATGGGGCGCGGCGGCTTTCCCGCCAGGCCCGGATTCTCCGGCCTCCATAAGGCGAAAGGCCCGCCGCGGCCACCCGGGGCCGCGGGGTCCGCCGAACGGGACCGCCGCGAGCCTGTGGGTGCGGCGCGGGCCGCGACCCCGCGAACCTTCACAAGCCTGTCACGGTGATATTAGACTAAGCCCCGATGGACAGGGCCTTTTCGCTTTGGCGCGAGGAGGCGGGGCCGCTCACCAGCTTCGGCCGGCCCCGCGGCGCTTCGCGTGTCACCGCCCCCGCCGGCCGCCGTGGCCGGCCGGCCGTCCCGCCTATCGCGAGCGCCCTGATGCACCCGCGCCCTGGTCGCGCCTCCGCGCGCCGCGACGCGTCGCTCCTCTGCGGCGATCCGGGCCCGGCGGAAACCCGCCACTTCCACGCCTGCGTGGCAGCGCGCCGACCGCATCCCGCGCGTTGTCCCCCAGACGATCCGTTCCGAGAGTCGCGCCGATGATGGACCTTCAAACCCTCGTCCTGAACGCGGATTACCGGCCGCTCTCCTACAATCCCCTCTCGCTCTGGTCCTGGAAGGATGCCTTCACCGCCCTGTTCCTCGACCGCGTGACGCTGGTGGCGAGCTACGACGTCGAGGCGCGCTCGCCGAGCCGCGCCCTGAAGGTCCCGAGCGTCGTCGCCCTGAAGAACTACGTCACCCTCGCCCGCACGCCGGCCTTCACGCGCTACAACATTTACCTGCGCGACGGCTTCTCCTGCCAGTATTGCGGCCTGCGCCTGCCCTCGGGCGGCCTGACCTTCGACCACGTCGTGCCGCGCTCGCGGGGGGGATTGTCGACCTGGGAGAACGTCGTCGCGGCCTGCAGCCCGTGCAACCTGCGCAAGGCCAACCGCACGCCGGGGGAGGCCGAGATGCCGCTCATCAACGAGCCGCGCCGCCCCACCCGCTACGAGCTGCACCACCGCCAGCCGGAATTCGACCACCGGCAGTACCACCACACCTGGCTCGACTACCTCTACTGGGACAGCGAGCTGGACAGCTGAGCCTCACTCGCCGGGGAATCGGCGCGGCGGCTCGTTGTAGATGGGCAGGTAGGTCGCGCGCGGCACGTAGGCGTGGTAGCGCGGGCCGCCCGGCGGCGGGACGAGGGGCAGCACCCGCGGGGGCAGCGGCCGGTAGCGCGGATCCCGGTAGGCGAGCTCGGGCGGGAGCGGCCGGCGCACCGGATGGCCCATGGCCCCGTGGGGACGGTGACCGGAGGCCGCCGCGTCGAGGCGCGGCTCGCCCGCCTGCACGGCGCCGATGCCGGTGAGGATCGTCAGGCCGAGGCCCAGGGCCACGGGGCGCAGCGCGCGGATGGGCATCGGTTCCGTCTCCGGCTTCAGGCGCGTCGTCAGAACTTCACGGCCGCGCCGCCGCGGACGGTGTTGAGGTTCACCTTGTGGCCGTCGAAGTCGTTGAGCAGCACGTACTGATACTCGCCGCGCAGGACGATGTTCGAGGTCAGCGCGAATTCAAGGCCCGCACCGAGGGCGACGCCGGCGACGACCTTCGTCTTGGCCTGCTTGACGGTCTGAACGTCCGGTACGCTGCCCTCCGGGTTCGACTGGCTGAAGGCGCTGTACCCGAAGTTGTTGACGTAGGCCGGAGCCGCGCCGTTCGTCACCGCCTGGTTCGCGTTGAAGGTCGCGAGGTTGTAGCCGTAATGCTGGACGTTGACGGCATCGACGATGAGCGCGCGGCCGACCGCGACGCCGCCGGTGACGAACGGCATGAAGTTGCCGAGCGCGTAACCGGCGCGCGCACGGATGGTGCCGTAGTCCTGGACGCGGGTCGAGGTGACGCCGGCCAGCTCGACCGATTCCTTGAAATCGCCGTTCATCTTGACGCGGCCGATGCTGTCGTAGCTCGATCCGTACTTGCCGAACCGGGTGTAGTCGCCTTCGATGCCGATCACGACGTCATCGAACTGGAAGTTGTAGCCTGCGATTGCGCCGTAGGTCGCGCTGTCGACGCGCTGCGATCGCGCGGAGAGCAGCGTCGATGCTCCGAAGATCGATTCGGCCGTCGAGTCGTGCGTCCTGCTGTAGACGAGCGGCTGGAAGACGTTCTTGAAGTCGAGCGCGGCCGAGCTGTATCCGCCGTGCCCGCCCAGATAGACGCCGCTCCAGTCGATCAGGGGCGCCGGCGGCTCGTATTCGGGGCCGCGCAGGTAGCCGTAATCGAGGTCCGCGGCCTGCGCGGCCGTCCAGCCGCACGCGCTGAGACCCGCGATGAGGGCAAGGGTGACGGTACGCATCGAAATCGTCCTCGGGGCGTCGAGCCGACAGACGGCTGGCCGATGCGGTATTCGTACCGCAGTAACCTTAACCGACCGTTGCGTTGACGCGGCGCTCAAGCACCGGTCCTGGGACACGACTGCCCTCGTGATGGGAGAGCGCGCCCTGTGCTTCGGCGCGTGCCGCGAAGGTCACGCCCGTCCAAACCATCCGGAACGACAAAAGGGCGGCGCGGACCCTCAAGGTCCGCGCCGCCCCGAAGGCGTCGCGATGAAGCGGTGATCAGTACTTGCTGACGAGCGGGCCCGGCGCCGGCTGATAGTCGGCCATCAGCGGGGGCAGCGGCGCCGCGATGCCGCCGCCGAGGAGGTAGCGCAGGCCGATCTTCACGTCGTGCGCCTCGACGTCCTTCACCTTGATGCCGGGCTGGGGCGAGGAGCAGCACGGCACGCTGCCGTAACCGGTCTTCACGGTGCCGAGGTTCAGGTAGCGGTAGGCCAGTTCGACCTTGAACAGGTCGGTGACGTTGTAGGCGAGACCGGCATGCAGGGCCCAGGCGAAGCTCGCCGTGGACTTGTCCTTGTACCAGGTGCCGCCGGACTGGGTCTGGTAGACCACGTTTCCGTTGCCGTCGTACTGCAGGTGGCGCGACCAGCTGCCGTCGCACTTGCACTGCTCGTAGCCGTAGTTCGGGCCGGTGAAGTTCTCGGAGGTCGAGAAGCCGGAGGTGTGGTTGAAGGCCACGCCGACGCCGCCGCCGACGAACGGCGTGATGCCGTACCAGGTGCCGAGATCGAAGTAGGCGTTGGCGAGGACGACCGCCGAATCGAAGCTGCCGGTGGACTTGTTGTAGCCGTAGGAGCCGTAGCCGAACTCGTCCACGCCGCCCTGGTAGTAGCTGCTGCCGCGCAGGCCCGTGGAGAAGCGGTACTCGCCGGTCACGTCGCCGCGCAGGAAGCTGTTGAACTGGTAGCCGACGCCGACGCCCGCGAAGCCGCCGCTGCCGACCGCGTTCTGGAAGCTGACCTCGTTCGACTTGTAGCCCGGGTGCTTGTCGTAGCCGTAGGTCGAGTAGACCGGCTCGTCGTAGATGCTCACGCCGACGTCGCCGCGCAGGTACCAGCCGCCGCCGACCTCGATGGGTGGGGGCGCGGGCGGCGGCGGCGGGGGCGGCAGCAGATCGGCGGCCTGGGCGAGGCACGGCGCGCCCACGCTCGCGACGAGCGTCAGGGAGCGCGCCAAGGCAGAAAGCTTGGAGCGGGCCATAAGTGTTCCTTCACTCAGCGGTGTGCCGGAATCCCGATGCGCCGGCCGCGATGACGTGCGGATCATGGCCGCGAAGGTCTTAAATCGGGCTTAACGTTAAATCTTAGCCTTGCGCGCCGAGGCTAGTTTTCCTGGAGAGCCTCGAAAGCGGCGCGGGACGATCGCGCGCGTCGCGCGTTGCTCGTGCGGATGCGGGCAAGCCCGCGAGGAGAGGCACCCGCATGACGAAACTGTTCACCGCTCAGGTTCGCGACTCGTCCGGCCTGCGCCCCCTCGTCACCGTGCGGGCGGCCGCCGAGGGCGAGGCGCGCCTGTTCCTCGAAGCGGCCTATCCGGAGGCGGTGATCGAGGCGGTCGCGGAGCCGGCCGACTGGGCCTCGGATGCCGATACGGGCAGCCGCGCCGGGGACATCCGTGAGCATCCGGGCGCCACCTGGCAGCCGCCCGGCGGGGGCGTGAGCTGAGCCGATGGCACCCGAGGACGTGCGGGCCATCGCCCTCATGCTCCCCGAGGTGATCGAGGGCGCGCACCAGGGCAACGCCGATTTTCGCGTCGCCGGCCGGGTCTTCGCGACGCTCTGGACGCTCGAGGACCGCACGGTCCTGCGTCTGCCGCCCGAGCAGCAGGCGATGCGCGTCGAGGCGGAGCCCGAGCTGTTCGCGCCGGTCCCGGGCGCCTGGGGACGCCGCGGCTGGACGAACCTCGACCTGCCCGAGTGCGACGAGGAGACCCTGCGGAGCGCGCTCCTCGCCGCTTGGCTCGCAACGGCGCCCCCCGCCCTCGCGGCGGTCTACGATCCGGCGTGAGGCGGTGCGGACGATCTGAGCGATCGAGCCTCCAGCGTAGCCCGCCGGCTCCGGGCGAAAAAAAGCCCCGCACGGCTGGGCCGTGCGGGGCGCGTCAGTCAGTCGGTGCGGCTCTGCTTACTCGGCCGCGACCCGATGGGCGTTGCCGCCCTCCGTGAAGGTCTCGGGCTGCAGGCGCTTGCCCGGGGCGGCGCGGCCCGGCAGCGGCGGCAGGGCCTTGGCCTTCTCCAGGTCGATGCCGGCGCCCTCGGCGACGCGGCGGCCGTAATCCTCGTCCGCGTGCCAGAAGTGCCAGACCATCCGGAGCTGGATCGCCTCGGGGCACTCCTTCATGTCGGCGACGAGGTTCGCGATGAGGTCCTCGCGCTCCCAGTCCTCGAACGAGCGGTAGCGGACGCCGGCCTGGGTGTAGTCGTCCTCGGTGCGGCTGGTCTGGTAGCGGCCGAGCTCACCGCTGACCGGCTGGTGGTAGTCCTTCTTCTTCGGCGCCTCGGCGAGCCCCTCGCCGATCGTCGAGGGCTCGTAGTTGATGTGTCGGTTCCGGCCCGTGCCGTCGACCGTGTAGGTCATCTGGCCGTCGCGCTGGTTCGAGTAGACCTTCACGCCGGGCTGCGGCGCGTTGATCGGGAGCTGGAGGTAGTTCGCGCCGACGCGGTAGCGCTGCGTGTCCGAGTAGGACAGCGTGCGCCCCTGCAGCATCTTGTCGTCCGAGAAGTCGATGCCGTCCACGAGGACGCCCGTGCCGAAGGCCGACTGCTCGACATCCGCGAAGAAGTTGTCCGGCACCCGGTCGAGGACCATGCGGCCGACGGGCAGCAGGGGGAACTGGTCCACCGGCCACAGCTTCGTGTCGTCGAGGGGATCGAACGAGAGGTGGTCGTTCGGGCCGTCCGGCATGATCTGCACGCAGAACTCCCACTCCGGGAAGTTGCCGGCTGCGATGTTGTCGTAGAGGTCCTGCGTGGCGTGGCCGACGTTCTTGGCCTGGATCGCCTCGGCCTCGGCCGAGGTGAGGTTGCGGACGCCCTGCTTCGGCTCCCAGTGGAACTTGCAGAGCACCGCCTCGCCCTGGTCGTTGACGAGCTTGTAGGTGTTGACGCCCGAGCCCTCCATCTCGCGGTAGTTCGCGGGAATTCCCCAGGGCGACTTCAGGTGCGTCACCATGTGGATCGACTCGGGGTGCGCGGCCACGAAGTCGAAGAAGCGCCACGCCTCCTGCCGGTTCGTCACCGGGTCAGGCTTGAACGCGTGGATCATGTCGGGGAACTTGATCGCGTCGCGGATGAAGAAGACCTTGAGGTTGTTGCCCACGAGGTCCCAATTGCCGTCGACGGTCTTGAACTTCACCGCGAAGCCGCGCGGGTCGCGCGCCGTCTCGGGGCTCTCCTTGGCGCCCGCCACGGTGGAGAAGCGCACGAACATCGGCGTCTTCACGCCGGTCTCGTTGAGCACGCGGGCGCGGGTATACTTGGAGGCCGGCTCGTTGCCGATCCGTCCGTAGGCCTCGAAGTAGCCGTGCGCGCCGGCGCCGCGGGCATGCACCACGCGCTCCGGGATCCGCTCGCGGTCGAAGTGGGTGATCTTCTCGATGAACTGGTAGTTCTCGAGCGTCGCCGGGCCCCGCTCGCCGACCGTGCGCGTGCTCTGGTTGTCGCGGACCGGATGGCCCTGGCGGGTCGTCAGTGTGGGACGTTGCTCGCTCATGCGTCGCTCTCTCCTGAAACCAAGGGGTCCGAACGCCGATCACCCCGCTAGGGGCAACGCGGCCAGCCTGGAACCGTTCTGGTGAGCCGTTATGAAGGCCGCGTGACCGTGTGGCAAATGCATCGTCGCAAACATCGTGATAGATGCTGCCTATGAATTTGAGCGGCCTGTCCCTGCGCGACCTCGAATACGTGGTAGCGATCGCCGACGAGGGCCATTTCGGCCGGGCCGCGGAGCGCTGCAACGTCAGCCAGCCGACGCTGAGCGTCCAGACGCGCAAGCTGGAGGCGGCGCTCGGCCTCGTGCTGTTCGAGCGCTCGAACCGGCGCGTGCTGCTCACCCCGGCCGGCCAGGCGATCGTCCGCCAGGCGCGGGCCGTGCTGGCCGAGGCCCAGCGCCTCCTCGCGCTCGCGAGCGAGAGCCGCGGCGCGCCGCTCACCGGGCGCCTCGTGCTCGCCGCGATCCAGACGCTGGGCCCCTACTTCTTCCCCCTCGTCCTGCGCACCCTGCGCCAGGAGTTTCCGCTGCTCGCTCTCGCGCTGTCCGAGGCGCGCACCGCCGAGATCCTCGACGGCCTGCGCGACGGGCGCATCGACGCCGCCCTCGTCTCCCTGCCGGTGGCCGCCTCGGGCCTCACCGTGGCGCCACTCTTCGTCGAACCCTTCTGGCTGACCTGCCCGGCGGACCACGCCCTCGCACAGGGTGGGGCCCTGCGGGCTGGCGACATCGCGGGGCCGGACCTCCTCCTCCTCGACGAGGGCAACTGCCTGCGCGACCAGACGCTCGCCGCCTGCCGCGCGGGCGGCACCGCGGGCCGTCACGCCACCAGCCTCGAGACCCTGCGCTCGATGGTGGCGGCGGGGGCGGGCTACACCCTCCTGCCGGCCCTCGCGGTGCCGGGTGGGCCGGACCCCTCCGGCCTCACGGTGACGCGCAGCTTCGACACGGACGGGCCCGGGCGCACCATCGCCCTGGTCTGGCGGTCGAGCGATCCCCGGGCCGCGGGACTTGCGCATCTCGCCGCCTTCTTCCGCGGCAACACGCCCCAGGGCACCGTCGCCTGCCGGGACGGGGCACCTGCTGGCCCCGAGATCGGGTCCGGGGTCCCCCGCACCGTGACAGCGTGACCGGGAGGGTGTAGCGCCCGCGCAAGCCCCCCCCTCCTGCCGAGCCCATCCGTGAAGTCCGTCGTCACCTGGATCCTGCTGCTTGCCGCGTCGGCACTGCTCGCCGGCGCGCTCAGCCTCGCCCGGTTCCCGGCGGCGCTCCTCCTCGGGCCGATGCTCGTGGCGATCGTCTTCGGGGTGCGGGGCGTGCGCCTGCGCCTGCCACGAGCGGCCTTCCAGGGCGCGCAGGCGCTGATCGGCTGCCTCGTCGCCCACGCGGTCACGGCCGAGATCGCCCGCACCATCCTCGACGACGGGCCCATCATCCTCCTCGTGGTCGGCGTCACGGTGCTGGCCGGCGGCCTCGTCGGCTACGTGCTGACGCGGATGCGGGTGCTGCCCGGGACCACCGCCGCCTGGGGCTCCTCGCCCGGCGGGGCCGCCGCCATGGTGGCGATGGCCGAGGCCTACGGCTCCGACCCGCGCCTCGTCGCCTTCATGCAGTACGTGCGGGTGGCGGCGGTGGTGCTCTCGGCCTCCGTGGTCGCACGCCTCATCACCGGCGGAGAGCCGGCGGGCTCTGCCTCGGTCCCGGTCGCGGAGGCTCCCGCCCTCCTGCCGGTTCTGGTCACGCTGGCGGTGGCGGCCGGCGGCGCCGGCCTCGCCCTGGCCCTGCGCCTGCCCGCCGGCGCGCTCATCGGCCCCATGATCCTCGGGGCGGCGCTGCACGCCACCGGCATCGCGAGCATCACCCTGCCCCCGCTCCTGCTCGACGCGGCCTACGCGGTGATCGGCTGGTACGTCGGCCTGCGCTTCACCCGCGAGACCCTGCGGGAGACGGTGCACGCCCTGCCCGGCGTGCTCGTCGCGACGCTCGCGGTGATCGCCCTCTGCGCCGGCTGGGCGCTCGGGCTCACGCACCTCCTCGCCATCGACTTCCTCACGGCCTTCCTGGCCACGAGCCCCGGCGGCCTCGATTCGGTGGCGATCATCGCCGTCGGCTCGAAGGCCGACGTCTCGTTCGTTCTCGCGGTGCAGACGCTCCGGCTGTTCGTGGTGCTGCTGACCGGGCCCATGCTCGCACGGCTGATCGCCCGCACCGCGCCGGAGGCATCTTAATTCCGTGCCCATTATTGGCGATTAGGCTGTCCACCCCTGCCCCGAACGAGCCCGGCCGACCCGTGGACGCCCTCCTCCTCGCCTTCCTGAATTCCTGGCGCGGCCTCGTGCACGGCGCCCGCACCGAGCGGGCCGTGCGCCAGGAGCTCGCGCTGCTCGCCCTCGGCGTGCCGGTCGCGCTGATCCTCGGGCAGAGCCTGTGGGTGCGCGTGGCGCTCATCGGCGCCCTGCTCCTGATGCTCGCGGCCGAGTTCCTGAACACGGCGATCGAGAAGCTCTGCGACCACCTCCACCCGGGCCGCCACCCCGCCATCGGCACCGTGAAGGACCTCGCCTCGGCCGGCGCCTTCCTGGCCCAGGCGGTCGCTGCGCTGGTCTGGATCGCCGCGCTGATCGAGCGGATCGGCTGAGGCGGGGCCGCGCCCTCGCAAAGTCGCGCCCGAAGGGCTATGTGGCGGGCTCGCCAGCCCCCCGTCGCCGCATCGCCCGAAGGCGTCCCCGACCCGTGACCGACTACATCCGCAAGATCCTCACCGCCCGCGTCTACGACGTCGCGATCGAGAGCCCCCTCGACGCGCTGCCGCGCCTGACCGCGCGGCTCGGCCGGCCGATCCTGCTGAAGCGCGAGGATCTGCAGCCGGTCTTCTCGTTCAAGCTGCGCGGCGCCTACAACAAGATGTCCGGGCTCTCGGCGGAGCAGCTCGCCCGCGGCGTCATCTGCGCCTCGGCCGGAAACCACGCGCAGGGCGTGGCGCTGGCCGCCGCCCGCCTCGACGTGCGGGCCGTGATCGTGATGCCGCGCACGACCCCCGCCATCAAGGTCGATGCCTGCCGGGCCCGCGGCGCCGAGGTGGTGCTGCACGGCGACACCTTCGACGAGGCGCTCGCCGAGGCGCGCCGCCGCGAGGAGGCGGACGGCCTGACCTTCCTGCACCCGTTCGATGATCCCGAGGTCATCGCCGGCCAGGGCACCATCGGCATGGAGATCCTGCACCAGCATTCCGGGCCGATCGAGGCGATCTTCGTGCCGATCGGCGGCGGCGGCCTGGCGGCCGGTATCGCCACCTTCGTCAAGTACCTGCGGCCCGACACCAAGGTGATCGGCGTCGAGCCGGACGATGCCGCCTGCATGGCCGCGGCGCTCGCGGCCGACGAGCGGGTGACGCTGCCGAGCGTCGGCCTGTTCGCCGACGGCGTCGCCGTGCGACAGGCCGGCGCCGAGACGTTCCGGCTCTGCCGCGAGCACCTCGACGGCGTGGTGACGGTCGACACGGACGCCATGTGCGCGGCGGTCAAGGACATCTTCGACGACACCCGGGCGGTCTCGGAGCCCTCGGGCGCGCTGAGCCTCGCGGGCGCCAAGGCCTGGGCCGCCGAGAACGGCGGCACTGGCACGCTGATCGCGATCTCGTCGGGCGCCAACCTCAACTTCGACCGGCTCCGCCACATCGCGGAGCGGGCCGAGATCGGCGAGGAGCGCGAGGTCCTGCTCGCCGTCACCATCCCGGAGCGGCCGGGCGCCTACCGGGCCTTCATCAACGCCCTCGGCCCCCGGGCCATCACCGAGTTCAACTACCGCTACGCGAAGGGCGCGGAGGCACAGATCTTCGTCGGCATCAACCTGCCGGGCGGCCGGACCGAGAAGCGGGCGCTCGTCGGCGCCCTGACGGACCAGGGCTACCGCGTCGTCGACATGAGCGACAACGAGATGGCCAAGGTCCACGTCCGCTACATGGTGGGCGGCCGGGCCCAGGGCATCGCCGACGAGCGGCTCTACCGGTTCCAGTTCCCCGAGCGCCCGGGCGCGCTGCTCAAGTTCCTGGACGCGCTCGGCGACGCCTTCAACCTCACCCTGTTCCACTACCGGAACCACGGCGCGGATTACGGCCGCGTCCTCGCGGGCATCCAGGTGCCGCGGGTCGAGCAGGACCGGTTCGCGGCGGCGCTCGAAGCGCTGGCCTACCCGTACTTCGACGAGACCGGCAACCCGGCCTACCGGCTGTTCCTGGACGAGTCGGCGGACTGAAGGGACGCGCGTCGTCGCCGCGAAGTCCCTCGCCTCAAGGCTCAACCGCCTCGACTGACACGACGCCCTCGGTCGCGCGCAGGCGCTGGGCGATGGCCTCGACGCTGGTGCGGGAGAGCCGCACGAAGGAGATCGTCACGGTGTCGTGCCCCTCGGTCTCGCCGGGCGCCACCACGAAGCGGCTCACCCGCGAGGCGCGGGCGCCGCTCGCCCGCTGCAGGGTGTCGATGGAGACCGCGTCGCGTCGCACCACCAGCCGCAGCTCCCGGCTCTGCATGCGGCCCCGCCAGTTCTCCTCGATGGGCTTCACGCCGGCCAGGATCGCGATGACGAGGAGCGTCGCGAAGAGGCCCGGCACGTAGAGCCCGCCGCCCACCGCGAGGCCGACCGCCGCCACCGCCCAGAGGCTCGCGGCAGTGGTGAGCCCCTTCACCACCTCGCCGCGCAGCAGGATCGTGCCCGCGCCGAGGAAGCCGATGCCCGAGACCACCTGCGCGGCGACGCGGGAGGGATCGAGGACGATGCCGGGCTGGCCAAGCACGTCGCCGAAGCCGAAGGCCGAGACCAGCATGATCAGGCACGAGCCGGTGCAGACCAGCATGTGCGTGCGCAGGCCCGCGGCCCAGAGCAGGCGCTCCCGCTCGAGCCCGACCAGGCTGCCGAGGGCGGCCGCCAGCGCCAGGCGGCCGATCATCTCGCCGTTGCCGATCACGGGCGTCAGGCCGGTCCGAGGGCGGCCTTCTCGACCTCGTAGGCCGCCCGGACGGCCGCCTGCCCGTAGGCGCGCTCCAGCCGGCGGACCGTGAAGTGGGCGCGGGCCATGCCCTGGAAGTGGTTCATGAACACGGCGTTGACCGCCGCGCCCCCGAAGGCGCCGAGGACCGGCACCGCCTGCGCGGCCACCTTCTGCGAGACCACGATGCCGAAGCGCGCGGCGATCTGCGCCGAGAAGCGGATGAGGGCGGGCGCTGCCTCGTCGAGGAGGGCCCGGCTGCCGGCGTAGCGGGCGGCCTCCGCCATGGTCTTGGCGAGCGCCGCGCGGACCGCGAAGTAGCCGCTCTCTGCGAGGCCCGTTTCGCTGCCGCGGCCGCCGAGGGCGAAGACCTGCACGCAGGCGAGCGCGCCCTCCGGCGTGTCCACGTTCTCCCCCTCCTCCCGCGCGATCTCGGCGATGGAGCGGAGCATCAGGGTGGTCGAGACCGGCAGCTCGACCGCGAGCGTCGCGAGGCCGAAGGCGCCCCCGACCGCGCCCGAGACCGCCGCCAGCGCCTTGTGGGTGGTCTCGCTCGACGCGAACAGGCGGGCGAAGCGGCCCTCCGCCCGTGCCTCGACGGGGGCCACAGTGGTGCCGGGCGCGACGCCCTCGACCTTCGGCAGCGTGGCGAGCGCCACCCGCAAGGCGCCCCGCATCGCGGTCTCGGTGGAGCGCGCCACCGCATCGGTGACGGGGGCCGGCAGCGTGCGGCCGATCATGTCGAGGGGCGCGCCCGCCGCAGCCGAGAGGCGCGCGGCGAGGCCGGGACGCTCGAGCACCTGCACCGCCCGGCGCAGGGCGGCGAGGTCCGCCTCGCTCAGGGTCCGCGGGCTGCCGTCGACGGGGGTCGGCAGGGTCTCGCCGGCGAGGGTGATGTCGCTCACGTCTGAATCCCCCGGGTTGGCACCCCCGCGGGGGCGAACGGAACGGTCAGAGCAAGCCGCAGGCCCCGGGGTTGGTTCCGGCGCGCCGAGGCCGCGCGGGCACGATCGTGCGAGCGGGCGCGGGATCACGCCGGGATCACGCCTTGACGGCGACCCCCTCCTCGGGCGGTGCCCCGGCCGCGGGCTCAGCATCCTCCCGGCCCTCGCGCAGGGCGATGAGGGCGAGGCACAGCAGCGCCACCGGAATGCCGATCGCGGCCGAGGCCGCGAAGAAGCGGGGATAGCCCATGGCGTCGACCATGAAGCCCGAGAAGCCGCCGACGAACTTGCCCGGCAGCGCGTAGAGCGAGGACAGCAGCGCGTACTGCGTCGCCACGAAGCCGGACGCGGTCAGGCTCGACATGTACGCGATGAGCGCGGTGCCGGCGAAGTTGCCCGCGAAGTTGTCGATCGAGATGCTGACGACGAACAGCATCGTGTCGTGGCCGCTCACCGCCAGCCAGGAGAACATCAGGTTGGAGGCCGCCGCCACGATGCCGCCGACCAGGAGCGAGGCCTGGAGCCCGAAGCGGATCACCGCCCAGCCGCCCGCGAGCGCCCCGACCACGCCGACGATCACCCCGTAGACCTTGGTCACGTTGGCGATCTCGGTGAGGGTGAAGCCCTGCTCGATGTAGAAGGGCTGGGCCATCACGCCCGAGATGATGTCGGGCAGGCGGTAGAGCATGATCAGGGACAGGATCAGCACCAGGCGCGCGCCCTTGCGGCGCACGAGGTCGCCGAAGGGCTCGACCACGGCGATCTGCAGGGTGCGGCCGATCGAGCGCCGGCCGCCATCGGCGTCCTGCGCGGGATCGCGCTCGGGGTCCTGGCGCGGCGCGAGCAGGGTCGCGCCGAGCCCGACGAGCATCAGGAGCGCCATGGCGCCGTAGGCCGGCGACCAGCCCGCCCCCTGTGCGATGTAGAGGGCGCCCGCCCCCGCGAAGGCGCGGGCCACGGCGTAGCCGAGCTGGTAGGCCGCGAGCATCACGCCCTGGCGCTCGGTCGGCGCGGCATCGATGCGCCAGCTGTCGACCACGATGTCCTGCGTCGCCGAGGCGAAGGCGGTGACGAGCGCGCAGATCACGATGAAGCTTAAGGAGGCCGCAGGATCGCCCTGGCTCATGCCGATGAGGCCGGCGGCGACGCAGACCTGCGAGGCGAGCATCCAGGCCCGCCGCCGGCCGAGGCGCGCGGCGAGCCACGGCAGGTCGAGCCGGTCGATCACCGGCGCCCAGACGAACTTCAGCGAGTAGGCGAAGGAGACGTACGAGAGCAGGCCGATGCTGGTGCGCTGGATGCCGGCCGTCGCCAGCCACGCGGACAGCGTCGAGAACACCAGCAGGATCGGCAGGCCGCAGGCGAAGCCGAGCGCCAGCATGAGCGCGATGCGGGCGTCGTCCAGGATGTCGCGCAGGGTGAGCCTTGCGCGGACAGGCGCCTTACGGCCGCTCCGGGACGTGTCGTCGGCGGCACCCTGGGGGTGCGGCGGGGCAGCCATGCATGGAACTCCTTCGGCTCGCGCGCCTTGATCCGCAAAAATCGTGGCAGCCTTGGGCCGCGGGACCAAAGCACACGGGCGCCGGGCGGCGCGATCGGGGGATCATGGTGCCGGCATCGTTAACGCACGCCTCGCACAATTGCGGTGGATGCGACCTCGGCGGGTGGAACTTGCCCGTGAGCGGTCTGTTCGGTTCGAAGGATACTCGTGGTCGGGGCGCGTCGGCCCTCTTCCGGGGCGCCCGTCCGACCCTGGGCCGGCGTGTGGCCGGGTGCCCGAAAGCTCGACCGGCCGTGCGATGAAGGATCTCGAACCGTTTCCGGAAAGCGTCGCCGCCGGCGGCGAGATCTTTGTATCCGCGTTCGACGCGAGCCCGACCCCGATGGTGGTGACGGACCCGCGCCGGGACGACCATCCGATCGTCTGGGTGAACGAAGCCTTCGTGCGGCACACCGGCTACGAGCGCAGCGAGATCCTCGGCCGGAACTGCCGCTTCCTGCAGGGCAGCGATTCCGACCCGGCGGTGATCGGGCAGATGCGCCGGGCGATCGAGTCGGGCGGCCCGACCGAGTGCGAGGTCCTCAACTACCGCAAGGACGGCACCGCCTTCTGGAACGCCATGACGATCAATCCCGTCCGCGATGCCGCCGGGCAGGTGATCTACTACTTCGCCGCCCAGGCCGACATGACCGACAAGTATCGCCTGGAGGTCGCCATGCGGGGCGCCAACGACGAGCTGGAGCGGCTCGTGAGCGCCCGCACCGCCGACCTGCAGGCGGCGCTGGAGCAGAAGACGGCGCTGCTCCACGAGGTCGACCACCGGGTGAAGAACAACCTCCAGGTCATCTCCTCGCTGATGCTGCTCAAGGCGCGCCGCACGCCGGAAGGCGAGGCCCGCGACGCCCTGCAGGCCATGGCGGACCGGATCGGGGCGCTCTCGACCGCACACCGGATGCTCTACTCGGCGGGCGACGTGACCCGCTTCAGCCTCGATGCCTTCACGTCCGACCTCCTGGCCGACCTCAGTGCCGGGCTCGACCCGGAGCGCACCCGGGTGGCGGCGGCGGTGGACCCGATCGCGGTCTCGGCCGCCATGGCGGCGCCGCTCGCCCTGATGATCCACGAACTCGCGACCAACGCGGTCCGCCACGCCTTTCCGGGCGAGCGCGGCGGCAGCGTCCGCATCACGGCGCAGCGCAACGCGTCCGGGTTCCGGCTCCTGGTGGAAGACGACGGGATCGGCATCGGCGCCGCGCCCCCGAACCCTGCGGGCTTCGGGCGAAGCCTCGTCGAGATGGTGGTGCGGCAATTGCGCGGGACTATCGCGTGGCGGGAAGGCTCGCCCGGAACTCACGTGGAGATCGGCATTCCGCTCGATGGCGCCAACGCCGATCTTCTGTAAGCTCACGCGTGCAGGCCGCCTCGACGCGTCCGTGCCGATCATCCGGGAGGCGTCATGTCGGCCGAGCCAACGCTGCGCATCCTCGTCGTCGAGGACGAGGTTCTGATCGCGCTCGAGCTGGAATACCTGCTGGACGACCTCGGACACGTGACCGTCGGCATCGCCGGAAGCTCCGCCGAAGCCATCGCCCTCGGACGCTCCACCGCCCCGGACGTCGCCCTGGTGGACATCCACCTCGTCGACGGCCCGACCGGCGTCGAGGTGGCCCGGGCGCTGAGCGCCGACCCACGCACAACGGTGGTGTTCATGACCGCGAACGCCAAGCGCATCCCGGAGGACTTCGCCGGCGCCCTCGGCGTGATCGCGAAGCCCTACTCCGAGCGGGTGGTGGCGAGCGCCCTCGACTACGTCGCCGCGTGCCGCGCCAACGGACGCGCCACCTGCGTCGTGCCGGACGGCCTCAGCCTCGCGCCGGTCGCCTGAGCGTCAGGCGCCCGCCCGCGCCCGCTTGAGGCGGTACAGGGCGTCCAGCGCCTCGCGCGGCGTCAGCGCGTCGGGATCCAGGTCATCGAGGAGGCGGGCCAGGGCATCGTCCGGTTCCGGCACGGGCTCGGGCGGCGGCGGCGGCGGCGCGAGGTTCGCGAAGAGCGGCAGGTCGTCGATCCGGGGCCGCCCCGGCCGCTCGCGCTCCGCCTTCTCGAGGCCCTTCAGGATGGCGCCGGCCCGCGCGACGACTCCGGGCGGCAGGCCGGCCAGGCGGGCGACCTGGAGGCCGTAGGACCGCTCCGCGATGCCGGGCACGACCTCGTGCAGAAAGACGACCTCGCCCCGGTGCTCGGCGACCTTGAGGGTCGCGTTGTCGAGGCGGGCGAGGCGCTGCCCCAGGGCGGTCAGCTCGTGGAAATGCGTGGCGAAGAGCGCCCGGCAGGCGTTCGCCTCGTGGAGGTGCTCGAGGCACGCCCAGGCGATCGAGAGGCCGTCGAAGGTCGCGGTGCCGCGCCCGATCTCGTCGAGGATGACGAGGGACCGGCGGGTGGCCTGATTGAGGATCGCCGCGGTCTCGACCATCTCGACCATGAAGGTCGACTGGCCGCGGGCGAGGTCGTCGGCCGCGCCCACGCGGGAGAACAGGCGGTCGACGAGACCGATCCGCGCGTGGGCGGCGGGCACGAAGGCGCCGATCTGGGCGAGCACCGCGATCAGGGCGTTCTGGCGCAGGAAGGTGGACTTGCCGCCCATGTTCGGCCCGGTGACGAGGCGGATGCGCCCCCGCCCCTCGCCGGAGAGGTCGCAATCGTTGGCGATGAACGCGTCGCCCGTTCGCCGGAGCGCCGCCTCGACCACCGGGTGGCGTCCGCCCTCGATCACGAAGGCGAGGGTGTCCTCGACGATCGGCCGCGACCAGTCGAGCTCGACCGCGAGTTCGGCATGGCTCGCGGCCACGTCGAGGTTGGCCAGCGCCTCGGCGACGCGCGCTACGACCTCGGCCTGGGCAAGGACCCGCGTCGCCAGGTCGTCGAACACCCCGCATTCGAGGGCCAGCGCCCGGTCCGAGGCGCCGGAGATCTTCGCCTCCAGCTCCCCGAGCTCCACGCTCGTGAAGCGCATGGCGTCGACCATGGTCTGCCGATGCACGAAGGTCTCGCGAAGGAGGCCCGTGAGGCAGGTCTCGCCCACCGCCTGCGGCACCTCGATGTAGTAGCCGAGCAGGTTGTTGTGCTTGATCCGGAGCGTTCGGCAGCCGGTCTGATCGGCGTAGCGGGCCTGGAGGCCGGCGATGACCTTGCGCGAATCCTGGCCGAGCAGGCGCGCCTCGTCGATCTCCGGATGATAGCCGGCGCGCACGAAGCCGCCGTCGCGCCGGCTGAGGGGTAGCTCGTCCGCGAGCGCCGCGTGCAGCGTGGCAGCCAGCGCGGGGTCCGCCTTGCCGAGATCGCGCGCGAGCGCGCCGAGGTTCCGGGGCAGGCCCTCGGCCTCGCTCAGCCGCTGCGCGAGCTCTGCTGCCGCATCCAGTCCGTCGCGGAGCGCGGCGAGGTCGCGCGGGCCCGCCCGGCCGAGACCGAGGCGCGAGAGGGCGCGCGCGAGGTCCGGCGCCCGGGCGAGCCCGTCGCGAATCGTGCGGCGGAGCGCACCGTCGTCCGCGAGGTAGGCGACCGATTCGTGCCGCCGCGCGATGCGGCCGAGGTCGGTCAGCGGACCCGCGAGATGCTCGGCGAGCAGCCGCGCGCCGTTCGCCGAGACCGTCCGGTCGATGGCATCGAGGAGGCTGCCCGTGCGCTCGCCCGACAAGGTGCGGGTGAGTTCGAGGTTCGCGCGCGTCGCGGCATCGATCGAGAGGGTCGAGCCCGAGGCCTCCCGCGTCGGCACGGAAAGCGGCGGGCGGGCGCCGATCTGCGTGCGCTCGACGTAGAGGAGCGCGGCGCCGGCCGCGGCGATCTCCGCGCGCGTGAACTGCCCGAACCCGTCGAGCGTCGCGACGCCGAACTGCTCGCGGATGCGGCGCTCCGCCGAGGCCGGCTCCAGCTCCGCCTGAGCGAGGGGGACGATCGCGGCCCGGCTGTCCTGCCAGAGGCGCGCGAGGGACGGATCGGCATGGATCGCCTCCGAGAGCACGATCTCCCGCGGATCGTGCCGGGCGATGGCGCCGGCCAGTTCCCCGGCCGTGACCTCGCTCAGCGCGAAGCGTCCGGTCGAGATGTCGAGCACGGCGAGCCCGTAGGCGACGGTATCGTCCGAGACCTTGCGGCGCCCGATGGCGAGCAGCAGGTTCGCGCGGGCCGGATCGAGGAGGCGATCCTCCGTGATCGTCCCGGGCGTGACGAGGCGCACCACCGCGCGGTGGACCACGGATTTGGGGCCGCGGCGCTTGGCCTCCGCCGGATCCTCCGTCTGCTCGCAGACGGCGACGCGGTGACCGAGCGCAATCAGGCGGTTGAGGTAGTCGTCGGCGCGCTCCACGGGCACGCCGCACATCGGGATATCGGCACCGCCGTGCTTGCCGCGCTTCGTCAGGACGATTCCGAGGGCGCGGGAGGCGATCTCGGCGTCCGCGAAGAACAGCTCGTAGAAATCGCCCAAGCGGTAGAACAGCAGGCAATCGGGGTTCGCGGCCTTGATCTCGATGTACTGCGCCATCATCGGCGTCGCGCCCGCGAGCGCTCCGGCAAGGTCCCCGCCGCCCTGCGCCGGGCCCTTCACGGTGTCCTCGGACGGCCTCTCGCCGGACTTCGCGATCGATCGGGCAGCAGCATGTCGGGCCATGCCTCCTCATAGCAGAGCCGGCGCTGCGAATCAGGCGGTGCCGGCGTCATCCCTGGGGAGAAGGCGGGCCGCGCTGTCACGTCTTGCGGCTGCGCGACCTTGAGTGTTTTGCGCACAATCGATAGGCGGCTTGGCTCCGCAGGAGGCATTCCATGACCGATCCGACCGCCCATCGTCCCGCCAAGCGACCCACCTTCACGGACGACGAGGCGCTGCAGTTTCACGCGCAGGGGCGGCCCGGAAAGCTGGAGGTGGTCGCCACGAAGCCGATGGCGACGCAGCGCGACCTGTCGCTCGCCTACTCGCCCGGCGTCGCCGTCCCGGTCCTGGCGATCGCGGAGGATCCGGCCAAGGCCTACGACTACACCGCCAAGGGCAACCTCGTGGCCGTCATCTCCAACGGCACCGCCATCCTCGGCCTCGGGAACCGCGGGGCGCTCGCCTCGAAGCCGGTGATGGAGGGCAAGGCGGTGCTGTTCAAGCGCTTCGCCGACATCGATTCCTTCGATCTCGAGGTCGGCACGGAGGACCCGGACGCCTTCATCAACTGCGTGCGCTACCTCGGGCCGACCTTCGGAGGCATCAACCTCGAGGACATCAAGGCACCCGAGTGCTTCATCATCGAGGATCGCCTGCGGGAGCTGATGGACATCCCGGTCTTTCACGATGACCAGCACGGCACCGCGATCATCGCCACCGCCGGCCTGATCAACGCGCTGCACCTGAGCGGCCGGGACATCGGGACAGCGAAGCTCGTGGTGAACGGGGCGGGTGCCGCCGGCATCGCCTGCATCGAGCTTCTCAAGGCGATGGGCTTCGGGTCGGACAACGTCATCCTCTGCGACACCAAGGGGATCGTCTACGAGGGACGCTCCGAGGGCATGAACCAGTGGAAGTCGGCCCACGCGGTTCGAACCGACAAGCGCACGCTGGCGGAGGCCATGGCCGGCGCCGACATCGTCTACGGCCTGTCCGTGAAGGGCGCCTTCTCGGCCGAGATGATCCGGTCGATGGCGCCGGATCCGATCATCTTCGCGATGGCGAACCCCGACCCCGAGATCACCGTCGAGGAGGTCGGGCAGATCCGCACCGACGCGATCGTGGCGACCGGCCGCTCGGACTATCCGAACCAGGTCAACAACGTCCTCGGGTTCCCCTACATCTTCCGCGGCGCGCTCGACGTGCAGGCCACCACGATCAACATGGAGATGAAGATCGCCGCCGTCCGGGCGCTCGCGCAGCTCGCGCGGGAGGACGTGCCCGATCAGGTGGCGGCGGCCTACCAGGGCGAGCGCCCGCGCTTCGGCCGCGCCTACATCATCCCGGTGCCGTTCGATCCGCGGCTGATCCACACGATTCCGCCCGCCGTCGCGCAGGCCGCCATGGACACGGGCGTCGCCCGCAAGCCGATCCCGGACATGGCGGCCTACCGCGATCAGCTCCAGGCCCGGCGCGACCCGACCGCGGGGGTGCTCAACCGGGTCTTCGAGGGCGTGCGCGCGGAGCCGAAGCGCGTGGTCTTCGCCGAGGGCGAGGAGGAGCTCGTCATCCGGGCGGCGGTCACCTTCGCCAACCAGGGGCTCGGCACCGCCATCCTGGTCGGGCGGGAGGATCGCGTGGAGGCCAACGCCCTGGCGCTCGGCATCGACCTGTCCAAGCGCGACAACATCGAGGTCCACAACGCCGCGCTGTCGACGCGCACCACCGCGTATGCGGGCTACCTGTACGACCGGATGCAGCGCCAGGGCTACCTGTTCCGCGACTGCCAGCGCCTGATCAACCAGGACCGCAACCACTTCGCCGCGACCATGGTGGCGCTCGGCGACGCCGATGCGATGGTGACGGGGACGACCCGCAACTACTCCATCGCGCTCGAAGACGTGCGCCGGGTCATCGACGCGAAGGCGGGGCACCGCGTCATCGGGCTCTCGGTCTGCCATGCCCGGGGCCGCACCGTGCTGGTGGCCGACACGGCAATCACCGAGATGCCGGACGCCGAGGAACTCGCGGCCATCGCCGTCGAGGCGGCCGGCGCCGCGCGCCGTCTTGGCCTGGAGCCGCGCGTCGCGCTCCTGTCCTTCTCGACCTTCGGCCACCCTCGCGGCGAGCGCATGGAGAAGGTGCGCGAGGCCGTTCGCCTCCTCGACCGGCGGGGCGTCGACTTCGTCTACGAGGGCGAGATGGCGGCCGACGTCGCGCTCGATAAGGACCTGATGGCGCAGTACCCGTTCAGCCGCCTGAAGGAGCCCGCGAACGTGCTCGTGATGCCGGCGTTCCATTCCGCGGCGATCTCGACCAAGATGCTGCAGGAACTCGGCGGCGCGATGGTGCTGGGGCCGCTGCTGATCGGCCTCGACCGCCCCGTGCAGATCGTGCCGCTCGGCGCGACCGACGCGGACCTCGTCAACATGGCGGCCCTGGCCGCTTTCGACATCGGCGGCTGATGCGGAAGCGGGCCGGCACGTACGTGCCGACCCGCTGCCTTCGACAGGAGTGAGGCCTCAGTAGCGCGGGCCGCCGGTCGTGTTGCCCTTCTGCTGCGCGTAGCCGGGACGCTCCGGATTGCGGGCGTTCGGATCGCCGTGGCGCATGCGGTTGCGCACGTGGTGGCGGCGCCAGGCGCGGTGATGGTGAATGCTGCGGTGATGGCGGCGGTACGCCACGTCGGTGGTGGGCGTCGTGCCGGCCACCAGGCCCGGGGCCGGAATCGCGGGCGCTGCCGAGGCCGCCGTGAGGCCGAGGCCGCCGAGCATGATGCCGGCCGCGAGGGTGAGGGTCAGCGTCTTCATGAAAACCTTCCGTTCCGGTGCCGCCATCGGCACGCTGCGGCCTCAATGGACCGAAAACGGATAGGTTCCGGTTCGCCGACACACTTTCGCGAGATTAAGTAGTTGATTGTGAAAAGGAATAAGTTGGGCGCTCGAACGTCGGGATGGACCGACTCTCGTTTTGCGTGCTTTTATTTCGCATTCACAATCATTGATTGTGCAAGGCGGCTCGACGGGTTGGCCCATGGCCGTTCCTGAGGGCGCGGCCGACGCCGCGGCGTTGCCGATCGATGCGGTGCTGGGCGACCTGGAGCGCGCCCTCGCGGGCCGCAGCGCCGCCGTGCTGGTGGCTCCGCCCGGTGCCGGCAAGACGACCCGCGTGCCGCTCGCGCTGCTCGATGCGCCCTGGCTCGCCGGCCGGCGCATCATCCTGCTGGAGCCGCGGCGCCTCGCCGCGCGGGCGGCAGCCGAGCGCATGGCCGCGACCTTGCGCGAACCGGTCGGCGAGACCGTCGGGCTGCGGGTGCGCCTCGGCTCGAAGGTTTCCGCCCGAACCCGGATCGAGGTCGTCACCGAGGGCGTCTTCACGCGGATGATCCTCGACGATCCGGAGCTGTCCGGCATCGGTGCCGTCCTGTTCGACGAGTTCCACGAGCGGTCCCTCGACGCCGATCTTGGCCTCGCGCTGGCGCTCGATGCGCAGGGCGCCCTGCGCGAGGATCTGCGCATCCTCGTGATGTCGGCGACCCTCGACGGGGCGCGGGTGGCCGGCCTTCTCGGGGATGCCCCCGTGATCGCCTCCGAGGGTCGGGCCTTCCCGGTCGAGACCCGCCACCTCGACCGCGAGGCGGGTGCGCGGATCGAGGACGCGATGGTCGATGCCGTGCGGCGCGCCCTCAGGGCGGATCCGGGCTCGGTCCTCGCGTTCCTGCCGGGGCAGGCGGAGATCCGGCGGGTCGCCGAGCGCCTCGCCGACGCGGTCGGGCCGGAGACGGAGATCGCACCGCTCTACGGCGCGCTGACGCCGGCCGAGCAGGACCGGGCGGTGGCGCCGACGCCGGCCGGCCGCCGCAAGGTCGTGCTGGCCACGAGCATCGCCGAGACCTCGCTCACCATCGAAGGGGTTCGCATCGTCGTGGATTCGGGGCTCGCGCGGGTGCCGGTCTACGAGCCCGGGCTCGGTCTCACCCGCCTCGTGACCGCCCGGGCCTCGCGCGCCTCCGTGGATCAGCGGCGGGGCCGGGCCGGGCGCACGGAGCCGGGTATCTGCTGGCGCCTCTGGCCGGAGGCGGCGACGGCCTCCCTCGACCCGTTCACCCGCCCGGAGATCCTCGCCGCGGACCTGGCGGGGCTCGTGCTCGACTGCGCCGCCTGGGGCGTCACCGATCCGACCGCCCTGCCCTTCCTCGACGCGCCGCCGGCGCCGGCGCTCGCGGAGGCGCGGAGCATGCTCTCGGCGCTCGATGCCATCGATCGGGACGGGCGGCTGACCCCGCTGGGCAAGCGGCTGCGGGCGCTGCCGCTGCCGCCGCGGCTCGCCCGGATGGTGCTGGCGGCCGGCGAGACCGGACGGGCGCAGGCCGCGGCCGACCTCGCGGCCGTGCTGGTGGAGCGCGGGCTCGGGGGCGATAGCGTCGATCTGTCCAACCGTGTCCAGCGGCTTGTCCAGGATCGCGGGCAGCGCGCGGCCGACATGCGGCGCCTGGCGGCCGGCTGGGCGCGGCAGGCCGGGGGCGGCCGGGAGCCCGCCGAGGCCGGCCCGCTCCTGGCGCTCGCCTACCCGGACCGGGTGGCCCGGGCACGGGGCCGGGAGGGCGAGTTCGTGATGGCGAACGGGCGGGCCGGGCGGCTCGACCCGGCGCTGCCGCTCGCCCGCGAGAGCTATCTTGTGGTTGCGGACCTCGCGGGCACGGCCGCCAACGCCCGGATCCTCGCCGCGGCGGCCATCACCCGCGACGCGATCGAGACGCTGTTTCCCGGGCGCATCGAATCGCAGGAGCAGGTCGCCTACGATCCGCAGGCGCGGGCGCTCCGGGCCCGGAGCCTGCGCCGGCTCGGCGCCGTCACGCTCGGCGAGCGGACGCTGCCGGTGCCGGCCGACCTCGCCTCCGCCGAGATCCTGGCGCGGGGAATCACCGGCGACGGCCTCGCGCGCCTGCCCTGGACCCCGGCGCTGCGCCAGTGGCGGGCCCGGGTCCGCTTCCTGCGGGCAGCCGAGGGCGACGCGTGGCCCGACCTCTCCGACGACGCCCTCGGCGCGACCGCGGCCGCGTGGCTGGCGCCGGCGATCGTCGGGCGCACCGGCCTCGATGCCGTCACGGCCGACAATCTCGGCGAGGCCCTGCACGGCCTGCTGCCCTGGTCGCTCCGGGCGCGCCTCGACGCGGAGGCGCCGACCCACGTCGAGGTGCCCACGGGCTCGCGCATCCCGGTGCTCTACGAGGAGGGCGCCGAGCCGGTCCTGGCGGTGCGGGTGCAGGAGCTGTTCGGGCTCGGCCGGCATCCGGTGATCGGGGGCGGACGAGTGCCCCTCGTCCTGCACCTGCTCTCGCCGGCCTCGCGCCCGATCCAGATCACCCGCGACCTACCGGGCTTCTGGAGGGGCTCCTGGGCCGCGGTGCGCTCCGAGATGCGCGGGCGCTATCCGCGCCACCCCTGGCCGGAGGATCCGCTCGCGGCGCCGCCGACCCGGCGGGCGAAGCCCCGCGGCACGTGAGGCGCCGGCGGATGAGGCTCGGACTACAGCTGTTCGACCCGCGGGGCCGCCGCTCCCGCCGGTCCTACGCGCGCCTGTTCGTGGGCGCGACGCTCGCCGGCTCCCTGCTGCTCTGGCTCGCGATGGCGGCGGGCGCCCAGGGCTGGCGCGCCCCGGCCGTGCTGCTCGCCCTCGGCGCCGCGCTCTGCGAGCTCGCCATCGTGGTCCAGGCGGTGGCGCGCCTGCACGACCGGAACCGCTCCGGCTGGTGGATCGCGGCCTACCTCGCCCTCTACGGCGCGAGCTTCGCGACCGACGACGGCACGGCCGAGCCGACGCTGCCGGCGCTCGCCGCCGCCATCGCGGCGCTGACGTTCCTGGCCTGGCTCGCCCGCGAGCTGTTCGGCCGCCCGGGAACCCCGGGGCCGAACCGCTACGGACCGCCGCCGGGCTGACAGGCTGCTCGACCGGACGATCCCCTGTGTGGCTTCGTTCGCGGTGTTCCGCGTGGGGGAGGTCTCCAAGAATGGCTCCGATTCCTGGAGGCCTCCTTCGAGGCTTCGCTTCGCTCCGCACCTCAGGATGAGGTCGCGGGCGGGAGGCGGACCGGCACAGAGCCTTTCCCATCCACCCACCTCATCCTGAGGTGCCCCCGAAGGGGGCCTCGAAGGAGCCCTCCAGGGATCGCGCGGCCCCTGGAACCCCCATCAAGCCCGGATCAATGCGACCGCATCCGGTCCACCACGGCGCGGGCCGCCGCGAAGGCCTCGTCGGCGTCGAGCGCGGTGGTGTCGATCACCGTCGCGTCCTCGGCGACCTTGAGGGGGGCGGTCGAGCGGCCGGTGTCGCGGGCGTCGCGGGCGCGGATGTCGGCCAGGATGCCGTCGTAGGTCGTCGGCTCGCCGCGGCCCTCCAGCTCCCGGTGGCGCCGCCGGGCCCGCTCCTCGGGCGAGGCGGTGATGTACAGCTTCACGCGCGCGTCCGGGCAGACCACCGTGCCGATGTCTCGGCCGTCGAGCACCGCGCCGGTGGCGTTGCCGGCGAAGCGCTGCTGCCAGACGAGGAGGCCGGCGCGCACGGCCGGCACCGCCGAGATCCGCGAGGCCGCCTCCCCCATCGCCCGCTCGCGCAGGCGAGGGTCCGCGAGGCGGTCGGCGATGAGGGCCTGCGCGGCGCGGGCGGCTGCGGCCTCGTCCTCCAGGGAGAAGCCGGCATCGAGGAGCGTCAGCGCGACCGCCCGGTAGAGGAGCCCGGTGTCGAGATGGGGCAGGCCGTAATGCGCGGCGAGCCGCTTGGCGAGGGTGCCCTTGCCCGAGGCGGCGGGCCCGTCGATGGCGATGACCATGGGGGGGCTCACGCGGCGATCCCGCCGCCGAGCGCCCGCATGGTCGGCAGGAAGCTCGGGAAGCTCGTGGCGATCATCGCGCCGTCGTCGACCGTGACGGCCTCGCGGCTCGCGAGCCCCATCACCAGGAAGGCCATGGCGATGCGGTGGTCGAGGTGGGTCGCGACGGTGCCTCCGCCCCGCGGTGCGGAGCCGTCCCCGTGGACGATCAGGTCGTCCCCCTCGACGAGATGCGCGACGCCGTTCACTGCCAACCCGTCCGCGACGGCGCGGAGGCGGTCCGATTCCTTCACGCGCAGCTCGTGCAGGCCGTTCATGCGCGTCGTGCCCTCGGCGAAGGCCGCCGCGACCGCGAGGATCGGGTACTCGTCGATCATCGCCGGCGCCCGCTCGGGCGGGACGTCGACGCCCCTGAGGCGGCTCGCGCGGACCCGCAGGTCCGCGACGGTCTCGCCGCCCTCCTCGCGCTCGCGCAGCCGCTCGATGTCGGCGCCCATCTCGAGGAGCGTGGTGATCAGCCCGGTGCGCAGCGGGTTCATCATCACGCCCTCGATCGTCACCTCAGAGCCCGGCACGATCAGCGCCGCCACGAGGGGGAAGGCGGCGGACGAGGGATCGGCCGGCACAACCACGTCGGTGCCCCGCAGGATGGGCTGGCCGGTGAGCCGGATCTCGCGGCCGTGGCCGCCGGGCCCATGCGCCGAGACGGCGACCTCGGCGCCGAACAGGCGCAGCATCCGCTCGGTGTGGTCGCGGGTGGCCTCGCGCTCGATCACCGTGGTGATCCCCGGCGCGTTGAGGGCGGCGAGCAGCACCGCGGACTTGATCTGCGCGGAGGCCGCCGGGGTCTCGTAGGTGATCGGGATCGCCTCGCGGGGGCCGCGGATGGTCAGCGGCACGCGCCCGCCCTCCGCCTCGTCGACGATCTCGGTCCCCATCTGCAGCAGGGGGTCGAGGATACGGCGCATCGGGCGCTTGCGCAGCGAGGCGTCGCCGTCGAACGTCGCCGTCACGGGCTGGCCGCCGACGACGCCCATCATCAGCCGCGAGCCGGTGCCGGCATTGCCGAAATCGAGGGTCGCGGCCGGGTCGGACAACCCGCCGATCCCCGCGCCGCGGATCCGCCAGCGCCCCTCGCCGAGCCGCTCGATGCCGGCGCCGAGCGCCTTCGCGGCATCGGCCGTGCGCAGCACGTCGTCGCCCTCCAGGAGGCCCTCGACGCGGGTCTCGCCAATGGCGAGCAGGCCGAGGATCATGGCCCGGTGCGAGATCGACTTGTCGCCGGGCGGCCGCAGGGCGCCGCGCAGCGGCGTCCCCGGCGTGGCGGTGAGGGGCTGTGGTTCGGATGCGTGTGACACGGGTGTATCGGATGCTGGCGGGCCGGAGGTCTGTGCCGGGCCGGTTACCACGGGTCCCGCCCGCCGTCATCCGCGCCGCGCCCGCTCCGGGAAAGCGGCGGGCGCCCGGCCCGCCCGGCCGCGGCGGCCCCGGGAATCAGGCCATTTGACAGGCGCGCGACACCCGACTAACGGGGCGCCTCCCCCAAGAGCTGCATCCTAGAGGTTTTCGCCCGTGGCCAGACCGGAACTTGGCTTGAAGCGTCAGTGCATGAGCTGCGGCGCGAAGTTCTACGACCTCGACCGCGACCCGGCGACCTGCCCGAAGTGCGGGACGATCTACCAGGCCGTCGCGTCGAGCCGCATCGCGGCACCCGCCCTCGCCGCGCGGCCCGCGCCCGACGAGGAAGAGGAGACGGACGAGAAGGGGCCGGAGATGGTCTCCCTCGACGAGGTCGAGGCCGCGGAGGACGACGCCGACACGGGGACCGACGACGACGCGGGCGACGACGATGCCGCCGGCAACGACAGCGACGACACCTTCCTGGAGGAAGAGGATTCGGGCGACGACGACGTCTCGGACCTCATCGACGGCGACATCGAGAACGACGAGGAGAGCTGAGGGCCGCGCGCCCGGCCGGGCGCGGTCGCCGGGTTCGTCCGACGCGACATCGGTCGCGCGGGCGTCAATCCGGCCCGACGCCCGCGGGGCGTGCGACCTGGCGCTCCGTCCGGCGCGGCCTCAGGCGCTCCGGCGTCGCGCGCCGGAACCCGAGAACCGCGAGCAGGATGGCGACCGCCGCGAACGGGGTGCCGACGATCAGCGAGGCCGCGATCTCCGAGCCGATCAGCGCCGCGACCGCCTTCACGAGGGCGAGGAGCAGCGTGAACCCGGCGCAGATCACGACGATCGCGGCCCCGCCGAACTTCGCGACGAGCCCGAGGACCGCCCGGAGATTGCCGTCGAGCTCGCGGCTCGCCAGCGTCAGCTCCTTGGTGAGGTGACCGGCGAGGAGCCGCAGGCCCTCGGCGATCAGGCCCGGCACGCCCGCGCGCTCCCGAACCGGCGTCCTGTGCTCCATGCTCGTCCCCGCCCGTGCCGCGCGGCGCGTCCGGATCCCGGGGCGCGCGCACGCCGGTGAAACGGCGCGGTCCGGCCGGTGTTCCCCGGTAGCTGCGCGGGCGACCTGAGCCCTCCGCTCAGGTCGCGGCCCGGACCGCCCGGGTGATGCGCTCGACCATGCCCTGCGAGAGGCGCACGAACTGGCCGGTGCCGCGCCCCTGCCGGTCGAGAACCTCCGCGAAGACGGGGCGCGACGGCTCGTGGTCGATCTCGGCGATCGTGCAGGCCCGGCGGCGCCGGCCGCGCAGGCGCTCGGCGAGGGCCCCCGGGACGAAGGGATCGAACATGACCGGCCGTCTCCTCGCGTGCGAGGACCGGGCTTAGGCCGGCTTGGTTGCCGAACCGCTAAGGCCGCTCATGGGGAGGCGCACCGTGGCCGGCCCCTCAGGCGCGCGGCTCGTCCGGCGCCGGGAGCCGGCGCGCCGCGAGCGCGCCCGCGAGGGCCGCCGCCGCCACGACGCCCAGCACCGCCATGAGCCCGCCCCGGGCGTGGGCCAGCGCCCCGCAGGTGATCCCGAGGCTGCCGCCGAGGAACGTGCCGGCGTTGATCAGCCCCGAGCTTCGGCCCGCCGTGCCGGCCGGTAGCGCCGCCAGCGCGAGGCGCGGCGCCAGGGCGTAGGGCAGCGCGAGGCCGGCGCCGAACAGGAACAGGGCCGGCGCCAGCAGGGCCTCCGCCCGGCGCTCCACCCCCAGCGCCACGAGGAGCGCCGAGGCCGCCACCGCGCAGAGGCCCGCCGCGACGACCCGGCTCGGCGCGAAGCGGCGTACCAGCCGCGGCGCGAGGAGCGCGAAGGCGAGGAGGCCGGCGCTGAGCGGCAGGAGCGCCAGGCCCGCCCCCACCGGCGTGAGGCCGAGCCCGTCCGCCTGCTGCGCCGCGAGGTTGAAGAACAGGAGGGTCGGCAGGATGCAGAACATCGCCGCCGCCCCGACCAGGACGGCGCGCCGGAAATCCGGCGCCGCGCGGATCTCGGCAAGATCGACGAAGGGCGCCGCGCGGGCGCGCTCCGTCCGCCGGAACAGGGCGAAGGCGCCCGCGGCGACGATGACGGGCCCGGCGAACCGGAGCGGGGCCTCGCGTGCCTGCCCGATGCCGTCGAGGGCGAGGACGAACGCCACCATGGCCGTGGCGAGGAGCGCGAAGCCCGCGCCGTCGAAGGGCCCGGCCTTCGGCCGGTCGAACCGCGCGGCCTCGCGGCCCGCGGCGAAAAGGCCGGCGGCAGCCGCGAGCAGCAGGCTTCCCGTGAACCAGAACACGAACCGCCAGCCGACCGCCTCCGTGATCGCGCCCCCGAGGAGCGGGCCGAGGCTGAAGCCCAGCATGATCGAGACCGCCCAGGCCCCGAGCGCCGCCCCGCGTGCTTCGGATGCGACGGCGCGCCCGATGGCCGCGAGCGTCCCCGGGACCGCCAGCGCGGCCCCGAGTCCCTGGAGCGCGCGGCCGACGAGGAGCGCGGCGGGCCCCTCCGCTAGGGCGATCACGCCCGAGGCCGCGGCGAACAGCAGGAGCCCCGCGAGGGCGACCCGGGCGGGGCCGAGCCGGTCGCTCGCGGTGCCGCCCAGGATGATGCAGGCCGCGGCGGTGAGCAGGTAGGCGTTCACCGCCCAGGTCACCGCCTGCGCGCCGAGGCCGAGCTCCGCGCGCAGGCTCGGGAGCGCGGTCATGATCGCGGTGCCGTTGATGCCGACCGCGAGCATGCCCAAGCAGCAGGCGGCCGCAACCCCGCGCCCGGCCGCAGATGCCCGGGGTTCGTGCCGGCTCGCGGGCATATGTGCTCAGGCCTGCGCGGCCGAGGGGCGGTCGTTCGTGTGCTCGTCCACGAAGTGCCCGCCCTCCGCGATGGCCGCGCGCCCCTCCGCCAGCTCCTGGTGGAAGAGGTGCCAGGCATGGATCATGTGCGGCCAGATGCGCAGGGTGACGGCGACCTCCGCCGCCCCCGCCGCCGCGGCGATCCGCACCGCATCGTCGAGGAGCGTCTCGTCCGACCCGACCTGGACCAGCATCGGCGGCAGCCCGGCGAGGTCGGCGTAGAGCGGCGAGGCCAGGGGATCGCGCGCATCGGCGCCCGCCAGGTAGGTGCGGGCGAGTTCCGTGAGGTAGGCGGCCTGGAGGAGCGGATCGGCGGCCGCCTTCGCGGTGAGGCTCTCCCCCGTCAGGGCGAGGTCGACCCAGGGCGAGCTGAGCCAGAGGCAGGCGGGCAGCGGCGCGCCGAGGGTCCGCAGGCGCTGCATCAGCGCGAGGGCGAGGCCGCCGCCGGCGCTCTCCCCCGCGACCGCGATGCGCCCCGGCGCGATGCCGGCGGACAGGACGTGCCGGTAGCCGGCGACGGCGTCCTCGACGGCCTGCGGGAACGGGTGCTCCGGCGCCAGGCGATAATCGAGGGCGAGGGTCCGGGCCCGGGCGGCGCGGCCCATCTCGGCCACCGAGTGGCGATGGCTGTCGAGGGAGCCGGAGATGTAGCCGCCGCCGTGCAGGAAGATCAGGACGCGGTCCTCCCGGGCGCCCGGCGCCGCAGTCCACTCCGCGCGCACGCCGCCGGCCTCGGTGGGCTCCACGCGGATGTCGGCGGCGAGGGGATAGCGCCGCCCGAACCCGTCCATGCGCGCGCGCCGCGCCGCGAGGTCGGCCGGACGGGGCTTCTCGCGCAGCATGCGGCGCACCGCATCGATCTCGGCCTCGGACATCGTGCGCCTCCCCTCGACCGGACGGGCCCGGCCGATGCCTGAGGGTTCTCGCGCCCGGCGCGCCCGGCCCCCGGATGGCGGCTACGGATGCGCGGGACGGCTGAAAATACAGAGCATGGTTGTACCCCGTTGTCGAACGGGCCCCCGCGCGCCGCGCCGCTCCCGGGGCGACCGGCGGTCCCGCCCGGCGTCACCCGAGGGCCACGGAGAGCCGATTTCGCTCGCATTGGATGCAACGTTGGTAAACTTCGCCCTCAGGTTGCAACCGCCGGGGAGGCATGGCGCGATCTTCATCGGTTCGCGTCGATTTTTCGGCAAAGACAGTCGATTTGGGCGGATCCGGGGCGGATGTATCGTAAATATCTGTGTCTGGTACAATCTGAAATTGTACATACTTGAGACGGATGCAGATATTTCCAGTCGAGCCCGCTACGGCAGAGTACTGAGTTGCGGGTTTGGCAGGGTCTGACCAAGTTTACAACTTGGGATTCGGTAGACTATGCAACTCGAAGTTCGTCGGTGCGAGGAGCAACCGACGCACAGCAGATCACGCCAACGACGAAATTCCGTGCCGCCCCTGATGTGAGAGTTAAGGACGATGACCCAAGCTCAAGCCGTGTTGAGGCCCTCCCGCCCGGTGATCGTAGCCGGTGCCGGCCGGAGCGCGTCGGCCCAGGATCGCGAGGGTCCGGCGGCCGCGCGGAGCACGGACGCCATCGCCCTCGATGCCCCGGACGACCGTCTGATCGTGATCGTGGACCGTCGTCCGCTGGTGGGTCAGTGCCTGCTGGCCTCGCTGCGGGACGCGGACGCGCAGATGCGGTTCGAGACCTTCGCGAGCCTCGGGCAGTGGCACCAGGACACCAGCC